>CAYJNA010000001.1:0-84626 GCA_964371225.1 uncultured Desulfovibrionaceae bacterium
TAAGCTAGAAATTCTATTTTTACTGACAGTTAAGTACTTTTTCAGTGTCGACTAACTTAAGTGTTTTTTATATCGACTATAAACTCTATTACGTGGAGGTGTAAGAGCCTGCTGTATGAAATATCTCATTGACAGCGCTTTCCATATGCAAGATACTGAACACATACTATATTCATAGTGTTTTACAAGATTCTCTTTTTCAAATGCGCTTTTCTACGCTATCTGCCCATTGTGACACATGTTATAAATATGAAAACAGGGAGAAAAGAATGAAAGTATTACACGATATTTCTTTACTTTGGAAATTTTTTGGCTTTTTTCAAACCCCTTTTATTCGCATTTGGCATATTATCGCCATATTTCTTGTTACAGCACAGCTCATAAAAATAGCACGCACTCCTTTTGTTGATTCTTGGCATATAGAACTTGGGCTTTTACTTGTGCCTTTTATCTGTATTTTCCTCTTTGCAAGTTTTAAAAGACGCGGCTGTAAATACTTCTTTCCGTATTTATGGGGAGAAAGTACGCAATTACGTAAAGATATACAACAGCTTAAAGCAGGGCATATACCCGCCCCACGCCCTGGTGGTCTTCCCGGTGTTATTCAGGGTGTTGGCTTTATCTTCTTTTTTTTAACGGTATTCTTTGGTTTTATATGGTATCTTTTATGGGTGCCCTATACGAAATTTTCCGTTAATTTTTTAGATTTACATAGATATACAGCCTATGTGCTTGGCATATATGTCATAGGACATGGCTATATGGCATTACGCCACTTTATCTTTTGGAAAAAAATGCAAGAGGCCAAGAAAAGCCCTGAAAAGTAAATATGCGACAGGGCAAAGCTTCTTAAACGCAAACCCTCATGTCTGTTAGGGCGAGCTTTTATAGTTGGCACTGAAAAACTACTTAATTGTCAGTAAAAATAGAATTTATAACTTAAAATTTAGACATATGAAATACTTTTTTCAGTTGTCGGCTATATAAGATATGCCTCTGGTATGGCTTGCCGTCACGTAAAATAAGCCGTCACTTACTTACGGCATCCCCGAAAGGGGTATTTGAAGTGAGCGTGCCTTGCTGAAAATATGTGGTAATGTGTTTTGCAGCCTAGACCAAATAGGACAAAAGTAAGGGAGGAACACTAACATAGTGCTCCTCCCTTTTTTTGCTATAAAGTACTCGTGTTACATGCCAAACCATGTATACCCTTGATAAAAGGTGATACGTGCCAATAGCTCACCAGCCACAACAAAGGCTAGGAGAACCAGCATAACAACTGTCCACATACCGGAGGACAGCATGGCTTCACGTGATGCGTTTTTCAAGCAGAAAATACTTACTTGTTGTAGTAAGAAAAAGAGCAAAGCCATGCTAAGGCCAAGTAATATGGGTGCTGTATATAAGGCAAAAATGCTCATGGAAATAGTAGCATGCATGGTTTGATCCACAGCAAATCCCATACGCAAAGCCAAGACCACACTCAACGCCAAGGGCACCCAAGACGTCATGAGATTTGTGAGGCGCTCTAATAAGGTTTTTTCGGGACAAAAGAAAGTTAAGCCCAAAAGAGCTGCACCGCCTAGCACCAAGGATGAAGCCAAAAATGCCCCTGAAACACAAATTTCTTGCCAAAAAGGTACCAAGGACACGGTATAAATCTTGCTCATGGCATAATTTAGCACAAGGGCGGCCAGTCCGGCTAACCATAAAAACAATTTTTCTTGTTTATACACATACCAAAAAAGTATGGCTGTAAAAAGACCTACAAAGAATATTTCACGGCTTAACCATGAGAAAAAAATATTATTAATGGTAAAAACACTATGCGATGGGGCGCTTAAGTGTAAAAGGGAGAAAACCGTGCCTGCCAGAGCGAGGCCTAAAGCACATCGGCTCCAACAATGCTGCGTACGTGCTTTTTCTCCGCCAAGTGCGGCTTGCAACAGAACCATACCGGCCGAGGCTTGTACAAGCAGGGTAAAGAAGATAAGACTCCACATTCCTTCCATGGTTATACCTCCTCGGGGTTACTTACAAGGGTGCCACGAATGCCATCATCACTTCCCTGAGGTTTAGCATGCCTATTAGGCACACAAAAGAGATGAGGCTTGGTAATAGACGCTGGTGGTAGAGGTGCCATTTCCTTGGTATAACCAGTTTCTTCTTGTAAGTGAACGTAATTCCCCGTACCTAAAGCACGACAAGGACAAGCGGCCACACAAGCCGGCTCTTTATCTTGTTCAAGGTAATCGCGGCAAAAATCGCACTTACTCATGCGTTTAATTTCTGCATTAAATTGCGGCGCACCGTAGGGGCAATTCCACTCACAATAGCGGCAACCAACGCATAAATCTTGATTAACGCTTACAATACCATCGGAATCCTTATGCATGGCTCTTGTGGGGCAGCCTTTCACGCAGGTGGGGTCTTCGCAATGATTACAAGAAATGGATGTATAGTAGGCAAAAACATTTTGCTCATAGGCGCCATTGCTCATTTCTAACCATTCTCCGCCAGAAAATTCCAAGACACGACGCCACTTTACATTTCGTGGTAAATTATGTTTATCCTTACAGGCAATCATACAGGCTTTACAGCCAGTACAAAGCTCACTATTGAAGGTAAATGAAGGTTGTCTTAACATATACATTCTCCGTGTTTAGCATGCATTGGCTAGGCTCGTTCAATTTGCACAAGATTAGAGTGATGTGGATTACCCTTGGCTAAAGCAGTGGGCTTAAGCTCGGTAAGCACATTAATGCAACCATTACGATCCATACCGTTGGCGTCCGGTGTGTGCCACGCACCTTGCGGTAATGAAACAACCCCCGGCATAATCCTCGGAGTCACGCGTGCAGGCACATAGGTAACGCCACGTTCATTATAAATTTTAACTTTCTGCCCATGCTTTATACCGCGAGCTTTAGCATCTAAGGGGTTAATCCAAACATCTTGTGGGGCAACTTCTTGTAACCACCAGCAATTTCCATAACTTGAATGTGTACGTTGCTTATAGTGATGCCCTATAAGTTGTAAAGGATAGGTTTTGCGTAAAGCACTCATGGCGCCTTCAGGGTCAGCAATATATTCTGGTAGCGGGGTAATGGCTTGCCCCTCTTCCAGCTTCCATGTTTTGGCTTTTTCCGCCAAGGCTGCAGAGTATATTTCAATTTTTCCGGAAGGTGTTTGTAAGGGATTGGCCACAGGATCATCACGGAAAGCTTTATAAGCAATGTGATTTTTGGGGAAATACTTTTTATATACGCCAAGGGCAAAAGCTTCTTCCAATGTGGGTGGTAAATCAGGCACATTTTTACGGGAGAGTTCATATAAATGTTCTAACCACTGGTACTGGGTGCGGCCTTCGGTAAACTGTTGTTTTAAGCCCATTTTCTCGGCAATGCCGGCACAAATATCATAAATACTCATACTTTCACCCAAGGGCTCAATACATTTTTCTCCAAAGATAACATAGCCAATATTACTATCACCTGCCGCTGCCCAGTCATGCTCTTCTAAGTTAGAACATACAGGGAGAAGGAAATCTGCATAGCGTGCCGATGGCGTAAGCGTGGTATCTAATACCACAATAGTTTCACACTTGCTTTCATCTTGTAAAATGGGATTCATTTGATTAATGCCACCATGCTGATTGGTGATGCAGTTTCCGGCATAATTCCAAAAGAATTTTATGGGGGCAATGAGTTTATCTCTCCCACGCACACCGGCACTTTCGGCGGTCATGGTGGTATAATCATCAATGGCTTCATACCAATTAAAGCAAGATATAGACGTTTTTATAGGATTAGTAAGTGTGGGGAAGCTGGCCATACCAAGACCAAAGCCGCTATTTTCTCTGGCGCCGGTATTACCGCCTGCTATACCCACATTACCTGTGAGCACTGCTAACATACCTATGGCACGAGAAAGATTTTCTCCATTGGTAGTACGCTGTGGCCCCCAACCTTGACAAATAAAGCAAGGCTTTGCGGCGGCCATTTCACGGGCAAGGCGTTGAATTTTGGGGGCAGGGTAGCCGGTAATGGCTGCAGCCCATGCAGGGGTTTTGGCAAGTTTATCCGGCCCAAGGCCAAGAATATACGACTTATATGAAGAGTTTTTAGGTGCGCCTTCAGGTAAGGTGTCTTCATCGTAGCCTATGGTATAGGTATCAATAAAGGCTTTATCCACTAGGTTTTCTGTAATCATCACATGGGCAAGAGCCGCACATAAGGCTGTGTCTGTGCCGGGGCGAATGGGCACCCATGTATCTCCAGAAGATACCATGGTATCTGAATAACGCGGGTCAATCATAATCATACGCGTATTTTTACTAAAACGTGCGTGTTGTAGCGTTTTGGCTTTACAGCCTGACATACGTGTTTCTGAAGGGTTATTTCCAAAAAATACGGCAAGTTCACTGTTTTCTATGTCAGAAAGCCCATTACCATCTACCCAACCGCCACCATATAAATAGGGCATGCCTACGGTGATTTGACATGTGGAATAGTCGGAATAATGGTTTAAGTACCCGCCTAAAAGATTCATAAGCCGTGCCACAGGAGTAGCCGCAGGAGGCCAGCTTTTCCCCATGGTACTGCCAAGGGCGCCGGTACCGTAATTCAAGTACACGGATTCATTTCCATAAGTATCAAGGGTTTTCTTCAGACGCTGTGCCAGCTCCTCAAAGGCTTCTTCCCAGCTGATGCGCTCAAATTTTGCTTCACCGCGTTTGCCTACACGCTTTAAGGGGTAGGGTATACGCTCTTCTGCATAAATGCGTTGACGCATGGAACGCCCGCGCGGACAAGCACGTAATTGCTGTGTGCCGTAAGCGTCATCGCCGGTATTGTCGGTTTCAATGCGAGTAATGACACCGTCCTTCACATGAACACGCAATGCACAGCGGCTACCGCAGTTTACATTACATGAGTTCCAAAAGACTTTATCGAGGTTTTTAGGGAGTTTTTCACTGGCTTTAGCTTCACCAGCATTAAAAATTTCTATGGTCATGGGGAAAACGGAGGAAGCAAGTACCATACTGCCCCCCTTGAGGAAAGATCTGCGATTAAGCCTATCTGTATCGTGAGACATGGGTATCTCCTTTTAATTAAGGTAGACGTTGCTTTGTTTGTACATAGAGCACCTCTTTTTAAATAATACCTGTTTAATGTTTTGGCACTAGGAAAAACCAAAAAAATCTTTTTATAACATACATGACAATGGGGTATTGCCTATGATACGAAACTTAAGAGAAAAATGAGATTTTTTTTAACCTGTAAGGAGATTTTTTATGAAAGCTAGTATAACATATTGCTCTGCTTGAAATTATGAACCCAAAGCAGCTAGTTTAGCTGCAAAAATACAAGAGAGCTTAGGCGCTACCGTGGAGCTTATTGCTGGAAGTGGCGGTATTTTTGACGTAAAGGTGAATGATGCCCTTGTCTACTCTAAAGCAGATACAGGCACCTTTCCTGATGAAGAAGTTTTATTGAAAGAGCTACAAGCAAAGTATCTGTAAAATTTATGTAATTTAAAATACAAAACCTCGTATGAAAGCATGCGAGGTTTTTTTGTATTTTTTAACAGTGAGTGTGTACACGCTCATTCTTGAAATAATTATGATTTTATTTGAAAAATCTATCAAAGCACTTGACAGATAGTCATTAAAGCAGCAAATATTAAGGGCATCACAAAGCTTACATATAATTCATCACACATATATTTTTTGCGTAACAACTCAGCAGATCCGAGGTAAAGTATGAAATTTTCAAGGATTCTTTACTGTTGCATGTTTTTGCTCACTCTCTTGTTTACCTACTTTAAAGCTCAAGACTTATTTGATGAGAGTGAAAGAAAGGTAACTAGCCTTTCTAAGGGTTACGCAGAGCGCATTCAAGCGGTTGTACATCAAGTTATTGGTGACGCACAAAAACTTGAAAAAATCTTCAAATTATATGGCGACAATATCACAAAAAAAGAATTCGAAGACGTAGCTGCTATTATTTTTAATGACAGTTATTTTCTGGTTATTTCCTATCAACCTGATGGTATTGTAAAATATGTCTATCCGCCTGAACCATATCAATGGTATGTAGGCATGAATCTTTTAGAGCGTGATGATACTAAAGTAGATGCTTTATACGCCAAAAATAGCGGTCGTACGGTTTTTTCTGGGCCAGTTAAAATTGTAGATTATGAAGGTATCATAGCCCGTCGTCCTGTTTTGACAGAAGTGGACAATAGGCAGGTTTTTTGGGGCTTTGTGACCATTGGCTTTGACAGTAAAAAGTTTCTGACAAATATTATTGAAGTGCAAACTCTTACAAACTTTAACTATGAATATGCCATTGAAACTGTCTATCAAGGCAAACATATTCCCGTACTAAAAAGTACTAATTTTGAAAAAGAAAAAGCCACTAAAAGAGTTCTTACCGTGGGAGATCAAACATGGCTTTTTTACTTATATGATAAAAATGCTTCCAAGAATTTTTTGATAACTATTCTATTCTACTTTTTTATTTATTTTTCCATGTCCACTGCTATTTACGTTATTTTACGTAAATACGAAATAAAAAGCCAAAATGCCAAAAAAATGTCCTATATTGATGCACTTACCAAGGCATACAACAGGAAAATTGTTGATGAATATATGGAACATTTCGAAAACGAAATACAAAAAGGTTTTAGCCTTTTTTATATTGATTTAAATGATTTTAAACCAGTCAATGATATTCATGGCCATGAAGTTGGTGATAGATTACTTATAGCATATGTAGAACGTGTAAAGCATAAATTTAAACAATCTACAATAGTTGTACGCATGGGAGGTGATGAGTTTGCCATTATTCTTAATGAAAATCTTAATGAAAAAGCCATTGCCTCTGTAACACAACGTATTGAAGTTCTATCTAAAGATGTGTTTACCATAAACGGCATAGCTATTCACATTTCAGCCAGTATAGGGCATGCACAATACCCTGCTGACGGTGATAATATAACAGAAATATTAGCTAAAGCTGATGAAAAAATGTATGCGTGGAAAAGACGCGTTAAGGCAGAGCGTGCACAAAATGCAGCCAAGTCATAGTATTTTACAACGTTTTATCTGACTTTGCTTTAATGGGTATGCTCCCCAATCCTATACCCACAAGGATAAAAAATCCGGCGAGGAGAAGTTCTTTGTCAATTTTTTCTCCAAGTAGCCATAAGGAAAAGGCTATACCCACTATGGGGGTGGCTAGTAAGCCTAAAGAGGTTACTATGGCTGGTAAGTGACGATTTATAACCGTCATACCCCAAAAACCAAAAGCTGTGGCTAAAAGCCCGCTATAGGCCAATTGCATAATAAGGGTGGGGGTAAAGTGTACATGGGGGATGCCTTCCATAAAAATAGCAACCATAGCCGAAAGTATGGAAGCTAGTAACAATTGCCAGAAAACAAGTTGAAAGGATGAGGCATGCCATGCGACAACTTTAATACCGATAATGGTAATGGCCCAAGAAAACGATGCTGCAAGCAACAAAGCATTTCCAATAAGCTCTGGCCCTATCTGCAATGAATGCATGGCAGGTGCAAAAAAAATAGCTACACCTACTATTCCTAAAATAACGCCTATGATACGCAAAGAATGTATAGGCTCACGTAAAAAAAATATTGCCGCTGGTGTAACCCATAGAGGGGTTGTATACCCTAAAATTACAGAACGTCCCACAGAGGCATATTGTAAGCCCACAGCCATTAATGACGCAAATATGGTCATATGAAAAACGCTTACAATAAGGATGGCTGGTAAATCTTTTTTCGTAGGTAGTATAAATTGTCTTGTACTTACTTGTAAAAGCAAAATGGCAGCAGCGGCTATAATGGAGCGCAAAGCATTAGACCAAAATGGAGGTACAGAAAGAACAATAAGTTTTGTGACTGTCCAATTTGTTCCCCAAATAAGTATTATAAAAATAAAAAGTAGTAATGCCTGTCTTTGTGTCATAATGTATACATATAACTATAAGTTATATTTTGCTTTGTGGTGTTTTATAGCCGTAAAAATTGTAGCAAACTTTGCCGTAAATAAAAATCTAAAAAATTTTTTAAAGGTTAATACTTAAAATCCTACCATTAAGCAAGGCATGTACGGCGTAAAATAAGCCGTCACTTGCTTACGGCGTCCCCGAAAGGGGTATTTGGAGTGAGCGCACCTTTCTTAAAAACTAGTGGAAACATGTTTTTAAGCATCGAGTAAATAGTTTTTCAAGTTCAGATAACTATTTAAAATAGTATAGTTATTTTATTTATTGATGCGATAATTTGACATTTATGTACAAAATCTTACTTTAAAAGAATCATTGCATTTTCATTTAATATTTTATTCTAGAAGAGCTTTGCATGTCTACATATACTAATACAAAATATATATTTTTGAAAGAGCTTTATGCTAAAAGCCCCTGTCCCATATGTTGCATACGAGAAACAGGGGAATTATTGTATGCCTCGGAGAGTTTTTTACATTTTTTTAATGCAAAAAGCATTGAATTATGTCAAAATATTCTTTTTCACGACAATAAAACTACCAATTTTGAAAATGAAAGTTTTACGCAATTATTGATGCATCATTGTAAAATTGCACTACAAAAAGGTGCAAGTCAATTTTCGTGGTTGCATCAAAATATTGCTAAAAATAACAATGCTATACAATATACCATAACGTGCATATCTTATCAAAATGAAAGAATCTGTGTTTTACAAATGATTCCAGAAGAAATCTCTTCTAGTTTACAAAGCAATAACGAATCATTCACAGATGTCATATATATGAGCCCTATTCCCATATGTATATGGGAAAATAAAGATACTATTATTGATTGTAATAAGGCTTTTTTTACTCTTTTAGGCTACGATACTAAAAATGAATCATTACAGAATTATCAAAAGTTTTTTTCCATCACTAATACAGATTCAGCGTGTACTGTAGATATTTTTGCTCAAGAAATTGAGCGTGCCTTCATTACTGGTTATTCCAGCAGAGAGTGGATGTGGCAAGGTAAAGATGAAAGTAAAATTCCTGTGCGTACATCTTTTTTGCGTATAATGTATAATGGAAAAAGTGTTGTAGCACTTTTTAATTATGATATTCGAGAGCTTCTTAGGTCACAACAAGAGGTAAAAGAAGCACAAGAAATGCTACAAAAAATGCTAGATCAAATGCCTTTTGGTGTTAATTTAATAAATAAGGATTTTGAACTTATAGATTGTAATAAAAGTGCTTATAGTATGTTTGGGTTTAGCACGAAAGAAGAGTTCATGCAAAAATTTTATACTTTGTCACCAGAGTTTCAACCCAACGGAGAAAACACAAAAGACGCTACCATAAAAGCGCTCACACGCACTTTTGATGAAGGCTATATTCGTTTTGAATGGATGCATATTGATAAGTACGGCCATCCTCTTCCTGTAGAAGTAACTGCAGTACGTACAATGTATAAAAATGAAGCTATGGTTTTAGGGTACACAAGAGACTTGCGTGAAATAAAAGCCATAGAAAAAAAAGCTACCTTTGTGGAAGAACGCAATACGCTTATTACTGAAAATGTGCCTTTATGTATATTTTTCTGGAATAAAGACGGCCATATTTTTGACTGTAATATGGAAGTGTTAAAGACCTTTAATCTTGCTAATAAACAAGAATTTATAACAAATTTTTATGCTCTGTCTCCTAAATTTCAACCACAAGGAGAAGTTTCTAAAGATATGGTTAAGCACAATAATGCTGAAGCATTTAAAACAGGGTATAAAAGCTTTGAATGGTTACACCAAAGTCTTGACGGAACATTGATTCCCATGGAAATCATCCTTGTTCGCTCTACCTTGGAAGGGGAAGATGTTTTAGTTACCTTTGCAAGAGATTTGCGCGAACTGAAAAAAACACAAGAACTTGTCAAAGAGGCAGAGCTTCGTAATACTTTAATGTTAGACTCCTTACCCTTGTGCGTACATTTTTGGGATGAAAACGGAGAGCTTATTTACACCAATCTAGAAGGTGCTAATATTTTTGGTTTTAGTAGTAAAGAAATCTATTTAGAAAACTTCCGTAAAACTGTGCCTGAGGTACAGCCTGATGGAATTTCTTCTTTCACTCACATTTCAAACCTTATTAAGGAAGGGTTTGAGAAAGGCGTTGCCAAAGCAGAAATGCTTGGCAAACATGCTTTTACACAGGAAGAAATTCCTCTTGATATACTTGTTATGCGTACATCCTATCAAGGTAAGCAGGGATTAATTGCCTATTTGAAGGATTTGCGAGAGCATAGAGCCATGCTTAAGGAAATTCATACCAATGAGCAAGAGTTACGTAAAGCTAAAGACGTGGCAGAAAAAAGTGCTCAGGCTAAAAGTGAATTTTTAGCAAATATGAGCCATGAAATTCGTACACCTATGAATGGGATTTTAGGCCTTTTACATTTACTTAATCAAACAAAACTCGAAAAAACACAAGAAACATATGTAGAAAAAAGTCTTTTATCTGCCAATAACCTTATGCGAATTATCAACGATATTCTTGATTTTTCAAAAATTGAAGCTGGCAAGCTTGAAATGGAAGAATCTCCATTTACTCTTCACGAGCTGTGTGCAGAAGTAGAGTCTTTATATGCTCCTATGGCTGCAGATAAAGGATTAATATTTAATATTAAACCTGGAAATTTTGCAAAAACTGTTTTACTGGGTGATGCGCTACGTTTAAAGCAAGTTCTTTTTAACTTGGTAAGTAATGCCATAAAATTTACTCGCTCAGGCACTGTTTCTTTAGAAATAGAAAGCACCTTCAAAGGAAAAGACGAGCTAGGCTGTTTATTTGCAGTACGTGATACGGGCATTGGTTTAAGTTCAGAGCAAATAGGGCGTTTATTTTCTGCATTTTCACAAGCAGACACGTCCGTTACACGAAAATTTGGGGGTACAGGTTTAGGTCTTGTTATTTCCAAAAGTATTATTAAGATGATGCGCGGTAAAGTTTGGGTTGAAAGTGAACTAGGTAAAGGATCCACTTTCTTTTGCTCAGCTGTGTTAAACATTAGTCAGGACAATTTACAGCTCCTCAAGAACGAATTGCAAAGCGTACAAGAAGAAGTATGTTCAGAGAATTGTGGTCATTTACTTTTGGCGGAAGATAACGATATTAACCAGCTTGTGGCCAGCGAAATTTTACAAAGTGCCGGATATACCTTAGATATAGCCAATGACGGCGTAGAGGCTTTAAAGCTTTTAGAAAGCAATACGTATGATGCTATTCTTATGGACATACAAATGCCGCATATGGATGGCTATACTGCTACAATAAACATTCGTAAACAAGAAAAATACGCCAATTTGCCTGTGATAGCCATGTCTGCTCATGCCATGAAGGGGGATAAAGAAATGAGTATATCCCATGGTATGAACGATCATATTACAAAACCCATTGATCCGGAAGTGCTGTATAAAACTCTGCAGTATTGGATTACCAATAATAAAAAAATGTAAAAGCCATAAAAAAAACTCCCGCAATATTGTGGGAGTTTACTTTTATAGTTGGCGGAGGCGTATAGGAGTCGAACCTACCACGGACATCTCTGCCCGCCACTGGTTTTGAAGACCAGGCGCAACACCGGTTACGAAACGCCTCCAAGCGAAGAATTTTCTACACGAAATAGGTTAGAAAAGCAAGATAAAATTATGCATTATCCTGCCAGCGGGTGCAGAGTGTATGCTTTATATGTAATTGGTCTAAAAGGCGTCCGCAAAAATGCTGTAAGCAGCTTTCCATGTCTGTAGCCTTGGTATAAAAAGCAGGGCTAAACGGCATTATGGTGGCACCATGTTGGCTTAAACGTAACATGTTTTGTAAATGAATGGGGCTAAGTGGTGTTTCCCTTGGCACAATAACCAAAGGGCGACGTTCTTTAAGGCAAACATCGGCGCTGCGATGCAAAAGATTGCTACCAATGCCATGAGCCATATGCCCCAAAGAATTCATGGAGCAAGGGCAAATTATCATGCCGTCATGTTGCCATGAACCAGACGCAGGGCCAGCGGCCATATCTTGTGCATCATATACTTTGTGAGCAAAATTTGTATAAGCGGATAAAGGAAGGGCGCCTTCTGTTTGCATAACATACTGCGCCCCTTGAGATATGATAAGATGCACTTCTACGGACTGTAGTACATGCAGGTGTTGCAACAAGGTCAAAGCTAAGGGCATACCGCTGGCACCGCTGATGCCCACTATAATACGTGGCATGCCCCTATACCTATTGTAAACGTGTATTGACAGAAGGCTCCACCTTAACGGGGGCTGTGTTTTCTACCAAGAGTGGGGGAACATCTGGCGTAATGGGCACAGTAGCTGTTCCCATGGCCAGCACGTCATTGCTAGGAGTATGCAACAAACGCATGCTGTAGCGCACTTGTTCAGGCGTTATAACATAGGTTCCCGTAAGTACTGCTATGCTAGTGGCGGTTTTTCTAGCCAATTCTTCTCTGTCACGAGTGAGTAGCATTTCACCGGTTTTTTCTTGAAAGCGTAATTCCTTACCCTTACGAATTTCTTTTACTCTGTAGCCAGCAGTCACAAACCAGCGTGACATTTCCTCAGAAATTTGGCGAGCCAAGGCATTGGAAAGCTGTAAATTATTTAAGTTTACGGGCACAGTGGTCATAATGGTTATGGTGCTACGTAACTGTCTTTGACGAGCCTCTAAAAGCTCTTTGGGGGTGGTGGCAAGGGTAACATTGCCACGCTGCATGATTTGTGCGTCCATTTGCTCTGCCATATCATTGGCAGCGCGAGGGCCATAGCCTGAACCTACAACGCCATTCATGGCTGATACACAACCTTGGCCTAATAATGCAAAAGAAAGTAAAAAAAGAAAAATATATTTATGCATAATGATTACCGTAATGTTCTGATTTGAAGTTCTAGGGTTTGTAAATCGCGCTGAATGGTATCACGAAGGGTAGTGGTATTGCACGTGGCTAAGGCCAAAAGATAGTGCTGACGCGCCAATTCATAGCGCCCTTCAGTGCGGTATTTTTTGGCAAAGCTTAAATTTCGCGCTGTATCAGCAGGAATAGGTTTTTCATCTGAGGCAAAAGCTTCAGTGGCAGTTATAAAAACGGGTGTACAAGCCATACAAAAAACAAGCAATACAGCTATTGTAAGGCGGTTAAAAACAGAAGTATTCAATGGGGTAGGCATACGTCCTCCGATGATGCGTAAAGTAGCTTAATAAAGCCCCGGTTGTCTTGGAGGGGCGGGTTGTTCAGGTACTTGGCGAATGTTTAACGTACCGCTTTTTAACCCAAGGGTAGGCGCTGGCAAAGGCTTAGGGGCTGTGGAGTGCGCCGCTGTGGCAGGAACATAGGGTTGCATAAGCGTTTTAGTAAGGCGATCAATAACGGGCGTTTTCACAAGAACAAGCTGTCCGGTGCGTAAGACCATACCATCGTATGCACGTACAAGGCGTGCGTTGACGAACACAGCTTCCTTATCAACATAATATGTACCCACAATGAGCGCCGCCCATTTTTCATGTGTGGAAACAATGCCTTGACGCAAGAGAGCAAAGTCTCCTTGGCCTAATTTCATGGCAATATTTCCTGTAAGCCTATATTCTCTCACAGGAAAGGCGCGCTGGTTAAATTCATAAATGAGTGATTCACCCATAAGATTACCAAAAGCACTGGTCTGAGCTTTATTATTCATATCCACAAAAGACGTGGGCATGGCAACAAGACCTGTAAGCGTGCTATTATCCATGGTTGCCAGCATTTGGTCTGCAAGTTCACGCACCTTGAGTTTAAGCTCTTGTGCGTCAACATATTGCGGATCTTGCGCTGTGCGTGTTCTTGAACAAGCCGTCATAAAAAGAGAAGAAAGTATGAGGGCGCAAAGTAAAAGGCGTACGATATTAGGCATATAAAATCCTTGTTGATAAAATGAAAAAAGTATCTTGTCATCTATTATCGTAAAAAAATATAAAAACTTAAGTGCTACGTTAGGTTTTTACTACTGAACACAGAGGATTGTAACACCTTTTGTTAAGAAAAAAAAGGACAAAATGTAGCCTAAGGGGGATGAGAGAGCTTGGCTATTATGGTAAAATGCGCTACCATACGCCGCCATGAAAGGATGTTAGCCCCTTAGGAAATAAGTTCTATGACACAAAGCCCTGAAATACGAAGAAAGCCCACACGCTCTTTGCACCTTGGTACACAGCCCATAGGTGGTAATGCCCCCATACTTGTGCAAAGTATGTTAAATACGGACACTCGCAATGCTACGCAAAGCCTTGAGCAAATTGAAGCTCTTGTGGCTGTTGGCTGTGAAGCCGTGCGCTTGGCTGTGCCCGATATGGAAGCGGCTAATGCCCTGAAAATTATTGGACAAAAAGCACAAGTTCCCCTTATTGCCGATATTCATTTTGATTATCGCTTAGCTGTGGCTTCTTTGGAAGCTGGAGTGCAAGGTTTACGGATTAATCCCGGTAATATTGGTTCAGAGCAAAATGTAGATTGTGTGGTAGCAGCAGCAAAAGCCCATAATGCTCTTATTCGCATAGGGGTTAATGGCGGTTCTCTTGAGAAAGAATTACGACAAAAATACGGTGGCCCCACGCCGGAAGCCATGGTGGAAAGTGCTCTTTCACATGTACGAATTTTAGAAAAAAAAGGCTTTTACGATATGAAAATTTCGTTAAAGTCTTCTTCTGTGCTTGAAACCATAGCGGCCTATAAACTGTTAGCCACGCGCTGCGATTACCCTTTGCATGTGGGTATAACCGAAGCAGGGGGTTTATTGCGCGGTGCTGTAAAGTCTGCCGTGGGTCTTGGCATTTTATTTTGGGAAGGCATAGGCGATACTTTACGTGTATCTCTTACGGCAGATCCCGTGCAAGAAGTCATTGCCGCATATGAAATTTTACGTTCCTTGGGTTTGCGTCAACGTGGGCCGGAAATCATCTCTTGCCCCACTTGCGGGCGTACAGAAATTGATCTCATGTCCTTGGCAGCAGCGGTGGAAGAGCGTTTAAAAACAGAAACACTTCCTCTCAAAGTTGCGGTCATGGGTTGCGTTGTCAATGGCCCCGGAGAAGCTCGTCATGCTGATATTGGTTTGGCTGGCGGTCGTGACAAAGGAAGTATTTTTTGCAAAGGCGAAGTGATACGCACTGTAAAAGGGCAAGAGGAATTACTTGCAGCTTTTATGGAAGAATTAGATAAACTTATTACATTAAAAAAAGAGCAGGAATAATCATGCGTTGGAGCACAAGCTACATTCCCACACTGAAAGAAGCTCCGGCTGATGCCGAAGTTATTAGCCATCAACTCCTTATACGTGCCGGCATGGTGCGTAAGGTCACATCTGGCATATACATATATCTTCCTTTAGGTTTAAAAGTTCTTGAAAAAGCAAAAAATATTATACGCACAGAAATGAATAAAGCCGGTGCGCAGGAGCTTTTATTGCCTGCAGCCCAACCGGCGGATTTATGGCAAGAAACAGGTCGTTGGGAGTTTTACGGCAAAGAGCTTTTACGCTTTAAAGACCGTCATGACCGCGATTACTGTCTTGGGCCTACTCATGAAGAAATTATCACTGACCTTGTGCGTGGTGAAGTGCGCTCCTATCGCCAACTACCTATGAATTTGTATCAAATTCAAACAAAATTCCGCGATGAAATTCGCCCTCGCTTTGGTCTTTTGCGCGGCCGCGAATTTATGATGAAGGATGCCTATTCCTTTGACGCCACCGACGAAGGCGCGGATATCTCCTATAAAAAAATGTTTGAAGCCTATACCAAAACTTTTTCGCATATGGCTTTAAAGTTCCGTGCTGTGGAAGCAGACTCTGGCTCCATTGGCGGAAATTTTTCCCATGAATTTATGGTATTGGCTGATACCGGTGAAGATACCATTGCTGCGTGTACAGCATGTTCTTTTGCTGCAAATATTGAGCGCGCCGCCGTGCTCTGGCAGGGCGAAGTGTGTACAGATTCTTGCCCAGAGCATGTAGAAGTAAGCACACCGCAAGCCCACACTGTGGAAGAAGTGTGTGCCTTTATGCATATAGAACCCAGCACGCTTATTAAAACATTACTTTTTGACGTGGACGGACAAGGCGTAGCCGTACTTGTGCGCGGAGATCACAGCGTTAATGATGTAAAGTTAAAGAACTTCCTTAATGCTACTGTGGTGGAAATGGCCAGCCCTGAACAAGTGGAAGCATGGACAAAGGCCAAAGTGGGCTATGCAGGGCCCGTAGGTCTTGATGCAAATATTAAAATTTACGCTGACGCAGTTTTACAAGCCTCCACTGATTGGGTTTGCGGTGCCAACAAAAGCGATACGCATTTAAAGCATGTGAGCTTAAGCCGCGATTGTAAGGTGGAAGCCTATGCAGATTTTCGTGAAATTTTAGCCACAGATCCTTGTCCTCAATGCGGCGGCGCTTTAGACTTGCCCAAGGGTATTGAAGTGGGGCATATCTTTAAACTGGGCACCAAGTACAGCGAAGCCATGAAGGCCACCTTCCTTGATAGTAATGGCAAAGAACAAGTTATGATTATGGGCTGTTACGGCATTGGTGTTTCACGCGTTGTGGCTGCTTGCATTGAGCAAAACCATGATGAAAACGGCATTGTATTCCCGCCGCCATTGGCACCTTTTGATGTGCATATGCTTAATTTAGACAGCAAAAGTGATGATGTTTGTGCGGCTATTTGCACAGTTAAAGAAACACTTGAAGGTATGGGACTTGAAGTACTTTTAGATGACAGAGAAGAGCGCCCCGGTGTTAAGTTTAAGGATGCTGATTTATTAGGTATGCCTTTACAAATATGCCTTGGTGGTAAAAGCCTTGCCCGTGGAGTTCTTGAAGCCAAAGATCGCCGTACCGGTGAAAAAGTGGAATTATCTCTTGAGAATTTCGCCACAGACTTTAGCGCATGGCAAAGCAAAGTTTTGGCAGGGTGGGGGCTCTAGGTCTTGAGCACAATTTTCACTGTTCGTGAAATTACCGCTACTATTAAAGGTAATTTGGAAAAAAACTTTCCTTTTGTTTGGGTTAAGGGTGAGGTTAGTAATCTTGCCCGCCCAAGCTCTGGGCATGTGTATTTTTCTCTTAAGGATAGTGACGCCTTACTTAATTGTGTTTGGTTTAAAAATGCCCAGCGCTCAGAAGAAAAATTTGACCCTCTCACAGGTGAAGTATTTGAAGATGGGCCACGCCCTTCTTTGGCACATAGCCTTAAAAATGGACAAGAAATTCTTTGTGCTGGGCATATTTCAGTCTATGCGCCACGCGGTTCGTATCAATTAACGGTGAGCCTTGTGCAAGAGGGCGGAAAAGGGGCTTTATACGCTGCTTTTGAAGCGCTGAAGAGCAAACTTCATGCACAGGGCTATTTTGCCGCTGAGCGAAAAAAAGCTTTACCGTATAATCCGCAACGTGTGGCAGTGATCACCTCTCCTAAGGGTGCGGCCATATATGACTTTTTACGTATTACGCAAAGTGCCGGTACAGGCAGTGAAATACGTATTTTTCCCGTGCCCGTACAAGGAGAAACCGCAGCCCCCGCCATTGCGCAAGCCATAGCGCAAGCCGTGGAGCAAGATTGGGCTGAGGTCATCGTGCTTATTCGCGGTGGCGGCTCCTTAGAAGATTTATGGGCGTATAATGAAGAAGCGGTGGCAGAAGCGCTTTTTCAATGTTCTTTACCTGTATTGGCAGGTATTGGGCATGAGGTGGATGTATCCATAGCAGATATGGTGGCTGATGTGCGTGCGGCAACACCTACCCACGCGGCGCAATTGCTGTGGCCTAGTCGTGAAGATCTTATGCAAATGGTGGACAACCTTGAATGGACTTTACAAGAAGCTGGGCATACCTTTTTGCAACGCTTTGCGCTAAGATTGCAACATCAAGAGCAAGCGTTAAAATGGCTTTCTCCTTTACAAGCCTGGCAACGCAAAGAAGAACTTTTACGACAAAATAAAGCGCGACTTATGCAATGCATGGAGCAGCAGCTTTTTTTGAAAGAGCGAGAACTTACGCGTGAATGGCAAGCATTGCCACAAATAACGCGACACATTGAGCAAAGACAAAGCGTATTGCATGCCTTGGAAATGCGTCTGGAACATGCCATGCAAGGCCTATTGCATAAAAAAGAAAGAGATTTCACATGGCTTGAGCATAAGGTGCCCGGCATTATGCAGGCTCAAGAAGAAAAATATCAACTGGAATTGCAAAGCTTGCATGTGCAGTTGGAAGCCATGAATCCCATGGCGCCTTTACGTCGTGGTTATGCGCTTATGCAAACTAAGGACGGTTCTGTGGTTCGCTCCATACATGATGTAACTGCAGGGCAAGAGATACATATGCAGGTGGCCGATGGACATATTGGCGCCCTTGTACAACATACACAGGCTTCCTCTGTTAAAAGCTAAGGAATTTTTAAGGTTATATATTTATGAAAACAAAAGCCCTTCCCAAAACTTTTGAAGCCCGTATGGAACGCTTGCAAAATATTGTAAGTGCCATGGAAAAAGGGGAAGCCCCCTTAGAAGAAAGCGTGGCTCTTTATAAAGAAGGAATGGAACTTGGCGCCGCGTGCCGTAAACAATTGGAAAAAGCTCGCCATGATATACGTTTGTACGGAGAAAAGGGCGAAGAAGATTTTGATGTAGAAAGTGCAGGAGAAGAAGCATGAGTCAAGAGCATATTTTAGAACCTCAAGCCGTAAAAGCTATTTTAAAAAGCAAAGGTGCTTTGGTGGAACAGTGGCTTGGCCAATGTTTAAAAGCTTCTGCCATGAATAATTGTCAAGGGCATGCCACGCCGCCTTTTTTGCCTTCATCTTTACGTGAGGCCATGGAATATAGCCTTTTAGCTGGCGGCAAGAGATTACGCCCAGTGCTGTGTTTAACCACAGCGAAATTGTGTGGTCTTGAAGAAGAAAAAGTACTTCCTTTTGCTGCTGCCATTGAATTTATTCATACATATTCACTTATTCATGACGATTTACCCGCCATGGATGATGATGATTTACGCCGCGGAAAGCCTTCGAGTCATAAGCAATTTGGTGAGGCCATGGCCATTTTAGCCGGAGACGCTTTACTAACAGATGCCTTTGTGTTCATGACGTCTGTGTCTTCATGCTGTTCCACCGGTGCTATTCCTGCAGAGCAAGCCTTACGTGCTGTGGCCTACATAGGCCGAGCCGCCGGATCGCATGGCATGGTGGGCGGGCAAGTGCTTGATATGAAATATACAGGCGAAAAAGATATTACCCTAGAAAAACTACGTACCATGCATGCCATGAAAACAGGCGCCCTCATTCAAGCCTCATGCGTATGCGGCGCATTATTGGCCGGTGCTTCGTTGGAAGTGGTCAAAGCTCTTGAAGTTTATGGCGCCGCTTTAGGCACAGCTTTTCAAATTGCCGATGATATTTTAGATGTCACTGCCGACACTGCCACCCTTGGTAAGCCCGCCGGTTCGGACACAGAACAAGGGAAAAATACCTATCCTTCCTTGGTGGGATTGGAACAAAGCCGTCATTTGGCAGAAGAACAAAAGAAAATGGCCTTAGATTCTTTGGCTCACCTTCCTCTTTTTGCTGGGGAAGAAAGCGCCTTTTTACGCGGCCTTGCCTCTTATGTTGTGGCACGTACGTCATAAACATAAGAAATAAAAATTACTTCATTACAATTTATATCCATTGGAAAATATATGCAGGAAACAACAAGTTCTGAACTGGCAAAAAATTCGCTTTTACAAAGCATTACCAAGCCCACAGACTTGCAAAATTTAGATATGCAAGCCTTGACACAGCTTAGTGAAGAAGTGCGTCAGCGTATCATTGAAGTCGTTGCTAAAAATGGCGGCCATTTGGCTCCTTCACTGGGAGTGGTAGAACTGACCCTTGCCCTTCTGCATACTTTTGACGCGGAAAAGGATAAATTTGTTTGGGATGTGGGGCACCAAAGTTATGCATGGAAATTGCTAACCGGTCGCGCTGATACCTTTCATACCTTGCGCACCATGGGCGGCCTTTCCGGATTTCCCAAAGTGGGGGAAAGCCCCTATGATCATTTTGGTGTAGGTCATGCTTCCACATCCATTTCTGCCGGTCTTGGTATGGCCATGGCGCGCGATCTTAACGATGAAAAACACCGCATTATTACCGTTATAGGGGATGGATCCCTTACAGGTGGGCAAGCCCTTGAGGGATTAAACTTGGCAGGGCATATGGGGAAACGTTTTATTGTTATTTTAAATGACAATGAAATGTCCATTTCTCCCAATGTGGGGGCTTTATCTCGCTTTTTAAGTCGCAATTTGTCTCGCCGTTGGGTGCGTCAAATGCGTAAAGATGTATTGGCCTTCTTACGCTCGGTACCGCGCATAGGCAATGATCTTGCCACCTATGCTGTACGGGGTGAATGGTCATTTAAATCTTTTTTCACTCCGGGAATGCTTTTTGAGGCACTGCGCTTTAACTATATTGGCCCCGTGGATGGGCATGATATAGCCACATTAAAACGCCACTTAGAAATGGCTTCTGCCATAGAAGACGGGCCTGTGCTTTTACACGTACTTACGCATAAAGGCAAAGGCTACGCCCCCGCTGAAGCTGATCCAACGCAATTTCACGGCGTGGGCGGCTTTGATATAACGACTGGTGCCTTACCCCCAAAAAGCGATAAACTCACCTTTACCGATGCCTTTAGTAGCTGTCTTAATAACTTGGCAGAAGAAAATAAAGACATTGTTGCCATCACAGCCGCCATGCCTGAAGGCACGGGTACGGCAGCATTTGCCCAAAAATATCCAGAACGCTTTGTGGATGTGGGCATTTGTGAACAGCATGCCATCACCTTTGCTGCCGGTCTTGCCATTCAAGGTAAACGCCCCGTGGTGGCCATGTATTCTACTTTTTTACAAAGAGCTTATGATCAAGTGGTACATGATGTTTGTTTGCAAAACCTCCCCGTGACCTTTTGTATAGACAGAGCAGGCGTGGTGGGTGAAGACGGCCCCACGCATCATGGGGTTTTTGATATAGCCTTTTTACGACATATCCCCCAAATGCGTATACTTGCCCCCCGTGATGAAGTGCTCTTGTGTCACGCGCTTTATACAGCCACGCACAGTGAAGGTCCCATGGCCTTGCGGTATCCGCGTGGTGCTGGTTTTGATTTACCCCTGCCCAGCAAGAAAGAGTATATACTTTTACCCGAAGGGCAAGGAGAGCTTTTACAAGAGGGAAGTGATGCCCTTATTATTGCTGCAGGCCCTTGTGTTCATATGGCTAAAGAAGCCGCGCAGCGCGTAGCTACATCTTGTCAGAAACATGTGGCAGTTTTTGACCCCATATGGCTTAAGCCCTTACCTCAAGAGCAATTAACAAAGCTTGTGGCTGAGCATACGCATATATTCCTTGTGGAAGAAGGTATGTTAGCTGGAGGGTTTTCTTCGGCTGTAGTGGAGCTTTTAGCTGACACCCATGCTCTTAATGGAAAAAACATACATCGCATAGGTATTAAAGATGTATTTGTGGAACATGGAAAGCAACAAGAATTACGTAAGCAGTTAGGTTTAACCGCAGAGCATATTGCACAAAAGGTAGAAGCTGTTTTTAGTGAATAATTACCATTTGGCATGAGAAAAAGGGGAGAGTAGCTTGGTAAAACAAAGTAATGCTTATGTTTTACTAAAGCGTACGGCTCCCTTTTTTATGTGTGCCACCACATGATTGGGTAATTGAAATGTGATGCCGCCGCGCCCTTCTTGTAAAGCTGTATCCAGTTGAAAAAGTGTATGGGCTCTGGCTTGCCCCACACTGCCTTCATGAGCATCTTTTTGCAATATATGTAAGGCATGCATATAAAGGCGCAAGCGCGTAGCCTTATCGTTTTGTTGTAAAAGCTTTGCCGGCAAAAGCACAATACCATGAGTGCAGCACACGTCATATTGCTCACAAAGGCTTTGTACAAGTTCTTGCCAGTGAGTAGCGTCGTACTGTGCCAATTGCCAAAGTTCAGCAATTTTTTGTGGAAAAGAAGGATTTTCTGCTTGAAATAGAGGAAGAAAGGTGTGGCGAACTCTATTGCGTAAATAGGTTGTGTCGGCATTGCTGGCGTCTTCTACCCATGTAAAACCCATATGTTGTAAGAGCAAACGTAATTGCTCAGGCTCTTGCATGAGTAAAGGGCGCAGAATACGCCTTTGCGCGTCACTGGCTACCATGCCCCCCAATGCTGGCCACCCTGCGCCGCGTAAGAGCCGCATAAAAACATCCTCTTGCACATCGCGTAAGTGATGCCCAAGGCATACCCAAGCCGCCCCGCAGTGTAATCTATACTGCTCATATATGGCATAGCGCGTGTGGCGTGCCGTTTCTTCAATGCCCATTTTGTGCTTTTTCGCTTCAGCATAAATATCCACAGAGCTTATAAAACAAGGAATTTCCCACACAGCACAAAGCTCTTGTACTGTTTGTGCTTCTTGAGTGCTTTCAGGGCGTAAATTATGATTGATATGTACCACAGAGAAGGAAAAATCATATACAGGGCGCAATAATTGCCATATACAGAGTAGGGATAAAGAATCTGCCCCACCAGAAACAGCAAGCAAAAAATGCTTCTTTTCAAGTGATATATGTAAATCGTTTTCCAAAAAAAGACGCACAGCGCGCGCCAAGGCTTTGGTTTGCGCACTTTGTTCTTTAAAAAAAGGAATGTGTGCAGGAAATTGAAAAGCAGCATCCGCCATGCGCCAGCACATCTCCTATGGCTAAAAGGGTGAAAATTGATTGGGAAAGAAGTTTATTTGTATAGGATTTAGCTTACTCTACCACATTAAATAATAATCTCTAATTTTTTGCAAAGCTCTTCCACATAGCGCATCATATGCATTTGTAAAGACGGCGCTGCATAGGCAACGCAATTACAATGAAGTGCATTTCTTGCACGTACCAAAAGCTCTAAGCGTAGAGCATCCCTTTCAATTTCCAAAGCCATCACAAAGGGGCCGCATTGTTTGGCATGTTCATCTTGTATGGGGGTGTACATATCCTTAGGGATAGGCAACCAGAAAAGCCCCGGCATGGAATCGTGCAAGTTCATGGAAGTTAAGAGTTCCGTGATTTTTTCAAGCTGCTGTTCTTCAAGGCCGTCTATATAATATGAGCGCATAACATCCTCATGTACTTTAAAGCATTACTTTTAAAAAATCTTATTTTGTGGCGGTGTGTCATCACTATCTAAATCAAAAATACGTCGTACCATATGAATGCGCGGGGCTGGGCCATCATCGCTCATGGTGCCGCGTTTTAAGAAGGATAGAGGAGCATGGTTAAGCTTACGTATAAGCGCAGCTGTCATATCTTCTAAAGCTTGTTTGGTATGCGGATCTGTGGTGCCTAATCTTTTTAAAGTACGTTGTAATTCATCGGCGGCAAGACGTTCACTGCGTTGAATAATATCTACAATGGTAGGTTGAACATCAAGACTTTGTAACCAACGACAGAAGAGAAGAACTTCTTCATCCACGATATTCACGGCTTTACGTGCTTCATCTCGTCTACCGGCAAGATTTTCTTCTACCACTTCTTTTAAATCGTCAATATCATATAAATAGACGTTATCAAGGTTGTTAATATCGGGGTCTAAATCGCGCGGAACGGCAATATCAATAAAAAACATAGGTTTATATTTACGTTGCTTAAGAATGGATTGCAAATCTTTGGCGCGTAAAATAGCTTCGGGAGAGCCGGTAGAAGTGATGATAATATCCACATCCACAAGATGCTCCACAAGTTCCTCATAAGGAACAGCCAAACCATTGAATTGTTGTGCCAATTCTTGGCCACGCTCAAGAGTTCTGTTAGCCACATAAATTTGTTTTACGCCAGCTTGCAAAAGATGCGTAGCGGCAAGTTCGGCCATTTCGCCTGCACCAATAAGCATAGCTTTTTGTTCGTGCATTTCGCCAAAAATACGTTTGGCAAGCTCCACAGCGGCATAAGAAATGGACACAGCACTAGAAGCAATGGCAGTTTCTGTACGAACGCGTTTGGCCACTGAAAAAGACTTATGTAAAAGGCGATTTACAATGGTTCCTGCACTTTTACTTTCCACAGCCTTACGATAGGCTTCTTTTAGTTGGCCTAATATTTGTGGCTCACCCAATACCATAGAATCCAAGCTAGCGCCCACAGTGAATACATGGCGAATGGCTTGCTCATTTTTATAGGCATATACATAGGGTTTTAATGCTGCCACATCTTGCCCACAAGCTTCAGCCCATTGTGTGAGTACTTGTCCAATGATCACAGGCTCACACATACCTGTTTGGTAAGTACAGCGACATTGTTTTTCACATACTAATATTTCCACACGATTACATGTAGAAAGAATTAGCGCTTCACCTATGGCTTTGCCGCAAGGGATAGCCCATGTTTGTGCAGAACAATGTGCTGATAAAGCAAAGCGCTCACGAATTTCAACAGGCGCTGTTTTATGGTTTAACCCAATGAGATATATATTCCTATTCATAATAATTCTACTGTATAAAGGCGTGGTGAGAATTCATAAAAGTATTAACCACAAGGATAGAAAAAGCGCTTAAAGCAAAAAGCCATAAGGCCAAGAGAGCAGGCTTTCGCCCACCGCGTCCTTGTAGAGTGCGCATATAAAAAAGCCAAGCAAACAGCCCCCATACAAGAAAGGAGACTATTTCTTTAGGGTCACCGCTAACGGATTTTCCCCAAGTGCTGCCAGCCCATATAACACCAGAAACAATGCCAATGGTAAAGAGGGGAAAACCTACCATGGCTGTAACGGCATTGACCTTATCTAAAATGGCCAAGGCTGGAAAGTCTTTACGAAAGCCCGTAAGAGGCTCTTTTGATTTTATCATATTTTCCGTATGGATAAACATAATTCCCGCTGCAAAAGCCAAGGTCATGAGAGCAAGGCTTAAGTAAAGAGAACCAATGTGCAAAGTATAAAAAGTACCGCTTAATGATTCCGGTAAAGTTATTTGAGCTTGTAATAAGCGCAAAGAGAGTAAAAAAAGCATTAAGGCTAACGGTGTAAGAAATATAATGGGGGTAGAATGTTTTGTTTTCCATTGTCCGAAAAAACCGCAAATAAGGATAAACCATGCTAAAATTTGTAAATAAGCCCCCCAGCTTAGGCCGCCAGGTGTCAGTCCATGACTTCCTCTAGCCATATCGAATGTTTGCAAAGCAAAGCCGCCCACTGTGCATAGACAAGCCACAATACGTAACCACCGTTGACGTAGTAAAATGCCTAAAATCCCGCATAAGGTGGCAATACCATAGAAAAGTATAATGAGTGTATTACTTTGCTCAAAAGATATCATGCAATAACTCCGCAATATGTTTATGTAAACTTTTAGGAAGCATGTTTTCTAAAAGTTTATAACTTTGTTCTGTATTTTTTTCAGCCAAATGATGCCTCAAGGGAGAGTTCACTAAAGCACGAAAAAGTGCCGTATTGTGCCTTGTATCTTGTTCTAAGGCAAGTACGAGAGGGCGTAATTTTCCTAAAAATCTTGTCATAGGAGCATGGGGTTTAAGCCAAGCTTCTAACTCTTCGCGTAAAACGCGCGCCCAAGCAGGGCTTGCCCCTTCGGTACTCAAAGCGGCCATAAGTGTGGAACCAGCCGTGATAGAATTTGTTCCTTCACAGGCACATTGTGCCAATGCCGGAACAATGCAATTGCCTTTACGCGGTGCATCCACACAATTGCATAAGATACCACGCTCTTGGCATAAGGCCGCAATGTGTGCGTTTAATTCTTTTTGGCCTGTACAAGCAAAAACTAAACTTTTTCCCTCAAGGTCTTGTTCTGTGAAGCAACGTTTTTCAAAGTGCCACTGTTCATAGTGTGCATATGCGTCCCACGCAGGGCTTTTTTCATGAATATCAAGAAGTAACAAATCTTTCACGTTAGCTTCAAGTAAACCTTTAGCCTTACGTAAGCCCACTTCACCAGCTCCGACAATAAGACAATAACTTTTTGATATATCAATGAAAAGTGGGTAATACATACTATCCAGTTGTGTTGTAAGGATTTTTTATATACATTTATAATACCTAGTTTACAGCTTGCACTTATACACCATTCCCCCACGGCTGTGAAGTGAAGTTTTTCCATAAAAAAGCTCTTGTCTCTTGATGTTATAGAAAATTTTGCGTACCTATCTCAAGGGGAGTTTTATGAAACAATTTTTACTCATACAATTGGCGCGCTTTGGTGACCTTGTGCAAACGGGAAGGCTTATTCAAAGTCTTGAGGCACAAGGGCATGTTCATTTGTGCATAGATACAAGCTTACGCGAGCTGGCGGCCATGCTATATCCGCACACCACCTTGCATACAGTGCCTGCACATGCGTCGCATGGGACACATTGTGCCGGTGGTATAGATGGCATGAAAAAATTACACACCACTTTGACGGCTCTTGCTGCGCAAGATTTTTATGCCGTGTATAATTGTAATTATAGCCCCCTTAACGCCAGCATAGTACGTCTTTTTGCCCCTGAAATAGTTCATGGTTATGCAGTGCAACGTGGACAACTTTTGCGCAGCCCTTGGGTTCATAAAGCTTTTCGCTGGGCGCAAAATAGAGTGCTTAGCCCCATAAATCTTGTGGATTTTTGGGCGTATTTCACAAAGACGCCACATCCGCCTTCATTGGTAAACCCTGTAGCTCAAGGGCAGGGGAAGGGAATAGGGGTGGTTTTAGCAGGGCGTGAATCGCGTCGTTCTTTGCCTCCAGCGGTATTAGTGCCCATATTACGTACTTTTTTTGAAAGCATGGCAAATACCCCCGCCATATACCTTTTGGGTAGTACAGCAGAAATGCCTTTGGCTCGTCAAATAAAACGCCTCATGCCTGCCCATATGCAAGAATATGTACGGGACTATTGCGGAAAAACCTCATGGCAGGGGCTTATGGACGCTGTGCAAGGCTTAGATGCGCTTATTAGCCCAGATACAGGCACCATGCATTTGGGAGCCCGTCTTGGTGTACCCGTGCATGCCTTCTTTCTTTCTTCAGCATGGTGTCACGAAACAGGCCCCTATGGACAAGGGCATACTGTTTGGCAATCTACTTATGAATGCGCTCCTTGTTTAGAATCTGCACCATGCCTTATTAATACCAAATGCTTACAAGATTTTTCTCATAGAAATTTTTACAGAACACTGACGGCGCAATTACAAAACACCATTCTACCCCAAGATGAAGACAAAAAACTTCCCACAAGCATAACTTGCCAAAAATCTTATATAGATTCTTTAGGCTCCGCGTGGAAAATATACGCCGGTGAAGATAAATATGCAGAAAAGAGGCAAAATTTACGTGCTATTTTAGCAGAATATTGTCATTGCCCTTGGCCAAAAAATCTGCCAGAAGAGCATTTGATACAGTATTTTTATGAAGATGCCGATGCCATGCTACGAGAAAGAAATTTATATAAATATTTTTAATATATATGTACATGTTTTTGGTATTACTAAACCATCAACTATGTAGATAGCATTATGAATGGAGACAATATATGGCTCAACACGCTTTACGTATTTTAGTGGTACTTCCCTTTTATGGAGGTTCCCTGCCCATTGGTCAATACTGCATTCAAGCTTTGCGTCATTTGGGACATAGTGTAGAAATCTTTGACGCGCCACAGTTTTATACTGCTTTTACAGCCATTAAAGGCTTACGTGTTACCACAGATCGTTTAGATCAATTGGAAAATGCTTTTTTGCAAAATGTCTCACAAGCCATTTTAGCCCAAGTGGAAAGCTTTGAACCAGATATGGTTCTTGCCCTTGCACAAGCGCCTGTAAGTCGTCAGCTTTTACGTCGCTTAGAAAAAATGCAGGTGCCCACTGCCATGTGGTTTGTGGAAGATCATAAAATTTTCACATATTGGCGCGCATTTGCGCCTCTCTATAATGTGTTTGCCGTTATTCAAAAAGAGCCTTTTTTGGAAAGCTTAGAAGAAATTGGCCAGAAAAATGCCTTGTATTTACCCATGGCGGCTTTACCAAGCTTTCATACGCCTATGACACTTAACACCATGGAGCAAAAGAAATTTGGTGCTGATGTGGCTTTTTTAGGGGCTGGCTATCCCAATAGACGCGTAGCTTTTAAACCTCTCATTAACCAAAAGAATTTTAAAATTTGGGGTACAGAATGGGAAGGAGACGGATTGCTGATGCGTCATGTGCAACAGCAAG
Organism: uncultured Desulfovibrionaceae bacterium; assembly: GCA_964371225.1. Lineage (GTDB taxonomy): Bacteria > Desulfobacterota > Desulfovibrionia > Desulfovibrionales > Desulfovibrionaceae > CAYJAD01. Next base: position 28,319 of record CAYJNA010000001.1, read on the forward strand.
GTTCACGCATCAGCCCCGAAGACGCTGTGAAGATATACAATGCCACTAAAATAAATTTAAATTTACATTCCAGTGTGGATAGCAAAACTGTCATCACCGATGGGGATTTTGTGAATCCACGCACCTTTGAACTGGCAGCCATTGGAGCTTTTCAATTGGTGGATAAGCGTTCTCTTATGGCTGAGCTTTTTGCACCTGATATGCTGGCAACTTTTGAAAACTTAGAAGAAATGTACGCTAAAATTGCTTATTATACTGAAAATGAAGCAGAGCGCCTTGCCATGAGTGAAAAAGCACGTACACATGTACTTGAAAATCATAGCTATGAAAGACGTATGCAAAGCCTCATAGATGCAGTAGAAAAGGCATGTGGCCCTTGGAAAAAAAGAGAATATAGCGCAAATTTTGCTGACTTACCTGAAGAACTAAGTGCCGACTTGGCCACACTTATTGATAACTTGGAGCTACCGGCTGATGCTGCTTTTGAAGATGTGCTTGCACGTATTCGTTTACGCAGTGGTCTTTTAAGTCCTCTTGAAACATCCTTACTTTTTCTTGAAGAATGGCGAAAGCAATATAGTAAAAATTAAATATATCGTGCATAAAAAAACCACCGATTTGGTGGTTTTTTTATGGGTAAAAGATATAAAAAGTGCCTATTCAACCTTTCTCATGGCATCTTGCAATTCTTGTGCTTGCTGTGCCAATTCACGTATGGCTTCAGCAGATTGTAAAATGGCGTCTGCATTTCTATTAACCACTTCATTAATATCACTCATGGATTGAGAAATTTCTTCTGAAACAGTGGTTTGTTCAGCGGCAGCCCCTGCAATGTGGTGAATCATATCTGTATTGAGTCCAGTTACTTTGGAAATTTCTTGTAAAGAATTTTCTGAAAGTTGTGCAAATTCAGCTGTTTTACTTATTTGCGCTACCACGCTTTTTACTTCTTCTTGGTTAGCGGCACTGGAGGCTTGAATGGAGCGTACACTTTCGCCCACTTCGCGTGTGGCATCCATGGTTTTTTCTGCCAGCTTTCTTACTTCATCAGCTACCACGGCAAAGCCTCTGCCAGCTTCACCGGCTCTGGCGGCTTCAATGGCAGCATTAAGCGCCAAGAGATTTGTTTGGTCTGCTATATCATTGATAACATTTATAATGCTGCCTATACCTTCAGATAAGCTGTCCAGCGTTGCCATATTGGTATTTAAATTCACAGCAGAATGACTTAACTTCGTCATGGCGGATGACATTTTTGTTATGTTATCAATACCATCTTTTGCTTTTTCTAATACAGTATTGCTTTGGTCTGCGGCACTTAAAGCGTTGGAGGCTACTTCTTGCACAGAAGCATTCATTTCTGTCATGGCGGCACTAGTGCTTTCAATTCGCTCTCGTTGGAAATTAGAGCCTTGTACAATGGAATCCGTTTGTGAAGAGAGCTCTTCAGTCGCAGATGCAACACGCACAGCCACCTCTGTTGCCTGTATAGACATTTGCTTTATGGCCTCGCCTTGCTCATGTACTTTTGTGATGTCAGCCAAAAATTCCACATAAGCTACAGCTTTGTTGTTTAAATCATACAAAGGCTGAGCTTGTACATCAAGAGTAAGCACTTCACCGCCAGGGAGACATGCTGCTAAAGCATTAATGCTCCCTTGGCTTTTAAAGGCATTTAAACCTAAACAATGCTCATTCCCACAAGCAGGAGATTTAAAGTGATGTCCGCAATTAGTCCCTTCTACCTTGTCACATTTAACCATTTTTTTACCGGTAACATTCATATACATAACAGTATTATCGGGAGTTGCTGTAAAAATACCCGCTGGAATACCATCAAATAATTTCACATAAGTTTGCGATAAAATATTTACATTATTAATGAGGCTACGGAAATCGCCTTCAAATTGTTGTGGATCAATTTTTGTGTCTAAATGCCCACTGGAGATTTGATTTGCCGTGCTATAGATTTGATCTTTTAAGTTTAAAAGAATTTCTGAAATACCTTTAATACCGTCCATAACAAGACCAATTTCACCTTTTTCATGAACTGTAATGGAGGCATCCAAACGTCCTTTGGCAATATTTTGTGCATATGTTGCCATTTTAGTAAGTGTAGAAGAAAATGTTACTACAATGAAGGCTGTTATGAGTATACTCACAATAATGGCTATGATGGACAAAAGAAGAATTTGATCTAATGAAGAATCCACTGAACTTGAAATGGCTTTTAATTCCGAACTGGCACCTTGAGCAGCTTCTTTACTTAAAGGAGCAATGATAGCAAGGATACTTTCTCGAATGTCGTTTAATTCAGCCACTTCATCGTCTAATTTTTTACTTTCAGTATCAATAAAATGAGCAATTTTTATAAATGCATCTGTTGCCAATTGAAGGGAAGTGAAGGGTGTAGTATCCGAAAAAAAGCCTGAATCTTTCAGAGCCATAATTTCATTTAAGTTTTTTATTACTATATTTTTTGATTCTACAGATTTTGTAAAGATTTTCTGCTCATGTGATAATAAAAATGACTCTAAATAACCTTGATAATTTACAATCTCTTTTTGTGATACAATAATTTTTTCAATGGCATCAAAATTATTTGCATTAATCATAGTTTGTAAAATACTAGAAAGAGCTACCATGAGCTCCTTTTCTGACTGCACCAATTCACCACTAATAGCTTTTTTTAAGGTAATAGCATGAGAAAAATATTGATTTGCTGATGTTAAAATTTCTTCTAAAGAAGATATGACATTTCTTACACTTTGTTTATCATTATCTTGTACAAAATTTAAAAGTTTTTTATTATCTTCCAAAGCATTTTGGACAGATTTTCTTACACTTTCACTATCAGCAGTATCGTGATGTAAATTAAATTGGTCAAGGTGATAGGCAATTTTGTATAAATCGATTTCTGTTCTGTATGTGATGGAGTCTACTTGGTCAAAGTTAATAAATTCACTTACATCGGTACTGGTTCTGCTGGATGATGTATAGCTAATAAGCGCCAGCACAATAATAGTAAGAATTAAAAGAGAAAATCCTAAAATTATTCGTAATTTACTTGTCATAGACCCTCCAAGTCAAAAGCGCACGACACAAAAAAGAAGCGCACATATAACTTTATGTGTGTAATAGTACAAATAATATACGCTTTATACGGTAATTGTCAAATATTCAGCGCATTTTAAGCCTTTTGTACAGCTCATTATACGTAATATTTTTGAAACAAATATTCGCAAGTATTATCCAAAAATGAAGAAATACAAAAAATATTCTTTTTTAACTACTTGATTTTTTTTAATCTTGAACTGTCTGTATTTTCTTGTGTAAGAAAAAGTACTGTGAGAAGATGAAGCTGAAAATTTTTTATGGAAGATTTTTAGCGAAAGGCAGTAACAAATGTCACTGCCTTTCTGATGAAATCTATAAAAAATAAACGAGTGTATATTTTTTTGTATACTATATGACAAATACACACATGGTTACTAATAAAATTACCATGAAGTGGCAGAAAGTTGCGCCAATCCTTTAATTAACACTTGCGTGCCATCCTTTCCATGCCCATGTGCCTCCAAGAGACGATAGGCTTGTTCAGCCATGGTCAGACCAGGAAGGTTTAATCCCATGCGGCGGCATTCGTCTATGCACAGGCCAAGATCTTTACGAAAATGTTCTACAAAAAAGCCAGGTGCAAAATCGTTATCTACAATACGCTTACCAAGCACATTCATGGCAGTGCTCCCAGCAGCGCCGGGAACAACAGTTTCGCGCCATGTGGACACATCAAGACCGCATTTTTTAGCAAAAAGTAAGGATTCACATACAGAAAACATAACCCCTGCAATGGCAATTTGATTAGCTAATTTAGCCTTTTGCCCCATACCGGCGCCGCCGCAGTGTACAATGGTTTTCCCCATTTTTTCAAAGCAGGGGAGCAGAGCTTCATAGGCTTGCTGTGTGCCGCCCACAAAGATGGAAAGGGTGGCATTTTTCGCACCCACATCACCGCCGGTTACGGGTGCATCCACAGCTAGGCAATCTTTTTGTGCAGCAGCAGTGGCAATGCGTTCGGCAAGATTGGGGCAAGAGGTGGTCATATCACAAAGAATACCACCAGTCTTAAGACCAGCTAAAGCACCATTTTCACCCAACATAACTTCTTCCACATCATGAGGAAAGCCCACAATGGAAAAGACAATGTCTGATTTTTCAGCCACTTCGCGAGGGCTTTGCGCCCAAGTGGCACCCATATCAAGAAGGGCAGAGGCTTTTTCTTTGGTGCGGCTATAAATAACAAGTTCGTAACCGGCTTTGCGTAAATTTGCGGCCATGGAAAGCCCCATGATACCAGTACCAATCCATCCTACAGTTTTCATAAAAAGCTCCTTCGCGCTTATTTTTTGAGAATATCTTTTTGTAATTGCTCCACTGTAACCGCTTTATAATTATTTTCTCGTGTGTATTGAAGATGTTTTTCGAATAATTGGATATTTTTTAATAGCTCTAAACTAAAAGTATCTCCAACAGAAGCTAAATCTTTTTTTACTTGTTGTAATGCTTCATTAATTAAGCTGCTATCATTGGCACGTAAGTCTTCAATTTTTGTTTTATAAAATTGCGTGGTTTGCCTAATGGCATTATGGAAATTTGTAATGCCGTTCTTTGCTTTTTGGATACTAGCATCAACTTTAGCAAGAACACTTTTATCGGTATTAGCTTTTTTCAAGCCTTCAAGATTAGTTATAGTACCTTGAATAATGGCAATTCGAGAAGAAAAATTCTGTACTGATTCAATGAGATAGGCCATGTTACGAATTTCAGAAACAGCAGTGAGCATTTGCTGTCTTTCAAAAGCAATATTATTTTCTTTTAAAATATTACGTAAATGCTGATAATTCTTTTTTTCTGCTTCGTCGGTGGTGCCAGCTATAAGACGATCAATTTCATCCAAAGGATTATTTTTTGTATCTAATAAAAGACTTGGTTTTTCACCGGCTTGCGCCCATTCATTTTGCAAAACCTCTTGACGATTCCCCCCCGGAGTATTAATGCCGGAAAGGGCTAAACGAAAGCCCATATCACGTAGGTATACGGCTCCATCTACCTGAAAAAAAGCAACTTCTTCACGTCTACCGGGGTAAATTTCTTCTAAGCTTGAGAGAAAGCTTCCGCCTTTACGTATAAAGCCCCCAGCAGAACCATGTAAACGGCCGCCTAAAGAAAAGCGAAATACATCCATAACCATTTCAGCCACATTTCCTGCTGTATCATACAAGCCCAGCTTATTAGGCTTGCGTGAACCAATACGTAAGGGGCTTTCCTCGATTCGGGAGGCATTTTCGGGGCGATACACCGCATATACGGTATGGTCTTCTCCATCACCCAAGGGGAAAAAATCTTCTTCTAAAAATTGTTGTGCCGTGGTGGTATGCCCCCCTCTGGCGGCATATTCCCATTCAATTTCTGTAGGAAGGCGTAAGTAGCCCACATTACGCGTGTCATCTTTAAAATGTGGTAAAGATTGCGGATGGTTTTGTAAAAGCCATTCTGTATATTTTTGTGTAAATTCCGTAGCTTCGTACCAAGAAATTTCTGTTTTTGGGCGTACATTTTCTGCTGAAGGAGCAGGGCATATGCCTTGCATAATAGCATCCCATTGTAGGCCGGTTACTTCATATTTTCCTATGAGGTAGTAAAGAAAATCACCTGATGGAGTTTGCTTTTGCCAGGCCTTGGGTAAATCTCCTTTAGCAAAAGGTGCCGCAAGAGTGGCTGTATGGCGGCTATCATAATAAGCCCTATCTTCACTTTGTGCGTTGTCATAGCCAAAACGTGTGCTCATATCCCACAAAAAACCTTTGGCGGGTACGCCCACAATTTTAAAAATCATGGACATATCACAAGGCATGGGGAGAGAAATATCTCCTGAGCTGGGTACGGGGTTATATCCTTCTTCTAATTTTGCGCTTCCTTTTAGGGTCAACGCTGCATGTGCAGAGGAAGTAGCCCCCCCAAATCCTGCACAACCTAAACAAAAACATAAAGCCCAAGGAGCCAGCTTATTATATATCACGAATAACCTCCGAAGGTATAATTTTAGACGCTTTTATGGCTGGAATACACGTTGCGGCTAAAGATAAGAGAAGAACAATACCAAAGCCCAAAGCAAAATGTTCCGGCGGTAAGGAGCATATTTCTTCTGTGGCATCTTGTCTACTTTGTGCAAAAAGATATTCAATCAAATGTGCGGCAAGGCCATAGAGCACAGCGGCAAGGGTGGAGCCCAAGGCAGCTGTTAAAAAACTTTGAAAAAGAGGGAAGACCATTATATCTGCCCCATTATAACCCACAAGGCGTAATATACCAAGATAGCGTTCTTTTCTGCGAACAGCAGCCAGGGCATGGCTGGCAGTGGATGCTAAAAAGCCCAAGGCAGCCGTGGTACCAATAAGCCCGAAAATTAAATTGAGCGAATCATTAAGCGCACGAACCGTGGCAATTTCTTCGGCCTTGGTGTACACATCAATGGATTTGGCGGCAAAAAGTTCACGTAAGGCCGTTACAGAGTCTAAGTCTTTGGCATACAAACGAAAAGCAGGGTACACACGAGCGCCTTCAGGGGCAATATCGCCTGTCCAGCCTTGCTCTTCGCTCAAACGTACATCTTTTTGCGGTTGACGCCCATCACGAAAGTCTTCTGTGGCTTCCAAAAGCTGTAAAGGAACAAAGGCTACGTCTTTTTGTTGTACCGACAAGGGAAGAATGCTTTGCACCCATAATACCACTGTGGCGCGTTGTACCTTACCCTGATGTAAACGCTCCACTTGACCTTGTAAAAGGCTTTGTGTTGTGGCAGAAAGCTTACGTGCAGCTTCCGCAGAAAGGGTAATGGCAAAGGCATTGTCCGGTTTTTTTGCCGCATGTGTTACAGCCTGTGCGCTATCACCTTCTGGTGTTTTTGCTTCTTCCGATGATTTTTCCTTTTCTTCTGCATCTTGTTGCTGCATATAGGGCGCTAGTAGCGTATCTCCGGAGGCTGTGGGCTCAAGAGAAGCCGTAATGCGTTTTAGCATATTGGTTTCACCTAGTATGCGTATATCCATGGTAGAAGCGATAGAGCGTGTTTTTGGTAAAATAAAACCCACATGAGGATTTTTCGCCATTTCCTCAATCCATGCCTTGGTATAATGCCCACTAGATACAGGAATAATTTCTAAATTATGCGGATTATTTTGTAATCTATCTGTCATGGTGGTAATAATGCCGTACTTTACCCCATACAAAACCAAAAGCGGCGTTAATACCGCTGCTAAAGAAAGAATAGCGCAAGCAGAAAGTAAAGTTTCATGGCAATAGTCTTTCATTGCCAATACGCATGATTTAGTTAACATGTGCCGCTCCCTATGCCTGCTGTTCCCACGGGTTTAACTTCGTATATATCTTGAGAGTTGGGGCTTTCTTCTTCCATATATTGGGGCTCCTGCCATGTGGTAGTGGCGCCCATATGCGCGTAAATTTGCCCTTCTTCGCGTGTAACTTCAGTGGTCACAAGCCGAAAACCAGCAGCTTTGGCGCTGTCTGGTGAATGGCTTACCATAACAACACTAATATGTTTTTCTTGTGCAATGGAAGTGAATAATTCCAAAACCAATTGCGCATTGTAAGGATCTAACGATGCCACAGGTTCATCTGCTAAAATAAGCTTAGGCTCATGCACAAGAGCGCGCGCTATGGCAAAGCGTTGACGCTCCCCCACAGACATTTGCGCCGGTTTTTTTTGTAGTAAATGTGTAATATCTAAAATTTGTGCAAGGTTTACTATACCTTCTTTATGTTTTGCATCAACACAACATAAGGCAATATTTTCATACCCATTTAAAAAGGGAAGGAGCCCACCTGTTTGCAAGATATAGCCTATATACGTACGTCGCAAAGCTGCAAGAGAGCTTTGTTTGCCTTGACGCCAAAGTTGCAATATGTCCACAGGCATGTCTTGAGGGCAAAAGGAAAATACGCTGCCCTCCTGTATGCCAGGTTCTAAAGCTGTGGATAACATATCCAAAGCTGTACTTTTGCCGCATCCGCTGGGGCCAACTAAGGCCACAAGCTCACCGCGCTGCACAGTAAAGCCTTCCATATGTAAGGAGAAGATTTCACTAAGCCCATGCTGTTTATGCAAGTGGGCTATATTAATTATGGGTTGTGTTATATTCATATTTTCCGTGCTATGAGGTTATGTTGTGATAAAAAAACGGTTATAATGGTGTAAAATATACTGTAAAAATAATATGATATAATATATTAAATGATTTTATTTTTATATAAAGTAGTTCAGATGATGATTAAAAATTTTGCTGTAATCAAAAATGTAATTTGAGGGAAAACATACTGTAAAAGTTTTCCCTCAAACTACACGATAAAAATATACTACTAAGGAAGCATGGTAAGCGGCACGCGATACATCCAATCACCGGGATTAGTAGCGCCAAAACTTTCCCAATGACTGCGATCTTTGTCATATTCCTCATAACGAGCAAGACGAGATTTCAATCTATTGATGAAAGTGGTTTGCTGACCAATGCTCATACGATACCAATCTTCTTCGCGCAGAAGCATAATGTCACTCTTATAGGGTAAGCCTTCTAAGAATTCACCCAAAACACCCAGCTGGGAAAGGTTTTGTCCTTGTGGCATGGGGCTATTGGGGTCACGCGCGGCGCGTGTGGATGCGGATAAGATACCTTGGAAAAAGTCTTTAGCATCGGTTTTTTTGGTACGCTCAGCATTATCAATAATAATGGAGAGTTGCTGACTAAGGTCATTAAGCTGATTCTTGGTTAAAAGTACAGCCACTTCTACAGTGGAAACTTGCTCTCCGCGGGCAAGCTTTTGTAAATCCATATCGGCAATCCATGAATCAAGTACAGAAGGAGCCCGTACTTCATTGGCTTTACCAAAGTATTCTAATTGCATGGCATAGCCAAGGGCAGCCGCCATTTGCTTAGCTTCTTCTTCAGGATTAAGCTTTTTACCTGGTTCATTGGCAGGCTTTGTAACAAGTTTTCCGTCCATGGTCATCTGTACCATGGAAACAATGCCGGAAGTTAAGGCTTTAGACGTGACGCCAAAGTTATTCACACCTTCTTGAATGGTGTTGGCATTGACAGAAAGATAATTGGAACGACTATCAGAAAGACGAGTTAACAAACGATATGCCTGTTCTGCTTCCGCATGATTTTTCTTCCCTTTAGGGGATTTTATGTGCAAAGCGGATAGGCGCACCCCTTTAGTGCGGGCATAGTCTGCCAATTCCGGCATATCCATTTTCACCGTTGCGTAAGGATCGCTGGGGGAAAGTGGCCCGGCATCAGTAATCACAATGAGCATTCTTGTGCTATAATCTGACCAGCTTAAAGAGTCCAAAGCCATTTTAATACCGGAAGGGGAGTTTTCCGTAAAAGTATGTGTGGACACGCTGGCTTCTTTTACTTTGGCCAGCTCCGTTTCTAACATTTTACGATCCTTGGCTGTCACAAGGTCACTGACAACACGACTTTCATACTCTGTACCGGGTTTTGCTTCTGGGCTGCTACGAAAAGCCACCACGCCAAAGGCCACATCATCTTCTAGATTAGCATTTTCCAACTGATCATACACAGAGCGAATAACGTTAAGGCTCTGATCAATGTATGGCTTCATGGATATGGTGGTATCAATAACAAAAGCTATGGCTGTACGTGGTGTTGATTTAGACGCCTCTTCCTTACTTTGCCCAGGATCAATAGAGGCCACTTCTAAAAACTTTACGCCCTCAAAGGGGTCATTCATGGCCAAAATGGGCATAAGATAAAAACGTGAAGCATCTACAGCGCCTTCTTTTTCAGAAGGTTCTGTGGCAGCAACCTGAGCACCATCTAAGAGGTTTTGATTTTTATCAAGCACGGCTTTTTGAATATCAAAAAGTTTTTTCTCCATTTGTGTAGAAGTACAAATATCCATAAGTCCTTTTTCGTTTTTGAAAAAAACTAAAGGATTACGGGAGCTTCTTTCAGTAAAGAGAAGGGTGAGAGATTGATTCCATTCTGTTGACTTGGCTTGCTCAATCCAGCCTAAGGGTTGCGTTCCTGAAGGCCCCACCTGTAACCAACCATTTTGCTCTGCAAATACATAAAAAACTGTGAAGGGCTTTACATTTTCTTGCACTATGCCAGAAGAAGCACTGGGCCCTTGCATAATATCAGCGTCAGGATGCGTTATAATTCGCTGATACAAAGTTTTTTTTCCCTCTTGTAATAGGGGAGTGGCTGCAAACACTTGACTATGCAAGGCGCTTAAAAAAGCCATGCACACAAGAAAACATACAAGTTTACGCATGATACTGCTCCAATTAATGTTTTTATCGAATCTCTTAAAGTGTTTCTTTACTGTTGGTGTCAGATTTGTTTTGTGTATTTTCAAACCATTCCTCATATAAAGCAGTAAGAAGCCCTTCATCTTTTAAGTGTTTAATTTTTAGGCTCACTTCATCACGAAATTTTTTTTGTTTTTTAGAAAAAAGATAGCCGTAGTATTGTTCTTTTAAGCTGGGCTCTAAAATATGAGTGCCGCTTACATTTTGTATAATTTTTTGCAAGAAAACTTTGTCACCCAATAAAGCTTCTACTTCACCATTTTCCAACAAGTCTATAAGACTATCTTCATGCCTCAAAGCATAAATGATACCATTTTTTAAAGAATCAAAAGCGTATTTTTCTGCAGGGCTTCCTTTAAGAACACCTACAATGCTTGAAATAAGATCTTCATTACTGTCAAGGGGACTTTGCTCCAGCACTAAGGCGTGCAAATTAGATTGCAAATGCGATTCAGAAAAAAGAAAACGATCTTGCAATCTTTGTGTAATCATGCGGCTAGAAAGAAGCATATGGCAGCTTCCATTATCCAACATGGCTAAACCTGTAGCAAAGTCTGTAGTAATAAATTCAATAGAATATGGTAATTCCATAGCTTGAAGTACCGCAATGTCAAAACCGCGCCGTACACCGTCTTCATCGTGAAAAATGTACGGCGGGTTATCTACTGGTAAACAAATGGGAATCATTTGCTGTGCGTAACTAGGCGAAACACAAAGTGAAAAAATGCATATTGAAAAAAGAAACATTCTTTTTTTATAGTGCTCAAAAGTTGCTCTACTTCTTGGAAATAGGCCATTTACGGTTTTTGCTTTTTCACTTCTTATCATATACGCAATGCTCCTTAAATATTTTTACTTTTTCCAAATGTTTAATAGTTCTTTTGCTGAAGCATCGCCTTTTTGAGCTGCTTCTTCTGCCCAGGTGCGTAATCGTTCTAAAGAGGCCGCTGCTTGCGCATCTCCGGCTTGCTGGGCTCTGGTATACCATGTATAGGCTTCACGAGCATCGGGAGTTATAGTTCCTTTAGCTTCTGTGGAGCTGGGGTCATAATAGGTACCAAGGCCGTTCATAGCTTCATTCATGCCTTTTTGAGCTGCATCTTCCAATAAAAGAAAAATAGCATCCTGTGCCTTTACGTCATTGGCTGCTTGTTCTTTTAATGATTGAGCAAGATTATAGCTCTTTTCAGCGGCGTCATTTTTACGCATAAGTTCTCTGGCAGATTCCATGGGCCCCAATGGCGTTGTGGAGCTTTCAGTTTTTTGTGTATCTTCTGTTGCGCCTTGAGCGTCATTGGCAGCATCGTTGTCAGACTCTTTACCAGCATCTTCTTTAGTAGCATCTTCTTGTGCAGCATCTTGAACGTCGTCATCCTTAGCGGTGTCATTTTTGGCATCTGCATCATTTTGAGCGGCATCATCTTCAGCTTTGTCTGCATCATCTTTTTGAGTTTCTTCAGTGGTGGTGCCATCTTGCGCAGCTGTATCTTTATATTGTGTGAAATACCACCACAGGGCACCGCCTAAAAGTGCGCATAAAAGCACTATGCCTAATATAATTGGAAGAGGGCTTTTTTTAACCGGCTCTTCAGGGGGCATATCCACGCTAGGTAGGGGGTCTGGTTCGGGGCTAGCTTCCGGCATGGGCTCCGGTTCTGGTATGGGTTCTGGTTCCGGCTCTGGAGCAGGCTCTGCCACCACTGCGGCCGCCGCCACAGGAGCTGCCATCCCCACACCCTGACCACCGGCCATGGATGATTGCAAAATATCATCAATAACAAGATTATAGGTAGTTACGGTACCTGTGGCATCTTTGATATGTAATTTGTACATATCAAGCTTATCAAGATGGTCTACCACATTGGGACCCACAGCAAGGCGCAATACTTCATTTTCACAATCCCATGCTTCAGGCTCTAAAAAAACTTCGGCACTTTGCCAACCTTCGGGAGAAAGGGAATTTCTGTCAGAAGCATTAATAAGAGCAAAAGTAGGCACGGAGGTACACTGTAAAGGTGTTACAATGATAATACCGTTTCCTGGGCCTTTGTGCGGATCTGGAATAAAACTAGCTGGCATGATATATCCTTAATTTGAAAGTGTTGGCATGGCATATGTTGTTAAAATAGTTCCTAAAAGAGCGTTTTGTTCATGGTTGAACTTTCCCCCATCAGCACTATCTACATTGGCATGTAAAGTATGTATAAAAGCCCTGAGCCATTCTGTATAATATTTTTTGTCATAAGGGACTGCAGATTCAGATAAAAAAGGAAGTTTATGCGCTTCTGGCGGTGCAAATAATTCCACAGGACTACCTTTGGAAAGCACAGTACGCGCCGCAGCATCATTATAACGTGGATCAAAACCAAGCCAGCAGATGAAGGCATTGAGCGTATCCGCCGCAATACTTACTTGCTTCCATGCGAGTTTTTCCTTGGTAATATTACTATAGCTTGAAACACGGCGTTGTGCTTCTGTCATAATTTGCGCCACGTTACGATGTCCCACCGCGGTGATAAATTCATGCACTAACTGTTCCCATTCACGTTCTGGAAACTTAAAGTATTGTTGTGCTTTTACATTGTTAGTAAGAGCGCGCATTTGTTCTATCCAATATTGTATGACAATGTCGGTAAAACGCGATGCTTCATCGCTATAAAGGGGAGACGTAGTTTCAAATGCCGCAGTGGGAGCTTCAGGCGCATCATCAAAGGGAAGATCATCAAAAAGGTCGATCATAAGATCGTCCCCTTTAATTCTTTCATCAATAATGGTAGCGCCGCTATCACCTTCATGTAAACGTTCATGCTCTGTTTTAAAGTATAAAGCGTGTAAATCATGATCTAATACTTGGAAAGCACGTAAAAATTCACCAAAACGCTGCTGTTCTATAATTTTTGACAAAATAAGAACAAGTTTACGTGCTAAAACGTCTTTACGTTTACGTTCTTCTTCTTTGTCATCACTTTTAAAATGTGGAGTCAAAATGCCATGCACTTTCTCTATGGTTTGCGAAAGGGTAACAGCTATTTGCTCACGTTTTAGTTTAGGTTGGCAAAGAGGGCGTAATTCTACACGCAAAAGGTTAATGCCACCATCATTAAGTTGCATGGCTGCATTCCAAACCTTTTCAGGATCTGCCACATGGTTTACCGTGAGTGGAGATGTTAAAAAAGCTTGGCGTAATTGCTCTATATAATTTATTTGATCAGCGCGTACGCCAATTTCTTTATCGCCGTCATAGTCGAAAATGGTTTTACTAAAAACATTGGGGTTACGTAGTAAGAAAACATTATCAAAAGCGTTTTTTCCGTCCCAATTGGTGGGCCAATCATATTGCCCATAGGGTTCCAATAAAGAAGCGTTAAAACGGATGGTCCAGCGTTCACTTACAGAGGGTGTGCCCTTGGTTTCAATAAATTCCATATCCATTTTTGAAAGGATAAAGAAGAGTGCAGGACGAGAATTGGATTGTGCGCGACGCTCCGGAGTTTCACCGTGGGTGCTGGCTATCCAATGTTGCACAGCGCGAGGGAGATCTTTAACATTTTGGTTACTGGGCCCTACGCAAAGAAGCATGCTTGTAAGTTCTTTTTCAGCACAATATCTTTCGAAAAGATATGCCACCTTTCCGCGTAAAAAAAGTGTTTCTAAAGTGCCTTCACGAGTCAAGTCACGGCGTATATCACTGTATTGTTCGCGCGAACGGTATCCAGGAAAGTCCAGAAGATCTGTATGATCAAAAAAATCATCTGGCTTTTCTTTCATGGGAATGGTGATTTCTGCCGTGAGCGCAGTGACCAAGGTGCGCGGAATTTGCGCACTTTTACCATTACTCCCCACAAGGGTAAGCATATCATTGTCATGAGCATTTTTTTGCAGTAAGTCATTGAGCAAGCTTACATCAATGATGCTATAATCACGAGGAATAAGCGCTTCAATGGCACAATAGGCTTCTGCAGCAAAGTCAAGGCTTTGAAGAATAGCACAAAGCTTTTCAAAAAGTTCTGTAAATTCAGGAATATTATCCCATATAAGAGCAAAAAGCTTAGAGCGCCCTTGCAAAGTTAGACCTGGGGCAAATTTTGCGGCACGTTGCCAATAGGCTTTTTGCAAAAGCTGTACACGCGGGCGTGAAGCAAAATTATGCATGATATATTCACGTAATTCTTCCACATCATCTGAACTAACTTCGCAAACATTAGACGCATTATACTGCGATTCAACAAGGGATAGTTGCGATAAAATACTATCCAAATCAGGGCTTTCTTTATGATCGCAGTCTGCATAATACGTATTGGCAAGAATACGTACCAAGTCACACTCTGTGAGCAAACGCAAACGAATAGGGTGCCCTTGTGGGGTATTTTCAGGAAAAGTGGTGGTGAACCTTGTCACAAGGCCAGTAGATTCCTTACCCCCCGGAGGGTTTATTTCACTGATGAAGTCATGTTGTTGTCCATTAAAATCTGCAATAAGAGTACCTTGCACATCACGCGCAAGGGCAGAAATAAGATAAGATTTCCCCGCTTGGCTTTCTCCAAAAACACCTACGCACATTTTACGTTGTGCAGCTCGATGACTTTTTTGAAAAGAACGATTTGCACGGCGTAGTTCTGCATGTAAGCTATCATATTCTTTACCAATGGCTTCTTGATTAGCTTCAAGCCACTGCAAAGCCTTTTGTGTATTTTCTTGTAAGCTTTGGCAATGATTGGCAAGTTGTTGATCTTCTGGTTGCATACTTTATTTCCTCATTCTCTCTAACTGTATTGAACCTAAGAATTATTAATAATACCGGTATCAAGCCAGTAACCTTCATCCAGGGGAAGGGTTTGTAAACGAAATTCAAGATCCGCTCTTGAAACAAACTCATCGTTTTTGTCCTTAATATCAAGAACTTCAAAATCACCTTCATCTCTTTCTTCATCGGTATTACTTTCCATAGTATCTTCCAATGAAGAAACCTTAAGTGCAACTTCTACTTGATAGGGCAGACGACCAGAAGCACGGGCGCGGGCTTCTTCCGTACTAAAAGTAAGTAAGTAGTAGCGTGTTGTAGGCCAACGCTCTGCATCCACCTGTCTGTAACCAATGGGAAGAGGGCCTCCAAAGCTAACAAAACGCTTTTTATCGATTTCATTTGTATCATCTACATCCACTTCAAACCACACCTTGGGGCGGCGTAACTGTCCATTAATGTCTAATTCACCCACATAACGAGCCGTGGATTGTAATTGTAAGTTAGAAACATCAAAGGAAAAGCCTTCAAGATTTCCTTCAGCCAAGGCGCATAAAATGGCACCTACCACCACCGTTGTTTTGGGGTCGGTAATACGTCCATGCACATCGGCAAAAGGATACCAATTGCCCACATGGTACTGTCGCATGGGTAGGATACGGTGCATAGGCACGGGGAGTTTTGCCAGTACGGGTGAGATGATACCATTCCAAGCACTGGGGCGGCCCGTAAGTAAGAGTACATCACAATCTTGCAAATGCACGATTTCACATAAAGCTGCCAATGCAGAACCCAATGTGGAGCGAATAGTATTTTCCACAGCATTGGGATTTACCCGTAACTCCACATCCATGAGCGAAAATGTAGCATGGGCAGGTAAATAGGTTTTGATACACTGTTCCACAGCATGAATAATATGTTTTTGCGGCATGGGGTAGAAGAAAGAGGGGGTAAGCTTTACATCTTCTAAATGCCCAAAAGGTACATATTTCACCACTTCTTCTTCTGTGCCTTTCTTATCTTGTTCTTTCTTTACAGTTTCTGCGGGCTCTGCGCAGGCAAAGAAGTCACCAAATTTACAGGTAAAAGGAGGGTGATTTTCTTGTATCTCTGTGTTATTTTGGTATAAAATTTCACAGAGACCCAACATGCCAAGTGCCACAGGTACAGCCACTTGACGTACAAAACGAGCACGTAAATTACGCTGATCTTGAGAAATACCAATGGCATCACGCCCAAATAATTGCCCTATGAGCGTGCGCGGCTCAACAACACCAGCCTTGCTAAAAGCTTCTGTAAGGCAAGGAATAATATGCTGTGCCACCATATCGCGTAAAACTTCATCGCCGGCAATATTAAAACCATCTCGAAATTCCATATGCGGGCTAATATGCGCGGTATCTCCCTCACCACTGGCCAATTCATAGGTGGCTATGGATAAATCCATGGTGCCGCCGCCAGTGTCAATGGAAGCTATACGTACGCAAGGCTTGTTTTCATATTCTTTACGCTTTTTACCTAATAAATTAAATAGATAGTGAGCGTCGCCATGATACTTAACTGCAAGTTCATTATAAATATATACAATTTGAGAGCAGGAAGCTTCGTCCCAATCACAACGTACTTGCGGGCTTGTACGGTAATCCTTAACGCCACGAATCATTTTAGCTTTTGTGCCTACGTACCATTCATTCCAACTTAAAGCTTCCCAAATGACACGTACAGCCCAAGATACCCAGCGTCGGAAAATACGCTTTTCTGCCACAGGCATGGCCGTGGGCACAGTGAAAAGAATGCGACGTAAACGACGTGGCATATTGGGGAGTTCTCGGCGTGAACGGATGGCAGGGGAGTTAATGGTTACAAGTGCTTGTGTAATGATTTCTCCCACCATAAAAAGCATAAGCGAAGAGCGCGTAAACATAGATTCAAAGGCAGGCTCTTGAACTTGATGCCGTAATTCCTTTGTATTTTTAAACATGGGGTCATTAAAGCACGATGTAGGCGTTCCTTCTCGGTTGACCTGACGAGGGAAAAGGCCGCGTGTCACCATGGGTTCTTGAGGCCCCCCAGTATTATATCGCCATGTTTGCTGCCAAGGGCGTTCGTCCCACAAATAGCGTTTAGGACTAGACATGCCCGTACTGCCTTCTGCGCAAATGGCATGTGTGGCCAGACGCGCAGCTTCAGGCCCTACGCGGACAGCGGAAGGCCATGCAAAAGCAGGGGTGCGACGCCCAGAGCGACGGCTTAAAGCATCATCGCCAAAGTGTGCCTCTGCAAATTCCACACGCGTTTCAAAAGGGTCACTGTAAATATTTTCAGGCTTGGTAATATCGCGTAATTCAAGCAAGTAGCTGTCATTTAAGTTGGTGACTCGTTGTGGTAAGGTTTCTACTAAAATACCTGTGGTACGTGAGTTACCTATATCCAGAATAAGATCTACTTCTACGGGTTGTTCACGTTCAGGATTAATCACTTGCACTGTGGTCGTACGCAAAGCATCACGTACAATTTCAAGCCATGTGAGGTAGGAAGCCAAATGCTTTAAAACATATACTTCGTCTAAGTTGGGGCGGCCTCTATTCTTTTTTGTTTCATAGCTCGTATAGACATTTAAAAGCCACGTATCTATCCATGACGCATTTAAAAACCATGCATTATCACGCACGTGATGCGCGAGAGCAAAGGTGCCGTGTGCAGCCACATCACGTGGAGAAAGAGCGTAGTATTGCTCTCCAGAAAAATCTTCTTGCCCATCCACAGCTTCGTGTTTAATGCTATGTGTTGGTAATTCTTCTACATTGGTGTCAAATATTAAAGTTAAACTTAAAGTATCTGCATCCTTTTGTGTCATGCGCGCGCGCACCCAGTTAGAAGGGCCGTATTCAAAACGCTCGGCGCCATCGTCCCATTTTTGCCCACGAGTGCGTAAAAATGGGAGTGGAATCCAAGCATCTTTCCATACATCTAAAACGCGACGCGTATCAAAAGAGTAATCTCTGTCGCAAGCTTCGCCTGTAAGCTGATCTATATCTTCCCCATCTTCTTCCACAATACAACGCAGATAGTGTTCATAGCGACTTTCAACGGCAGTGTTATGTACTTTCTTTTCTTCTTTAAAGTGACGAACTACCCTTGGTAAATCAGTTATGCATACTTCAAAATCTAAAAATTGCGGACAACCACCGGGAATAAGACTAATTGTACTATGTTTTTTTTCCATCATTAATTCTTCCTACGAAAATCTGCTTTCCACGTTGTATTACTACCACCAAGTTCTTTGCCGCGACAAGTGGTGCTGCTTTCAGAACCGGTACAATCCACCCTTTGAGGAACATAACTTACGCCACCTGGGCATATGGCATTGCCTGATTGCATGGAAAGCCCACCGCTACCCGTGAAGCTGGCTTGCACACCGCCTGTACAAATGGCGCCATTTTTTTCACGAACAATGCGGCGTCCTTTGCCTGATTTATCAAAACAATATTCAGCCACAATGGGTTCACCCGTTTTACGGTTAACAAGACCGGTATTACTTACCCAGCACCCCTCTAAGAAAGCCATGTCTGACTTATCTTCTGGAATTTCCAAGGGATCATCCTTTTTGGGCTCAGGCTTCTTTTTAGGAGGCTCTTTTTTGGGTTCTTCTTTCTTAGGAACCTCTTTCTTAGGTTCTTCCTTTTTGGGCTCTTCCTCGGGTGTCATGCCAAGGAAAGGTTCATCCATAGGAGGCTCTTCTTGTTTAGGTTCCTCTAAAGGAGGCGTTTGCGCTAAAGGTTCTTGCTTAGGTATTTGTAACTTAGGCGCTTCTTGCTTGGGTATTTGCAATTTTGGAGGATCTGCAGGAACACAAAGCGCTGCTTTATCACGTAATTGTAAAAGCAAAGCATCAATTTCTGCTTGCAAATCTCGTTCTTTCTTTTGCATTTCTTCCAACACAAGAGGCGTTTTATCCTGCGGAAGACAAGATGTTGGGAAAGGAAATTGAAAAGCAAAAGGTAAAAGCCCAAGAGCAGCCAATAAAAGTAACAAAAGTAATAAAAGTAATAATAAAGGAAGAAGCCAGCCAAGGCACCCTCGCCCGCCTGCAACTGCCACAGGAGCTGCCGCCACCGCCGCAGCAGGAGCCGCAGCTGCCGCCACGGGTGCTGCGGCCACAGGAGCCGCAGGGGCGGCCACCACAGGCATTACGGCTGCTACGCGTGCCAAATCTTCCGGCTGTGCTCCCACGGTACCAAGAGCAAAGCCCCACGAAGTGAGTACCGGCTGATTGCCAACCACCCAAATGGCATTTTCATCGGGATATTGCAGGGCAAGTTTTAAAATTTCACCTGAAAGCACATGCTGGGAGTCTTTACTTTGTAAAAGCGTTTGAGACTTTGCGCTGAGTTCACCTGCAAGTTTTTGTATTTTTTGTGTAATTTTAAATTTTTCATCTGGAACAAGCTCAGAAAATTTTCGTACATTATCTTGGTCACTAGGAGCATGAGCGTACCAATCTATACTTTCTTGTGTAGCAGATCCACTGCTGTGTACCGGTTCTGCAAAAAGCGCCATATGTTCAGCGCCAAGCGGTTTTACCAAGGATTCAAGTTGATAATAACAATCTGTAACTAAAATTCCCTGACAGGCTAAAGGACGTACTGAGGAGCGTTTAGTGCTATGTAAAAAAATGCCTGCCATGATTTACTCCTTATTGGTAGAGGCTGAAGTATAAGGAATATTATGTTCTTGCAAGAAATTGATAATATCCTTGGCAACTATGGAAAGGCTTGACTGTCTATATGACTGTTTATCCATATGAATATAGGTGTTTATACCTATTACTTCCCCTTGTTCATTAACAAGAGGGCCACCGCTGTTGCCTTGCGATACAATGGCCGTGTGTACAATAAGTTCAGGATTTTTTTCTTGAACAACGCTTACTGTGCCTTCAGAATAAATAATATCTGGCACATCAGTATCTTGTCCGCTCATAAGTGCTTTAAATTTAGGGTCATTAGAGGTTACAGCAGAAGGAAAACCCCATGTACTTACTTTTTGAGTACGTTGTACATTGGTATTTAAAACTAAGGGAGCCACATCAGTTACAGGCACTTGTAATACAGCATAGTCTCGTGCAGCTATAGGGCTAATAACAAGCACCTTGGCCTTCACTGCGCCGCCTTTAAAGGTGCCAACAACATACACATCACCCTTGCCGGTACCAAGCACATGCTGATTAGTAAGCACAATACCTGGCGCTATAAAGAAGCCTGTTCCCATTTGCATACCATTGGGTTCATCCGAAAGAACAAGCACAGTGGCATTTTCAAGATTCTGCACCATATCTGTGCCACTTTCAGTATTGGAGTTGGAAGGCGCAGCGGGGGATGTAGCTGGAGGCGGTGGCGCTTCAGCCGGTGTAGTAGGTTGTACTTTAGGCTCTTGTTCAGTACCTTGTGGCAAAACCGGAGGCGCGTCTTGAGCTGCCCCCGGATTTTGCCCATGAGCTTTGTTTTGCTGAGGAATTTGTAAGCGTTCTCCTTCTGATAACAAAAGAGTTTTAAGCTCACAAGGTTCTTTTGCAAGTAAGGCTTTAAGACGTGCAATTTCAGCTAAAAGAGCATCATTACGCTCTTCATGCTCCAACACTATGACAGCTTCTTGTTCTAACAGAGCAAGGCGAGCTTGCCATTGATGCCAAATAATCCATGCTAAAAGGAGTAAAATGGCAAGAAAAAGAAGAATACCCCAAAACCACGGACTAGCGTACCAAGGACGAGTCACGGGTGTTGCAGCAGTCTTTTCTTGCCCTTCCTCCTGCGCCGCTACAGTTTCTTGTTCAGAAGTAGGGGAGGATGGCGTGGCATTGCCTTCATTTGGCGTTGTATTTGTGTTGGGGTTTTGCACATCAGACATAATTAACCTTCCAATGCGGCTTGTAAAATAGCGTCATTGGTGGCAATTTGTTTTTCCACATCAACGCGCGTAGTTTCAAGTTCTGTACGAGAAGCTTTCCAAGAATTGGTGCTTTGTGCCACCTTACGTACTTCAGGATTTTTAATTTTTGCAGGATTTTGCTGCGCTATCATAAGATTTTGTGTACCGCCCACTTCTTGCGTCATGACCTTTTGATATTCAAGATCTTTTTCTGCAGAATTTGTATAGGTGGTTTGTAAAATACGTGCTGTTTCTTCAAGGCCGGCACGAATTTCTGTGTAACGTGCGCTGAGTTGTTGCTTGGTAATGGTACCAGCTTTGGCTTGGCTAATGGCTGCAGTAAATTCTCTTTCATAGCATTGAGATGCAATTTTAGCCGCTGCAGTGGCACGATTCATGGAGGCTGTTTCTGAGTTTAACTGACTGGCATATTTAGCATAGAATTGAGCATCACGTTTTGCTTGTTGATTCTTTCCATAAATATTTCCACCTACAGCACCAGCAGCACCACCAGCAGCAGCACCCACTAAAGCGCCACTAGCCTTACCTGTGAGCAAGCCGCCCAAAATAGCACCTACAATGGCACCACCCACTGCGCCTGTAGCTGTGGCATTACCTGTGAGATTTTCGTCATTGCGTAATTCTGCCACAGGTTGATAACAAGCAGGGTAGTGCTTCACTTGTGTGGTTTGTGTGCCATACTTACTTGCACAACCTGTCATTATAAAGGTACCTAAAACAAGCACTCCAATAACAGGATTCATCTTTCCAAAGCAAAACATATTAACCTCCATGAATAGTTTCTTTTTCATACAATAAACATCCTTTAGTATGAAAAAATAAATTCCCATGTGAAACTTTATGTTATTAGCAAAAATTGAAAAGTTCCACGCCTCATAATATCGCAAGTAATATAGCTTATTTTTCCATAATGGGCAAGTAAGTCATGCTTTATCCCTTCTGCATTTGCTAAGTAAATACCATGGCATATGCCTAAGAAAAAAAGTGTCTTTTTTCTTGCGGGCTGAAGGTTTGTGCGTTAATATCTATAAGTGTTTTTTTGCGTCATTATTTTATGTACTGCGTAAAACTGCGGTTTTAGTGGTGCCATTTTTCTTGTATCACAGAAAATTTGGAGGATTTTTATGAAACGTATTTTGCTTCTAACTTTGTCCGCTGCTTTGGTGCTTATGGCATCTGCAGGTTTTGCCGCTGACACTAAACACCTTACCATGGGCACTGGCGGTACTGCTGGTGTGTACTATCCCCTAGGCGGCGCCATTAGCCAAACGTTAAGTTCCAAAAGTGATGGTGCTTACTCTGTTACTGCGCAAACCACAGGTGCTTCAGGCGAAAACATGCGCCTTATTGATGCCAATGAAGTGGACTTAGCCATTTTACAAAATGATGTAGCACACTCTGCGTACAATGGACTTGCTCCTTTTAAAGAAAAACTTGGCAAGGTACGCGCTATTGCTCGTTTATATCCTGAGTACTTACACGTTGTTGCCAGCACTGATAGCGGTGTAAAACAATTTGCAGACTTTAAAGGAAAAAAAGTTTCCGTAGGTGCACGTGGCAGCGGCAATGAAGTAAATTGTCGTCAAATATTTGAATTTTATGGCCTTGATTATAAAAATGTAGAGCCTGTATTCTTACCATACGGCGAAACAGCTGACCAATTTAAAGATCGCGCCGTTGATGGCTTTGTCTTTACCATTGGTACACCTAATCCTGCCATTCAAGATATTACCACTTCACGCGAAGTTACCTTCATCCCCCTTGATGGCAAACCCAGTGATGAAATTGTGGCTAAATTCCCTTATCTTGTAAAAGACGCCATCCCTGCCAATACGTATAAAGGGCAAACAGCCGCTGTTCCTACACTTTCCGTGCAGGCTATCCTTGTGGTAAGTGAAGACATGTCTGATGAAGATGCTTATCGCATCACAAAGATTTTGTTTGAAAATACCGACACCATTGCTAAGGCACATAATAAGGGCGCTGAAATTAAAATTGAAAAAGCCCTTGATGGTATTACCATTCCTTTCCACCCAGGTGCTGAAAAGTATTTGAAAGAAAAGGGCATTATGAAATAAAGATTTTTTCATAAATCTTAAACGGCATGGAAGAAATTCTATGCCGTTTTTTTGGGCCTTGATACTGGTAATATCTTTCTATTAAAGTATCACTTTATGTATTAAAACATGCTCATTTACACTTGAAGTGTTACTTTAATATAGGTAAGGGACTGTATAGTCATCTAAAAATACGTATAGTATATTTTTACAGAGATTTAGACTGAGAAAGTCGACACTACAGGTAGGTAAAATCCATCCATTTGGCACGGCATGAGTTTTATATATTGTGTTGCAAAAGTATTGAAGAATGTGCTTTTCCATAAAGATGGGTTCTGCACAATTTTTTTTTGGTTGCATTGACTGTGGTCAGCGCTACAAAAAATTCCACATAATGTATTTGCAGGAGTCCTAAAAGAGAACCCCATGAGCCAAAACTCATGGGGTCTACTTTTATAATACCTTATGGCAATTGTTACATTGCAACAGTCGCCTATAGAGCTTTCATTTTTATTTTTCTTTGCTAGCCAAAGGCACAGCTACAAAGGTCACTTCACCGCGACGGCTTACTTGCAGCATAACCGCACCGCGAGATGTTACATCCTTAATGATTTTTGCTAATTCCTTAGCGTCTTTAACAGGTGTTAAGTTAGCAGAAAGGATAACATCACCTTGTCGAATACCAGCTTCGCTAGCAGGTTTTCCTTGTGCTACTTCCACAACTAAAAGACCTTGACCCTTTTCAAGGCTATGGGCTTTTGTTTCTTCAGCTGTGAGCGGACGTACAGAAATGCCAAGAGTTGCAGCTTCCTGCTTTTCAGCATCGGCGGGGCCGTTTCGTTGTGCATTTAATTGGTCTGCATTGCGTTCACCAAGGGTAATGGTTAATTTCTTTTCTTTACCATCGCGCCATACAGTAACTGTGGTTTTAGCGCCGGGCTTTTGGCCTGCAATGGCGCGTAGTAGGGCGGCAGGGTCTGCAACCTTGGTGTCATCCACAGCAATGATAACATCACCAGCTTTTACGCCAGCTTTGTCTGCAGGCTCATTTTCCATAACATTACTTATGAGCGCACCTTGAGCTTTTTCAAGGCCAAGAGCTTTGGCGGCATTTTCGCTAAGCCCTTGCATGGTTACGCCAATCCAACCGCGACTGACTTTTTTACCAGCTTTTAATTGCTCAGTAACATTGGCAGCTTGTGAGCTTGGAATGGCAAAGCCAATACCTTGCCCACTGGCTATGATGGCAGTATTAATGCCCACCACTTCACCGGCCATGTTCAAAAGAGGGCCACCACTATTACCGGGGTTAATGGAAGCATCTGTTTGCAAAAAGTTATCAAAGGGGCCGGAATTAATATTACGGCCTTTGGCAGAAAGAATACCGGATGTCACCGTATGCTCAAGACCAAAAGGGTTACCAATGGCAAGAACCCACTCACCCACACGAGCTTTATCA
This sequence comes from uncultured Desulfovibrionaceae bacterium, assembly GCA_964371225.1. GTDB lineage: Bacteria > Desulfobacterota > Desulfovibrionia > Desulfovibrionales > Desulfovibrionaceae > CAYJAD01. The sequence continues at coordinate 52,939 of CAYJNA010000001.1, forward strand.
GAGTCAGCAAATGTTAAGTAGGGTAATTTTTCTTTAACCTCTACTTTAAGTAATGCTATATCTGTTTCTTCATCAGAGCCCACAAGTTTTGCGGGTATGGCTTCAGATTTGCCAATGGCTCCTTGCAGATTTACATTAATGATATCAGCGCCTTTAACCACATGAAAATTAGTTACAATATAGCCGTCATCAGAAATAATAAAACCTGTACCTAAGGATTTTTGCTTACGCTCAGGGTTACGAGGTTGTTGTCCTTGAAATGGTTGAAATTGCTCAAAGAATTTTTCAAATCCTGGGGGCACACCTGGCATAAACTCATTCATAAAATTCTGTTTATTACCAGAGGTATTTTTTTCTGTGCTAATATTTACCACAGAAGAGCCTGCTTTTTCAGCTAAATCTACAAAGTTGGGCAGACTCGAAGCTTGCGCCATACTGGTACTGAGCAGTACAGCAAAAAATAAAAATTGAAAGACCGTTTTACGAATAATCATATGTTCTCCTTATCAATATTCTCTATAAAACGTAGTAAAACTCCAAAGAAAAAAGGGTAGCTTGTTACACGCACCCTCTCATCCTCTTTAATATAAGCAAAAAATATCTATTGTGAAGATGTAAAAAATAAAATATCTCTATTTATGAGAAAGTGTAGTATTTATATACAAATAGATGCATACAGAAAGAGGCTATTTTTGTTTATGATGCTTTCTGACATTTTCTCTCAAACCTTACGGAGAATTGCTGTGTTTTTACGTCACTTAAATATAACAAAAGAAATATATATACTTTTTTTGGCAGCCATACTCACATTGGCCACCATGTATATTCCACAGCCCTTACTATCTACCATTCAAAAAGATTTTTCTTCCTTAAATAACGCCCAAATAGCCTTATTTATGACTGTGGTATTTGCTCCCCTAAGCATAGCGCCGCTTATTTACGGCACGCTTTTGAGTGCTTTTTCTACTAAACGTATTTTGCAATATTCCGTAACCATACTTTTTTTTGCTTCCATAGGTATCTACTGTTCAAGTGACTTTGAAAATATACTTTTTTTTCGTAGCGTTCAAGGGCTTATTGTGCCAGCCATGCTTACTTCACTTATGGCCTATTTGTCTGAGCATTATTCCGGCCCTCATTTACAACAAATTCTTGCTACCTATATTGCTGCAACCATTTTGGGCGGCCTCATGGGGCGTATTTTTGCGGGTATCATTGCAGACTTTTTCACATGGCAAAGTTCTTTTTTAGCTCTAGCCATGGCCTTAGCTCTGTTACTGGCACTTTTAACTACTTTAAAAGAACAGCCGGCTCATCTTAGTAAAAAAATATCAGTGGGGGAGTTTAATCACATCTTACATACGAAAGGCATTAAGAGATTACTTTTTATTGAGGCTATTTGCTTTTTTGTTTTTGTGGCACTTGCTACATATTTACCTTTCTTTTTGACACATATAGATGAAAATATTTCAGAAAGTCGCATAGCATTGACGTATTTAGGCTATGGCATTGGTATAGTTATCGCTTTAAAATCACGTACTATTATTGCTCGTGTGGGAGGAAGTGTAAAAAGCATTCGTCTTGGCATTTTTACTTTTGCATTGTCTCTCCTCTTTTTTCTTGTGCCCAATGTATATTGTATTTTTTTCGCCATGTTCTTACTTTGCGCTGGGCAATTTTTAGAACACAGCATTACCCCAGGTCTTGTAAATCGTATTTGTCCTTACAATAAAAGTGCTGTAAACGGCCTCTATCTTTCCATTTATTATATAGGAGGGGCGCTTGGCTCATATGTGCCTGGCTTTATTTATGAAAAATACGGTTGGTATACCTTTATAATGGTCTTGGGTGTTATGCTTCTCACAGCCTTTATGGCAAGTTTTGGCCTTGAAAAGCACACACCGCAACAATAATATGGTATGTAATTTTAAAAAGGTACGCTTACAGCTTCATGTAATGCTTTAAGTTCTTTGAGGCTTAATTCGCGTACTTTCCCTGCGGCTATATCTAGCTCTATGGGGCCTTGTGCCACGCGAATAAGTTGTAATATTGTAAGGTGCAAGTCACGGCACATACGACGAATTTGTCTATTTATTCCTTGATGTAATGTCAATTCTAAAAGGGTAGAGCGTGCATCTCGCCCTAAAATACGCACTTGCACCGGCGCAAGTTTTTCTCCCTCTTGTAAGCGCATGCCACTTTGCATTAAGTCTATGGCTTCACGGCTTACCGTTTCACGCACAAGAACTTCATAGACCTTGGGTAAATGATATCGGGGATGCGCTAATTTCTGCGCAAAGTGACCATCATCCGTAAGGAGTAATAATCCTTCAGAAAAATAGTCTAAACGTCCCACAGTAAAAAGTCTTTTTTCTTGCCATTGCCTTGGCAAAATATCAAAAATTGTAGTTCTTCCTTCAGGGTCATTGGCCGTACACAAGGTTTGTACCGGTTTGTGCATAAGCAAATAAACTCGAGAATCTTCCCGCTTTATTATGTGTCCATCCACGCGTAATTCATCTTGTAAACTCACTTTATGACCCAGTTCTGTGACACGCAGCCCGTTGACAAAAACCTTACCGGCCACAATAAGTTCTTCCGCTTTTCTGCGTGAGCATACGCCGGCATCAGCCAAAGCTTTATTAATGCGCACCATGTCAGTTTGCTCAGAGACATGAGCTGTGGACGGCTTGGAGTAAGTATCATTATGCTGTTTATAGTCTTTATGAGCCTTGGGTCTTTGCGACGAGTATCTATCTTCTTGCTGCATGCGCCGTTGTGTGCCGCCATGTTTTTTTTCTGATTTTCTTTCAGAAGCTTTTTCATAGGAAGTATCACCATGACGTGTCGAATTTGTAGCTTTGGAAGAACGGTTTTGTGTTGTCTGTGTAGAGTGCTGCCTTTGAGGCCTTTTGGAATGAGTCATTTTAAGCTCCTAAAAATAAAAAAATGAGCTACAGGTCAGGGAAAAAAATATGGCCTTAAAATCGAAGCTCACATAACGACCCATAACATCTAATATGGAGAGCCTAAAATGAAAAGCTAAACTTTTAAGAATATTTTTTTTCCTCCATACTTTGAGTGAATGGCTTTACACCATCTAAAACAAGCCAAAATTGTTTTGTATGCGCCTTGCGTAAGGCTTATTCATTTGTCAGCGCAAAAGAGACATACCCGCTGAATCCAAGTTCTGACGGCTCTAAAAGGGCTATGTGGAGTGAGCATGCCTTTTTGAAAAGTATAGCACTTTTCAGCATAAATTAAGGGGAAAGGTCAGAGTACAAAGTGCTTACAACTTAATATAATTAATTATATTAATATTTTAAAGTAACACCATACACAATTTTCCGCATATGAAAGTTTACATAATTACCATTATGGGACATGTGTAAATAAAAATGCACAGACAAAACACACTGCTCTTTATGTCCCATCTGTCTTTAAAAAATACATTTGAAAATGCTCTTAACAGCTTTTGACGATTGTACGGCACTGAAGTTATGACGCTTCTTTTCTTACAAGAAAAATATAGGCGCATTCATGCTTATAAAAGTTTGCGCATACATTCTCGGTTTTTGCAGTAACATTTAGAATTTTTTCCTGCCTACACACTTGCCATGTGCGCCGCCACAGCGTAAAACCAATGCGTTACGTTTTAAAAAATAGAATTTTTTCTGCAAAGGAGCTCCTATGGGACTTGCCAGCGCCTCCAGTTCATTTACACGCTTTCGCATCATGGATGACATCCCCAAAGAATTGTGGACAGCCATACCCGAGAAACTACAATTATTTGCTTTTCAAGATATTGATAATACAGCAGAAGAAAGCTCTCACGGCTGGACATGTTTTGATGATATGCTAGACACACAATGGAATACTGCACCGCCACAAAAAGGTGAATATCTTCTTTTTTCTTTGCGTTTAGATACTCGCCGAGTGCCTCCAGGTGTCATAAAAAAACACGTGGCTTTGGCCTTGCAGGAAGAAAAGCATAAAATGCAAGAACAAAATAAAACTTATATTAGCCGCGAACGTAAAAAAGAATTAAAAGAACAAGTTATGTTGCGTTTACGTCAGCGTTTTTTACCCATTCCTGCTGAGTTTAACGTGGTTTGGTCCACCACTAACAATACAGTTTGGTTTATGTCCACGCAAAATAAAATGCTTGAAATGTTTACAGAACTTTTCGCCAAGACCTTTGACTTACACTTAGATCAAATGACACCATACGGCCTTGCCAGTACTTTTCTTGATGAAGAAAAACTTATTCAGCTTGATATGCTTGAACCTACCCATTTTGCTGCGGAGTAACACATGGCTAATGAAATAACGACAGATATTGTTTTGGGGCAAGAGTTTTTGACATGGCTTTGGTTTCAAAGTGATACAGCTCCTCATGATTTTAGCGATAAAAATGGTATGCCTTTTAGCGTTTCCATGGAGCAACGTATCGTGGTGCAAGGCGGTGAAGGTGACAGTCTTGAAACGGCATCCGTTTCCGGATCTTTATCTCCCCTACGTGAAGCACGTTTTGGTCTGGCCACCGGCAAAAAAGTAACACGCGCCCTAGTGCGATTTGAAAAAGAAGAATTGGCATGGCAAGTGGGTCTTAAAGCCGAAGATTTTTCTTGCAATGGCTTACGTTCGCCTAAAATTGAAAAAGAAAGCGATGACGATGACCCCGATGCTTTTTTATTGGAAAAAATTTATCTCATGGAAATATGCCTTGAGCTCTTAGATGGGCTTTATAAGCATTTTATTTTATTACGCCTTTCTCCAGAATGGAAAGAGGAAGTGCAACGCATTCATACTTGGATGACCAAGCGCGAAAATATTTAAGGCTTAACACTGTAGAAGGAATGCCCATGCCCCCTACCCCACATGCCTCAAAAGGCTCCCTAGTTCTGGCTCTTGGCCTGCGCATCATGCGTAAATTGCTTTGGATGCTTATAGTACTTTGGGGGATTACCATCATCAGCTTTGTGGTCATACACTTGGCACCTGGCTCTCCAACAGATTTGGAAACCACGCTTAATCCCTTGGTGGGCGATGCTGCACGGCAAAGACTTGAGGCACTCTACGGCCTTGATAAACCGCTTTATGAGCAATATGGCAATTGGCTTTGGCGTATATTGCAATTGGACTTTGGCAATTCCATGTCCAGCGACGCAAGACCTGTTCTTGATAAAATTATGGAACGACTGCCACTCACTGTAGGTATGAATGTAGCTGCCTTATTCTTAACCCTATGCATTGCCATACCCATGGGAGTGCTTTCAGCGTGGAAGCAAAACTCATGGCTAGATAAAGGTATTACCATCCTTGTTTTTCTGGCCTTTGCCATGCCGGGCTTTTGGCTTGCCCTTTTGCTCATGCTGTACTTTGGCATTGAAAATACTTGGCTACCCATATCTGGCCTCACTTCCTTAGATTATAATCAACTAAGCCTTTGGGGAAAAATAAAAGATATAAGCGCGCACCTTATTTTACCCATTACCATTTATACTGTGGGTGCCATTGCCGGCATGTCGCGCTTTATGCGTTCTTCCATGCTGGAAGTTTTACGTCAAGATTATATCCTTACAGCACAAGCCAAAGGGCTTCCTACGCATCGTGTCATATTTCACCATGCTTTACGCAATGCCCTTTTACCTCTCATTACTTTATTAGGTCTTTCCATTCCGGGGCTTATAGGTGGTTCTGTTATCATTGAATCTATCTTTGCTCTACCCGGCCTTGGACAGCTTTTTTACGCCGCCGTTATGGCACGAGATTATACCATGATTATGGGTAATCTCGTCATAGGTGCCGTGCTTACCCTCTTAGGTAATGTGCTGGCTGATGTATGTTATGGCCTTGCAGACCCGCGTATACGCAGTGCTAAGGAGGCAGCCTAATGCATACACGTTTTCCATTTCTTTTTAAAAAGTATTTCATGTTTTCCTTAGGGCTTCTCATTGTACTTTGCATGTCATTGGCGGCTATTTTGGCGCCTTGGCTTGCCCCCTATGACCCCAATGCCTTACATCTTGATGCCATATTGCTTCCTCCTTGCGAAGCTTTTCCCCTTGGAACAGATCAGTTGGGACGTGACGTTCTCTCACGTTTACTCTTTGGCGGGCGTATTTCCCTCTGGGTAGGCTTTGTGGCTGTGGGAATTTCAGTCAGTATCGGCCTTGTTTTCGGTCTTATATCGGGCTATTTTGGCGGCCTTGTGGATGAAGCCATCATGCGCGGCGTAGATATTATGCTGTGTTTTCCTTCTTTTTTTCTTATCTTAGCTGTCATTGCTTTTTTAGAACCTAGCCTCACTAATATTATGGTGGTTATCGGCTTCACCTCATGGATGGGTGTAGCACGCCTTGTACGCGCCGAAACCCTTACCTTGCGCCAAAGAGATTTTGTGGCAGCAGCATTACTCAATGGCGCTTCCAGTGCGCGTATTTTACGCGTGCATATTCTCCCCAATGCTTTGAGCCCTGTACTTGTTTCCGCCACCCTTGGCATTGCCGGTGCCATTTTGGTAGAATCTTCCTTAAGCTTTTTAGGACTTGGCGTACAACCGCCCACTGCTTCTTGGGGAAATATGCTTCTTGAAGGAAAAAATGTTTTAGAAATAGCACCTTGGCTTTCATTATATCCCGGTTTAGCCATTTTGCTCACCGTGCTTGGCTATAACCTTCTTGGAGAAAGTTTGCGTGATATGCTTGACCCAAGACTACGTAACAAATAATATTTAGGGATAGTTATGTTAGAATTTTTGCGTATACAGGGTCTTGCACTTATTGAAAACATGGAACTTGAGTTTACTTCAGGTATGAATGTGCTCACAGGGGAAACCGGTGCAGGAAAAAGCTTTATTTTGAAAGCCTTAAATTTTTTATTGGGTGAAAAAATGAATGCTGAACTGGTGCGCTCCGGCTGTGAAAAAGCACAAGTAGAAGCCATTTTTTTATACCAAGGCCAAGAACTAGTTATGCGACGTGAGCTCATGGCCGAAAGCGGACGTAGCCGTCTATATATTAATGATAGCTTAAGCTCTCAAGAAACAGCGCGAGACCTACGCCCTCAGCTCATTGTACATACTAGCCAGCATGCACAACACAAGCTTTTGCAAGCCAGTTATCAAGCGCAGCTCATTGATGAAAGCTTGCCGGACACAACGCTTTTACAAAAACGCTCTGCCCTTTTACAAGAGCTCCAAGCCGTGTCTGAAAAGCGTAAAGCCCTGCAAGCACGTCATGCCAGTCTTTCAGAAAAGCGCGATTTATTAGAAATGCAACAACATGAAATTGATAAAGTGGCACCACAAGAAGGTGAAGAAGATCAGTTAGAAAGCCTACGCACCGAAGCTAGACAAGCTTCACAACGCGCCGCAGACTTTGCCGAAGCTTTAGAGCTTATTTATGGAGATGATGGCCCCGGCTTGCGGGATATATTACATCAATTAGAACATGCCTTAGGCCGTATTGCTCAGTATGATGCTGGTATTCATGCTGAATTAGAAGCAGTTACAGCCTTAAGAGAAAATCTCCCTAGCTTGGAATCACGTTTGCGTAAAGCACCGGAAGTCGCCTCCGTTGATATGGATGCTTTAGAATCTCGACTTTATGCTTTAGCACAGCTTAAGCGTAAATTACGCCGTTCTTTGGAAGAAATACTTGAATTACGCACTGAAATTGATGAAAATATATCCTTTTTAGATTCTTGCTCCCTAGATATGTCTTTGTTGGAAAAAGAAGAGCAGGTTCTTGCACAAAAACTTCAAGCTTTACTTAAAGCACTTATCCCCTTACGCCATAAAAGCGCTCAAGAATTTTCCCAAAAATTGGAAAAAGCTTTATCAGGGCTTGGTTTTTCTAAGGATGTACACGTTATAGTAGATTTTGTGCCTGTAAAACTTTGGGGTGACATTTATGATGAAAAAGCTCGCCTCCTTTGGGCGCCAAACCCTGGGCAAGCACCACAACCCTTAGATAAAATTGCCTCCGGCGGTGAACTCTCACGTTTTCTTTTGGCGCTTGTAAGCATAAAGAGCGGTGGAGAAAGTGCTACCTATATTTTTGACGAAGTGGATACAGGCATTGGCGGTCTTACACTTAATATGGTGGCAGAGCGCTTACAAAATCTTGCGCAACAGCGCCAAATGCTTCTCATTACGCACTGGCCACAATTGGCAGCGCAAGGCTCTCGTCACTTTCGTATAGTAAAACAAGAAGAAGCCGGTAAAACCTTCACCACGTGTACCCAGCTAGATGCCATAGAAAGACAAAAGGAATTGGTGCGTATGGCTGGAGGTGCTGAAAGTATTTTAACGGTATAATGCTGTTATTTAAATACATTTTTTAACCACTTTACCCTACTGTGAGTTCTCATGCATCACGATCCTTATTATTATCCTTACCCTTCACGACGTAATGTTATTTTTGGCACTCAAGGCATGGTGGCCACTTCACAACCTTTGGCGGCTCAAGCAGGCTTACGCATCTTACAGCAAGGTGGGAATGCTGTAGACGCTGCCGTGGCCTCTGCGGCTTGCTTAAGTGTGGTGGAACCCACATGTAATGGTATAGGTGGTGATGCTTTTGCCATAATTTGGATGAAAGAAGAACTCATAGGCTTGCAATCCAGTGGGCGTTCTCCACAACTCCTTACGTATGACAAAGTAAAAAAAGCTGGACATGACACCATGCCCTTTGATGGACTTATTCCCATTACGGTGCCGGGGATTCCCGCCGCCTGGGCGGCTTTAAATACCCGCTTTGGCAAACTTTCTTTAGAGCAATGTCTCACCCCTGCCATTGAATATGCCGAAAAAGGTTTTGCCGTGGCGCCCATTACAGCCGAACTTTGGCAAAAGGCTCATAATCATTACACCAAAGCTTTTCCCAAGCACCCTGCTTTACGGCACTTTTTTGATACCTTTACCCAAGATGGCAAATGCCCTCACGCTGGTTCCTTATGGCGTTTGCCACAACAAGCCACTACATTAAAAAGCATTGCCCAAACGCAAGCTAAAGCATTTTATAACGGTGCATTAGCTGAAAAAATAGATGCTTTCATGCAAAAGGAAGGTGGCTATTTGCGCGGGGAAGACTTGGCAGCTTTTGCACCACAATGGGTGACTCCCATCAGCGTAGATTATCGCGGTTATAAGGTATGGGAATTACCTCCCAATGGACATGGCATTGTGTCCCTTATGGCCTTGCAAATACTTTCTCATTTTGACATGGGTGCAGCGGACAATCCTGATACTTTACATACTCTTATTGAAGCTACAAAATTAGCTTTTGTGGATGGCCTTGCCCACATTGCAGACCCAGACCATATGCGTGTTAGCGTAGAAGAGCTTTTGCATAAAGATTTTGCCGCCATGCGTGCTTCCCTTGTGGGGAAGAAAGCTCTTGAGCCCTGCCCCGTTACACCACATCGTGGCGGCACAGTGTATTTAGCCACTGCCGATGGTGAAGGCAATATGGTATCCTATATTCAAAGCAATTACACAGGCTTTGGATCGGGCGTTATTATACCTGATACAGGTATAGCCTTACAAAACCGTGGAGCTTGTTTTAGCATGGACGCTACACACCCCAATGCTGTGGCAGCGGCAAAACTCCCCTACCATACTATTATTCCAGGATTTATAACAAAATCCTCCGCCAAAAACACACAAGAAAATGCCTTTGGCCCCTTTGGCCCTTTTGGAATGATGGGCGGTTTCATTCAGCCTCAAGGGCACATTATGCTTGCGCACCGCATGATAGACCAAGCACTCAACCCCCAAGCCGCTCTTGATGCCCCGCGTTTTCGCTGGACACAAGGGCGCACAGTGGAAGTGGAAGCTCAATTCCCAAAAGCCATGGCCGAAGCCTTACAACGCAAGGGTCATGACATTCGGTATGGTTCTGTAAGTGATAGAGATTTTGGTCGCGGGCAATGCATTTGGCAAAAAACTCCTTGCCAAGAAAATACCCCTCTTTTCATGGGTGCCACTGAACCGCGCACCGACGGACATGTAGCCACTTTTTAAACCCTTACTTTAACAAAAGAGGCATTTTCTGCCGTCTCTTCTCTATGTCTCTTTTGTTAACAGTATAAAATTATTTATTTTTCAACTTTGGAACACTCTTTGAATAGCATCATGCACAAGGAGTGTTTACTATGCAAATTCTGCCCACTACATCCAACAGTATTTTATCTCTTACAGAAAGCTATTTCATCGGTGCCGACTTTCAAGGTGCAGCTGGCGAAAGCTTTGCTGAAGAATTGTATCGTCAACAAATGGCGCGTGACGCCGTTTCTGCTGATGAGATACATTCTGTGCAAGTGGCTCTTGAGAGTACGCCGCAAGTAAACCCTTTAAGTCAAGCTCCGTATAACTTAACTTCTGATAATGGCGTAACTTATACCACAGAAGAAGTGATCTTCACCCAACAAGAAATTGAAGATCTTGAGCGTGATTTACGCCGTCAAGGTGCCCCCGCAGAAAGCCTTGAAGAGCTTAATAAGCTGGCTGAGCAGCCCGGTGGTTCTACACTGGGTGAAGTCATGATTGCTTTGCAAAACCAACGTGACTACCCCTTGTTAAGCACAGATGAATCAGAAACCTTAAAAAGACTCACTGCCAAAATAGACAGTACTGGTACTCTTTACAGTACACTTATGGGACACTTGAGTAATAGAAATGGTAAAGAAGCTTTAGACGCCTTGGTGCAAGGCATGAGTAATCTTAATGGTGGCAGCACCATCTTTACTAAAGAAGAGCTCAGCGTCTTAACCAAATCTATGGGTATTTCTGAAGATGCCACAAATAAAATTCTTGGGACTTTTGGTTCCGCCAAAGCTTTAAAGCTCAATCAAGCAGAATTAGCCACAGTGCTTGCCCCTGCCGTTAATGATTTTGCCACCGAAGCCAGCAACCTGAAAAAATTAGGGACAGCCGTAGATAAGGTTCTTGATCCATTACTGCAAGAAGCTAAAGAGCGTATGGCTGCTGAAAAGACCGCCACAGAACTTTCTTCACGTAAGAGTGAGCAAAGCAAAGTCATGATTGAAAAGACTGTGCTTGAAAATGTCAACTCTACTTTGGAAGGCACGCGTACGTCACAATTGGACGCGCAGCTAGAAAAACAACAAGAAGATGCCAAGCTTACCAAGGATACGCTAGACCTTAAACTTGCTGGCAACAAAGATTTTTCTCAAGATCAATCACAAGATAATGCCAAGGACGCCTTTACCAATAACGAGAGTAAAAGCGATGCTTGGTCACAGCTTATGGATAAAACCTCTGTGCGCACAAGCGATACAGCAGCCATAGCCGCCACAACTAAAAATATTACAACGCCTGTCATTGGTATTGGTGGTCTTGCCAGTACTAACGCACAACTGGCGCAAAATTTAGCCAATAGCCAACAAGCCCAACGTGCGAACTTAGCCTCTCAAGCTGCAGCCCAAGTGGAAAAAGCCATGCTCAGTGCTGCCAGAGATGGTAGCAAAAGTCTTGAACTACAACTACACCCCGCAGAATTGGGAACCCTTAGCATCACTCTTACAGCTCGTAATGGTGAAGTAAGCGCACTCTTACGTTCTGAACGCCCTGAAACAGCAGAAATGCTTCAGAAGCAAATGGATCAAATACGCGCCCATTTAGAAGAGCAAGGCATTAAGATTGATAAAATAGAAGTGCGCCAAGGTTCGCAGGAAAATACTGCTTCCCACGACATGTGGAATGGTATGAATGAGCATAATGCACGACAGGAAGAAAATGCCCAAAGAGAGATGTTAGACCGTTTACGCAACCTTGGAAAAGTTCGAAATAATGGAGTAAATTCCCAAGAAACAGCTTTGGAACACAATATGCATAATATGGATAGTTCGGCAAGAAATGCCGCACAAACATTATATGTGGTAGCCTAAGAGCTCATAAAAAGGGAGAAGCATCATGTCAGCCGTATCATCCACAGGTTCAGCCGTAAGTAGCGCTATTACAACACAAACCGGTAGTAGCACTCTTGATAGAGAAGCTTTCATGCTTTTACTTGTGACACAATTCCAATATCAAGATCCATTGAATCCCATGGAAGATAAGGAATTTATCGCACAGCTGGCGCAATTCTCCAGTCTTGAACAAATGATGAATATGAATGAGAGCATGACTTCTCTTACTGCTGCCACCAAGAGTCAAGAAATGGTAAATGCCACTTCTTATATTGGTAAGACAGTAGACGTCTCAGGCTCCACCATTAGCAAGGAAACCAACGCCACCACTGAAGAGACCACCGTATCCAGATTACGTTACGCCATTGGTCAAAACTCAGTGAAGGGGCAGCTTAACATCTTTGATTCTAGTAATAATATGGTAAACAGCATCGCCCTTCCTGCACAAAGCGCCGGTACTCATGAATATATTTGGGACGGAACAGTGTTTGGCGGTGCAGAAGCTGCTGACGGTGTTTATAGAATTGTTCCCACTTTCTACAATGCCGATGGTGATACCATTATTGATTATGATACCGTGGTGGATGGTGTTGTATCAGGCGTTATCAATGACGGCGGTGTTGCTTACTTAGCTCTTTCTGACGGGCGTACCACCCCACTTTCAGAAGTACGTCGTGTATCAGTCCCCACCGTGGTGGATGTTCCTAAGGACGATACTGATGATGACGCTGATGATGATAACAACAATAGCGGAAGCACGGGAACTACAACGGAGCCAACGACTGGTAGTACCACAGGCACTACCACCGAACCGGATACTGGCAATACCACAGGAACCACAACGGAGCCTGCTTCTGGTAGCACCACAGGAACCACAACGGAACCGGCTTCTGGCACCACCACAACGCCATAACAGATTTTTAGAGGCAGAATACAAAGCATTTCGGGACGCTGCGTATTCATACAATGTAGATTACTAGGTAAATTTGGAGGTAGATTATGGGTCTTTCATCAAGCATGTGGACAAGCGTTTCTGGTTTACTCGCACACGGCGAGAAAATGAATGTTATTAGTAACAACCTTGCCAACGTAAGTACCATTGGCTTTAAAAGCCAACGTATGGACTTTGAAGATTTCTTATATCAAGAAGATTTCAGCGGTAGCGGCTCCACCCAAATTGGTTTTGGTGTAGGTATCAACGCTGTTATATCCGACTTTTCTCAAGGTTCTTTTGAATCCACCAATAGCGCCACAGACCTTGCCATTTCCGGCGGTGGTTTCTTTAAGGTGGTAAATCAGGCCACTGGCTCTGACTATTACACCCGCGCTGGTAACTTTAACTTTAATAACCAAGGTTTTTTAACTTTACCTGGTGGTGAAGTTCTCCAAGGCTGGAAGGTAAATAGTGGTAGCAATCCTTTACCTGCTACAGGTATTAACCCCTTGGTTGCTGAGCCTCAAGGTATACAAACCATTGGTGATGCACAAGATATCGTGCTTGACACTTGGACAGTATTACCTAAAGCCACCACCAAAGTAGAATTTTCAGTCAACCTTACTGCTGAAGATGATCTTGATAAGAGCGTGGCCACAGACTCTAATCCTCTCTTCGCCATGTCCGAAGCGTGGAATGGTAAGCATGCCATCGATAACCCGGGCGATCCAGCTCTTTCTGAAGACGCTTACGTTTACCCTGCGCCTATTACTGTCTACGACGAAGGCGGCAATAAGCATCAGCTCACTTGTTATTTTGACCAAGTGCCTACTAAGAAAGTGGACTCTGCCACTGGGGAAACAGTGGATGTTATTGAAGGTCTCCCCACAGGTTACTCGGTATATGAATATTTACTTACCATGAACCCTGAAGAAGATGCCCGTACTTACGGCGGTGATTATAATCCGGCAACTGGTGTTTTAACAGGTGCTGAAAGCTTCCAAGATACTGAAGCAGCTGGTATTCTCATGAAAGGCACCATGATATTCAACTCTGCCGGTGAGCTTGTAAGCCAAACAGCGTACAGCTTCATGGGTAGCGGCGAATTTGATGGCGTTACAACTCCCCTTGGTATAGATCCTGATGAAGTTATTGCTGCTGCTAAAAGAGCTGGTGATCTCGCCGTAGCCAATAATAAAACTACTATTGATGCTGATGCCTTAGCCTCTGTGGAAGCAGAGCTTGGTGCCACCAGAGACGCCTATGCCGTAGCCACTGCCGATACAGCTCGTGTTGAAGCTGCTACCGCCGCCGCAGGTGGTGATAGAGCCAGTGTTTCCAAAGCTGTAGCCGACCAAAATGCCATTGATGCTGCCACTGCCGCTGCTGTGGCCACTGGTGATATTCCCGGCTCCACAGCCTATCAAGCAGCCTATGAAACTGAACTTGCAGCCTTTACAGCCGATGGTCGCTATGCAGCCGCATTAACTGCTGCAGAAGCTGCTTGGGATGGCGACTACAATACCGCTTTTGCTGCTTTTGATCATGCCGCTGCAGTGACTGCCGCTGAGCTTGAATATGAAAATGGCAATGTATGGCAAAATGCCTTAACAAGAGCCACCGCAGAAGAAACAGCGAAGTATTATGACGTTGCTTACAATGACGAATACAACAATGGTACTTTGTATGGCCTCACCATTGACATGACTTACGGTCACCCAGACTCAGCTTTGTCTTGGCAGCCAACCCCTGTATCTGACTCCGGTTACCCTGTATTTACGGCAAACTTTTCCGGTCATCCCATGGGTAATGCTGTAGGTCAAACCAAGATTGATGGCGATACAACCAACTCTAAGGATGCTCAAGATATCTTAATTGAATTTGACCTTGGCTTACAATCTGAAAACCCCGTAAGTCCTTGGGCCATGGGCGGTGTTGTTGGTATCGCACCCACAGGAACCACCTCCATTGCTGACCTTATGACTAACTTAGCTGGCGGTACAGCTACTAGCATTAGCTATGATAACCTCGCAGCTCTTGTGCCCACTGACCGCGCGGCCGGTTCTTCCACCAGCCTTGGCGATGCTTCTTCCATTAACTTTAGCTCACAAAATGGTTATACTTCCGGTAACCTAACCAATGCGCGCATTGACGCAGACGGTGTGCTTTACGGTATTTACTCCAACGGTGTGGAAATGCCTTTATACCAAGTGGCCATGTATGACTTTGTAAATCCACAAGGCCTCTACCGCGAAGGTGGTAACCTGTACTCAGAAACCCCTGAGTCCGGTAGCATTCAACAAGCACAGGCAGGTATTGCCGGTATGGGTAGCATTAACGCCTACAACATTGAACAATCTAACGTAGATATGTCTCGCGAATTTGTTCAAATGATTGTAACGCAGCGTGGTTTCCAAGGAAACTCCAAGGGAATAACCACTGTAGATACCATGCTTGAGCAAGTTATCAACATGAAGCGTTAATCCTACATTAACCCATAGCTTCAAATCTACCTTTAAGGCGGCTGTTCCCCGAAAACAGCCGCCTTTTTTATTATTTTTTTTCATCTGATAACTATTTGTTTTTTTAAAAAAAGAAGAAATAGGCACTACCTTCTTAAAAGTAACTAATTACATGTTATGTATTGCCAAAAAAGCATTTAGATATTACTGTTTGATGTACTGCTTAATAAAAATGTGTATTTGTTTTTTTTAATAGCTGTTCTAAGTAACTTTTTATATATTTTCAGGTAGATATATGGCAACACTTGATTCCTCACTATCTTTCTCGCCAAAGCTTGCCTATGTGGCATTAGATTATGTGCCACAGTGCTTAAGTTGCTGGTCTGAAAAATATGAATTAATTTACTGCAATAGAGCCTATTTAAATTTTTTTGAATTACCTAGCATAGAAGAGTTGCAACAAAGCCATAGCACGCTCTACGCACAGCAACAACCTGATAACAAAAATTCAGCAGATACTTTACAGCACTACATGAGCCTTGCCTTTCAGGAAGGCGCAATGCAAGGTTCTTTTGTTTTTACTTTAAAAAACGGAGAAAATCACCTTGTAAGACTTGAGTATACACGCCTACAACAAGATGAAAAAAGCTATCTTTTATGCGCACTTACTCCTATCCATACCGTAAAGGCTCCTTCCAAGATAACAAAGCATGAAGACACTGATTCCTTGGCAAAAGAAATTATGTATGCCAGCCTATTAGGCTCTACTTTATGGAATGAAAACCTAGAACTCATAGATTGTACCACAAAACGCGCCGAAATTTTTGGCGTGAGAAAAGAAGAATTTATCAATAAATTTTACTCTTTTTGCCCACTATATCAACCTGATGGTAAGCCTTCTTATGAAACTCTCAGAAATTATATACAAAAAGCTCTTGAGGAAGGCTATTGTGATTTTAGTTGGACATATTTAGATAAAGATAACGTTTCATTTTTCCTTAAAGTCACCCTTGTTTGTATTGTTCTACGCGGGAAAAAATATGTACTTTCCTATACTTCAGACAAGAATATGCATGAACTTCCCATTAGTTCTATTATTAATGATTACGAGCGCATGAAACTTTTATTGAAACATCTACCTATTGGTGTAGATTTGTGGAATAAAGATTTTGAACTCTTTGACTGTAATGAAGCCACATTGCATCTTTTTGGTGCTAAGAGTAAAGAAGAGTACATACAAAACTTTCGCTCTTATACTCCGGAATTTCAACCTTGTGGTACACGTTCTGCAGAGCTTATACCACAACATTTACAAAGTGTGTTTGAAAATGGTAGAACCAGCTTTGAATGGATGCATGTGGACGCACAAGGGAATGAACTCCCCGTTAAGATAAGTATAATACGTGCTAAAAATGGTGATGAAGAAATCGCCGTAGTGTATTATAAAGATCTGCGCGAAATAAAAGAAAATATGCGCCGTGCTGAGCAAAGACTTATTGATATTAATACTATTTTAGACTCAGCCCCCTATGCCATTAATACATGGAGTAAAGACTTTAAACCCATTGATTGTAATTTAGCAACACTACGTTTGTACGGCTTTGAGAGTAAAGAAGACTACTTTACTGGCTACCACAAAGTCATGCCCGAAACACAAAAAGATGGGCGTCAAATGGCGCAAGTGTTTGTACAGCGCTTTATGGAAGCCTTTTCCACAGGCTATGCTTTTGATGCTGGAGAGCTTTACAATATTAAAGAAGGAAGGCTTTTCCCCGTCGAAATAACTTTGAAAAAGCTCTTAATTAATGGTGAAGAGAAAATCATCAGCTATCTTAATGATGTAAGCGTGCAAAAAGCCATGATGGAAGAAATTGCCGAAAATCATCGTGAGCTGACCATAGCTCGTGACGCTGCGGAAAAAAGCTCGCGCGTTAAAGGGGAATTTTTGGCTAATATGAGCCATGAAATCCGCACCCCCATGAATGGTATTTTAGGCCTTCTCCATCTTCTTGCTTTGACAAAAATGCAAGAGCAGCAAAAATTCTATGTGGATAAAATCATTTACTCTGCAGAAAGTCTTTTGCGTATTATCAATGATATTTTAGATTTTTCAAAAATTGAAGCTGGAAAACTTGAAATGGAACATGTTTCCTTTTCATTGGCCGATGTGCAGGATGAATTACGTACGCTTTTTGCTCCAAAATTTATTGAGAAAAACATTCGCGGTGAAATATTTAACGAAAATATTTTAGATACCAAACTTATTGGAGATCCACTACGCCTCAAACAAGTTTTACTCAATCTCATTGGTAATGCTATTAAATTTACAGAAAATGGTCGCGTAACCGTCTCTATTGATAACATGACCTATGAAAGCCCCACGAAGGTTTGTTATTATTTTTCTGTAGAAGATTCTGGCATTGGTTTGTCTGAAGAGCAATGCGGACGACTTTTCGAAGCATTTACACAGGCGGATACGTCTACCACAAGGAAATACGGTGGCACAGGGCTTGGGCTTGTTATTTCCAAACGTATCGTGGAAATGATGCAAGGTACCATATGGGTGGAGAGCACCGTGGGTAAAGGTTCTCGTTTCCACTTTAGCGCCGTATTTGACATTGATTTGAGTTCTGTAAGTTCACAAAGTAAAGAAAAAGATGAAAAGCTTGCACCTGTAAAATTTACGAAAACAGGTAATATTTTACTGGTTGAAGACAATGAAATCAATCAACTTATTGCTGTTGAGCTCATTAGATCACAAGGGCATACTGTGGATGTGGCGCATAATGGCAAAGAAGCCGTAGATATGGTAAACACAGGTGATTATGATATTGTTTTTATGGATATTCAAATGCCCATTATGGACGGGCTCACCGCCACGCGTAAAATACGTGAAAATGAAAGATTTGCCAGACTTCCCATCATAGCCATGTCTGCGCATGCTATGACAGGTGATAAAGAAATTAGCCTAAGTCACGGCATGAATGATCACTTATCTAAGCCCATCAATCCTGAACTTCTCTATCAAACCATTGATACTTGGTTACGTTCACCCCAAATGATAAAAACAAATCGCGCAAATAGGTAGTCGACACTGAAAAATAAGCCGTCCTTGCTTACGACGTCCCCGCAAGGGGTATTTGGAGTGAGCGTGCCCTTCTTAAAAACGAGTGGAAACACGTTTTTGAGCATCGACTAAATAGCTTACTTTTTTCTAAGCCATTGACAAAATCCTAGTGCATACGCTAACGTAGTTTAAATATCTCTAGGTGGTTTTGTTTATGTCTCTTGCTGATAGCTGTATGCGGTCGCTCCCTGTAGAAAAAGCAGTGGGCTGTGTTTTATGTCACGATATAACAGAAATAGTTGTTAATGGAAATAAAGGTCCTGTCTTTCGTAAAGGACATACTATCACCCATGATGACATAGCTACTCTACTTCGTGTAGGTAAAGAAAATATCTATGTTTATGAAGCCATAGAAGGCATCCTACATGAAAATGATGCTGCCATACGCATTGCTACAGCAGTTGCGGGGCAAAATCTTACTTTTTCCGATATAGCAGAAGGTCGAGTAAACTTTCTTGCGTCTTGCCACGGGCTTTTGCATATTGATACACAAAAGCTCATGGAAATAAACTGTCTTAATGAAATTGCCGTGGCCACGTTACATACTTTACAAGAAGTACGCCCAGGGCAAGCTGTGGGCGGCACACGCATTATACCTCTTCTTATTGAAGAGGAAAAAATTGCGCATCTTGAGCAAATGGCCACAGAACCTCTCATTCAAGTCTTACCTTTCAAAAAACCCACCGTAGGTATAGTTACTACAGGTAGTGAAATTTATCATGGGCGTATTAAAGATAGTTTTGGGCCTATACTCACCAAAAAATTTGACGCTTACGATGCTACTATTTTAGGGCAAGAGCTTACCAGCGACGATGTGGAACTCATAGTAAAGGCCATTCATAAATTTAAAGAGCAAGGCGCAGACATCATAGCCGTCACTGGTGGTATGTCTGTAGACCCTGACGACCGCACCCCTGCTGCCATTCGCCAAAGCGGTGCACACATTACAACCTATGGTGCTCCGGTATTTCCAGGGGCCATGTTCTTGCACGGTACCTTAGGTTCCAGCCATATTCTAGGCTTACCCGGCTGTGTTATGTATCACAAAGCAAGTATTTTTGAAATTATTATGCCACGTATTTTAGCGGGGCTTAATATATCGCAAAAGGATATAGCCATGCTTGGTCATGGGGGCTTTTGTGCCTCGTGTGCCACATGTACATATCCCCATTGCGCTTTTGGTAAAGGATAATTTTTCTTCACTGTGGAGGCGTTTTCTCCACAAAGCTCCTACCAATGAGGAGGAAGGTATGTTTTCTAAAACACTTGTAATTAACGGTGTTGCTCAAAATCTTATTGTTAATGACGACGAAAAACTTTCTGATGTATTGCGCTCTCGTCTAAAACTTACCAGCGTAAAAGTTGGTTGCGGTCAAGGTCAGTGCGGCGCTTGTTCTGTAATTTTGGACGGTAAGGTTGTTCGTTCTTGTATCATTAAAATGGGTCGTGTGGCTGACAATGCTGAAATTACAACCCTTGAAGGTGTAGGAACCGCTGAGAACCTGCATCCATTACAACAATCTTGGCTTTTCCACGGTGGAGCTCAATGCGGTTTCTGTACCCCAGGTTTCATTGTTTCTGCTAAAGCTCTTTTAGATACCAATCTAAACCCCAGCCGCGAAGATGTACGTAACTGGTTCCAAAAACACAAAAACGTATGCCGTTGCACAGGCTATAAGCCTTTAGTAGACGCCGTTATGGACGGGGCTGCCGTTATGCGCGGTGAAAAAACTCTTGCTGACATCACCTACCAAGTGCCTGCTGATGGTCGCATTTGGGGTACAGGCTTTACTCGTCCTGGTTCCCTTGCAAAAATTACCGGTACTGCTGAGTTTGGTGCTGACGCTGTTTTCACCTTACCTCCAAGCACCTTACACCTTGCCATTGCTCAAGCCAAAGTATCTCATGCTAACATTAAGAGCATTGATACTTCCGAAGCTGAAAAAATGCCTGGTGTTTACAAAGTTCTTACCCATAAAGATGTTAAGGGTAAAAACCGCATTACAGGTCTTATTACCTTCCCCACCAATAAGGGTGACGGCTGGGATCGTCCTATCTTAAATGATACTAAGATATTCCAATATGGTGATGCCCTTGCCATCGTTTGTGCTGATAGCGAATGCAATGCTCGTGCTGCTGCAGAAAAAGTTAAGGTAGACCTTGAACTTTTACCTGAATATATGAATGCTCATGACGCCATGGATCCTAGCGCCATGGAAATTCACCCAGGCACCCCCAACGTTTACTTTGAGCAAGGCCTACAAAAAGGTGACGATACAGCCAAATACTTTGATGACCCCAATATGGTTGTTGTAGAAGGCTCTTATTACACCCAGCGCCAACCTCACCTTCCCATTGAGCCAGACGTAGGTTATGGTTATGTGAATGGTGAAGGGCAATTGGTACTTCACTCCAAATCCATTGGCTTGCACTTACATGGTTACATGATTGCCCCAGGCCTAGGTGTTGAAATGGGTAAAGAACTTGTCATGGTACAAAATACCACTGGTGGTACCTTTGGCTATAAATTCAGCCCCACCATGGAAGCTCTTGTAGGTGTTGCAGTACTTGCTACCGGCCGTCCTTGCCACTTACGTTATAACTACGAGCAGCAACAAAATTACACCGGTAAGCGTTCACCTTTCTGGACCACCGTACGTATGGCTGCTGACAAAGAAAGTAAAAAAATCAAAGCCCTTCATGTGGACTGGATTGTTGACCACGGCCCTTACTCCGAGTTTGGTGACTTACTCACCCTTCGCGGTGCCCAATTCTGCGGCGCAGGCTATGGCATTCCTCACATGAGCGGTAAGGGTCTTACTGTGGCCACCAACCATGCTTGGGGTGCAGCTTTCCGCGGTTACGGCGGCCCTGAAATTGAGTTTGCTTCTGAATCCCTCATGGACGAATTAGCTCAAAAAATGGGTGTAGATCCCTTAGAGCTTCGCGCCATCAACCATTACAGAGCCGGTGACACCACACCTACACAACAAACACCAGAAGTATTAAGCTTTGCTGAAATGTTTGAACTTATGAAGCCTAAATACGAAGAGTCTAAAGCACGTGTTGCTGCCAACTCCACCGCTGAAGTAAAACGCGGCGTAGGTGTAGCTCTTGGTGTGTACGGTTCCGGTCTTGACGGCCCAGATAATGCTGAAGCATGGGTACAGCTTGACGAAGACGGCGGCGTTACCGTAGGTAGCTGCTGGGAAGATCACGGCCAAGGCGCTGACGCTGGCGTACTTGGTACTGCTCATGAAAGCTTACGTTCCATCAATATCCCCATGGATAAAATCCGCCTTGTGATGAACGATACCAGCAAAGCCCCTAACTCCGGCCCTGCAGGTGGTTCCCGTTCACAAGTTATGGTAGGTCAAGCCATTCGTGTGGCTTGTGAACTCCTCATGGCTGCCATGAAAAAAGCTGATGGTTCCATGCATGACTACGCCAGCATGAAAGAAGCCGGTCTTGATACTCGCTACCTTGGCGTGTGGACAGCTAAAGCTACTGAGTGCGATGCACTTGGTAAGGGTAACCCCTTCTCTTGCTACATGTATGGCCTCTTCCTTGCTGAAGTAGCTGTAGAAGTAGCAACCGGTAAAACCACGGTAGAAAAGATGGTTATGGTGGCGGACATTGGTTCTGTTAATAACCGTGTTATCACCGACGGCCAAATCTACGGCGGCTTAGTGCAAGGTATTGGTCTTGCACTCACCGAAGACTATGAAGACCTTAAAAAGCATAGCACCATGTCTGGTGCAGGTATTCCTAACATTAAGGATGCTCCTGATAATATTGAGATTCTCTATGTGGAAACACCACGCCCAGAAGGCCCTCACGGCGCTTCCGGTGTGGGTGAAATTCCTCTTTGCGGCCCTCACCCCGCCATCATCAATGCCATTGCCAATGCTTGCGGCGCACGTGTACGTCACTTGCCTGCTCGTCCTGAAAAGGTACTTGCAGCCATGCCCAAGTAGATTCTGGTAACAAAGCTACATCTAGGGAGGAAGTTCTGCCAAAGGGCTACTTCCTCCCTTTCTTCTTTATAACTTTTCGGAGTTTTTACAATGGATCAAAACACCTTACATCGCATCGAAGCTCATTGTACCCAAGAAGCTATGCCTCGCTGTCAAGCGTATTGTCCCCTACATTTAGATGTGCGCTCCTTCATGGATTGCATGAAGAATGGACAGATGAAAGAAGCGCGTAAGGTGCTGGAACGGCATTTACCCATACCTCACATTCTTACACATATCTGCGATCACCCTTGTGAAGGACACTGTTTACGCCGTGACCTAGGGGGAAGCCTGGCCATACAAAGCCTTGAAGAAGTGTGCATGGCGCACAGCGAAAAACAGTTGAAAGCATTTCCACGCCCGCCTAAAGCTCAAAAAATTGCCATATTTGGTAACGGACTTGCGGCTTTAACTGTGGCCTATGAATTAGCTAAAAAAAGCTTTCCCACAACCATATTCTATACCAGCGCAGAAGAATCCCAGTGTGCCACGTCTTTTTTATGTCAATCTTTTAAAAAACTTACAAAAGAGCATGTACACATAGAGCTTGAAGCTTTAGAAAAACAGCACGCTACTTTTCAATCAACGCCTTTGCATATGGAACTTTTTGAGCAAATACTACAAAAGCAAGAATACGCTGCGTATTTTGTGGATGCTCACGCTGCGCCAGAAATTTTTAATGCATTGCAAAGCCGGCCACATGAACTTACCATGCATGTAACACATGGAGAGCATACACATATTTGTGCCGGCGGCATGTTAGAAAGCACAGTAACCGGCGCTACTTACGCTTCTCCTGCTACACAATGCGGTCATGGGCGCCAAGCGGCGCTTTCCTTAGAGCGTCTTGCCACCGGAGTTTCTTTAGATGCCGGTCGTGAAGAAAGCCTTGGCAAAAGTAAGCTTTCCACTCCCCTGCAAGGGCTTACATCCAAAGCGGCGCTTTTCCCGCAAGGAGAAAAATACAGCCTTGAAGAAGCGCAAGCCGAAGCTGCTCGATGTATACAATGTGAATGTATGCAATGTGTCAAAGAATGTGTCTACTTGCAAAAATACGGTTCTTTTCCGCGCGCATATACAAGGCAAATTTATAATAATACGGCCATTGTCATGGGAGACCATAAAGCCAATAGCCTTATTAATGGCTGTATGATGTGCGATCAATGCACAGAAATTTGTCCAGAACGTTTCTCCATGTCTGAAGTTTGTTTGGATGCACGTCAACACATGGTAGACAATGACTATATGCCTCCTTCTGCGTACGAATTTGCTGTGGAAGATATGCTTTCTGCTTCGCAAAGCCCTTGCGCTCTTGTGCTTAAAGATGCTGCACAACAAGAAAAGCCCAGTCACGCTTTTTTCCCCGGTTGTCAATTAGCAGCCGCGCGCAGTGAACAAGTTTTTGCCCTCTACACCCTTTTACAGCAACAAACAGTGCATACGCACATACAAGGTGTGGGGCTTATGCTTTCTTGTTGCGGTATTCCTGCTCACTGGGCAGGACAAAAAAAACTTGCAGAACAAAGTTTACAAGAGCTTGAAAGACAATGGAAAAGTTTGGGCGAACCCACTCTTATCATGGGCTGTGCTTCTTGTATGAAAATGTTTTCCATGCACATGCCGCATATTCCTTGCGTCTCTTTGTGGGAACTTTTAGAAGGTATATTGCCACAAAGCAGCGAAACACCCCCTTCACGGCACTACTCTTTGCATGACCCTTGCGCGGCTCGTACTAATGAAGCATGGCAAAAAGCCATACGCAACCTTGCTAAAACGCAAAATATAGACATTGTTGAACATAGACAGCAAGGCAAAACAACACCTTGTTGCGGCTTTGGTGGTAATGTTTGGTGTTCGCAACCGGAGCTTGCCGAAAAAGCCACAGCTTCCATGGCTACACTTTTGTATGAAGAAAATAAACAAGATACCAGCATTGTTTCCTGTGTTATGTGTCAAGATCGTCTCTTAAAAATGGGAAAAAATTGTTTACATATTCTTGATGTTCTGCCCTCTTTACCCCCTGTGGAAAATAAACCCATGGGCATTTCAGCACGGCGCATGCAAAGAGCCTTATTGGCACAAAAAATGCGTCAACACCATGGTGAAGATACATGCTTACCGGTACAGCCCATAGAAAATACTCTCTGCATGAATACACAAGCAAAGAGTACAGAGCACATGTTTTTGCATATCTCCCCTGAACTTCTTCAAGAGTTAGAGCGCAAACATATTTTGCATCAAGATGTGGCCTTGGCAGTACGTATGGTGGAGCAACATAAAGAACGCTTTGTGGAACAAGAAAGTGGACATTATATTGGAGCATGGCGTCCACGCAATGTTACATTTTGGGTGCGTTATGCTCAGGATGCTCAAGGCACATTTCATCTTTATGATGCATGGTGTCATCGTATGCATGTGCCTAATTCTGTTCCGGGAGCTATTTTTGAAAGTACATCTAAGACAAAGGTATAAAAGGATATATCCATGAGTTCACTTCTTCCCAGTTACACGCCGGATGCAGGTACATGGCTTTGCGCACGTTGTAATTGCCCTCTTGAGCAACAAAAAATGCAAGTGCTTTACCTTGAAAATGCTTTTGAAGTATCTCTTCCGGCCTGCCCCCAATGCGGTCTTACTTTGGCTCCTAAATCATTGGCTGAAGGAAAAATGCTTGAAGTGGAAAGACTTTTGGAAGATAAATAATGCCTTGCCAAGCATTACGTCCCGGCGGGCTCGCACTGACCATGAGAGCTTTACAGCATTGTTCTTTTGCACCACATGCAATTCTTTTAGATGTGGGCTGTGGATACGGACAAACACGAGATTTTTTACGTCAACAAGGCTTTACTGCATATGGACTTGATTTGCATGAATTTAATACAAACAAAGACATACAAGCTCATGCTACGAATCTCCCATTACGCAACAAGAGCATAGATGGTATCATTGCAGAATGTGTTTTGTCGCTTATGCCTTCCATGGAAAAAACTGTGGCGGAATGGACAAGGGTGTGTCGTCAAGGTGCCACCCTACTTTTGCATGATGTTTATGATAAAAGGCAAAATACAGTTACTGCACAGAGCTTGCATCCTCTTCAATTAGAAACAACTTTACAAATATATGGCTGGCACATATACCATACAGAAGACTGCTCTTCTGCACTCAAAGCCTATGCAGCCCAGCTACTTTGGCATGGTGTGGACACGCTTTGTCTCAATGATACCTCAGCGCAACATAAGGGCTATGGTCTTTGGATTGCGCAAAAAATCCCTTGTTAAGGTATGAAATTATGCACCCCCTTCTCTTAGAAATTTTACCCCAAATTCATAAAGGCTATTGCTGTAGCCAATTGCTCATGCAAATTTTTTTACAAAGCGCAGGAGAAGATTGCGAAGAAAAATCACAGCTTATCCGCGCCATGCACGGCCTTTGTGTGGGTATGGGCGGTCAAGAAGGCCCATGTGCTCTTTTAACTAGCGGCGCTTGTATACTTAGCCTCTTGGCAGGGCGTGGGCGTGATGACGAAAGTGCGCACCCAGCACTTTTTGCCATGATGCAAGAATATCAAGAGTGGTTTTACAATCATACACAAAGCACAGGTATCTGCCGAGAACTTTTAACAAAATTTAACGCAGAAAAACAAGAATCAGCACAAAAACTCGGCGGCGGGCACAGCTCTTGCGGCTTACTTTTAGCAGATTGTTGGGAAGAACTTTGCACCATTGCAGAAAGCTACGCATTGTCTTTGGAGTTACGCCCCTAGGATTATTCATGAAGATTTTACAAAAGACCCAAAGCCTTTGCCCTCACTGCTTTCGCACCATTAAAGCCTACTATGCCCAAAGAGAAAATGGTGTATTTTTTGAGAAAAACTGCCCCGAACATGGAGATTTTTCCGTACCCGCATGGATAGATATGCCCAAAACGCCATCTTTTGAATCATGGTGCGCATCCCCCCCTGCAACTAAAATACTTACTCACATAAAAGGTAGCAATTCCAGCAGAAAAGGCTGCCCCCATGATTGTGGGCTCTGCCAAGACCATGCGCAACAAAGTTGCTGTGTGTTGCTTGAAGTGACACAGCGCTGTAATATGCATTGTCCCATCTGTTATGCCAGTGCTGGGAAAGAAGAAAAAACATCTGATATGCGTCTTGATGTCATACAAGAGCGTTTAAAAAGGCTTATGCAGCGCGCCGGTGCTGTAAATATACAGCTCTCGGGCGGGGAACCTACGCTGCATGAAAATCTTGAAGATATCATACGCTTAACCCATGCCCAAGGTTTTTCCTTCGTGCAGCTAAACACCAATGGATTGCGTCTTGGGCAAGAGCCTTCCTATGCCAAAAAACTTAAAGATGCCGGGTTAAATCTTGTATACTTACAGTGGGATAGCATGGAAGATACAGCCTATACCACCTTACGCGGTGCTGCCTACGCGCAATGCAAAGAAAAAGCTTTGCAACATTGCATTGAAACCCAGCTTCCCGTACTTTTAGTTATAACCTTAGTACGCGGTGTTAATGATACAGCCCTTGGTGCTATTTTACATAAAGCCCTACAAAGCGGCCCCTTGGTACGCGGTATACACATTCAACCTGTGGCCTCTTTTGGACGCTATCCTTGGGAACAAATTGCCGCGCCACGTTTTACTCTTCCTGAAATATTACATGCCCTTGAAGCGCAAAGTCATGGTATGCTTCAAGCACAAGACTTTCACCCCCCCAGTTCAGAACATGCCTTATGCTCCTTTAGTGCTGTGTATCAAAGAGAAGAAAAAAAGCATGACACGCATGCGGGAAAATATAATCATACCTTACGCCCTGTGCATGAACAAAAAGGCTGCTGCAATTGCACGCAAGAAGCAGCTCATGTACCTGCGGCCGTACAAGCGCGTACTTTTGTGGCGCATCATTGGGGCGCAGCGCAATCCCCACAAGGTATACATGAACAAATGACGCAGGATGGTTTGGATACTTTTATACAAAAAAATACTGTGCAAAACAGATTTACCATTTCTGCTATGGCTTTTCAAGATGCCTATTCCTTAGATTTAGCACGCTTACGGCGTTGTCATATTCATATAGCAGCACAAGAAGGTAATATAATCCCCTTTTGTGCTTACAATATGACATCCAGTGCAAATTATGCCCTATACAGAGGTAAGGAATGTTAAAGAACAGAGTATGTATGCCAAGTGTTATGGATGCTTGGTTAAAAGATAAATTGCCACAAAAAAACAGTGCGCAAGATTTTTCCACGGCTTTAGCTCATGAACAATGGCAGCGTTTTTGCGCCATTGTGGCTTATGCACAAAGCAACAGTCATTTTTATGCCAATACGTTAAAAAATATACATATCCCTTCGTTAGTACAAACAAATCTTGAAGATATACCCTTTACCACTGCGCAAGATTTACACCAATGGGAGCAATTTATTTGTATTTCCTTGGGTGATATAGAACGCATGGTAAGCTTACAAACGTCGGGAACTACAGGATTTTCCAAGCGTATTGCCTTTAGCGAACAAGATTTGCAAGCTACGGAGGATTTTTTTGCCATAGGCATGAGTCAATTGGTGCAAACCCATGACAGAGTCCTTGCTCTTTGGCCTGGGGCGCATTTACCTCAAGGGGTCAGTGCTCTTTTACGTGAAGCTCTTGCAAAAAATCATATTGAGGTTTTTGATGGTAATCCTGCCACCACACAACAAAGCCTTTGGGCTGAGTTACAACGTTACAATCCTCATGCTGTGGTGGGGGCGCCAAGCCAACTGGAAGTGTTGGCAACACTTTTAGAAAATCCCTATTATAAAAACGAATTAGAAAAAAATCCTTTAGCCTTGCGCTGTCTTCTCAGTAGCGGTGAAAATGTACATCCTTCTCTTGCGCAACGCTGGCAAGAATTGGGTTTACAGACCCTTGACCATTATGGCATTACCGAAGCTGGATACAGCATAGGGGTACAATGCCCGGCTAAAAATGGCTATCATCTACGTGAGCTTGATTTATTTATTGAAATCATTGAGATACAGGGCACAAAACCTCTTGCTGACGGAGAAGAAGGAGAAGTGGTCATCACCACTTTGGGGCGTACCGCCATGCCACTCATACGCTATCGCACCGGAGATATAGCCGCTATTATTGCTACCCCTTGCCCTTGCGGCAGCCCTTTACGACGTCTTTCTTCTTTACGTGGGCGCCTCATAGCTCAAGGAAATAATTATACCATAGAAAAATGTACCAAAGGATATTTGCATGAAAGATCTACTCAAACAACTTTGTAATATATTACGTGAAAATAAAGAAATTGTATTGGTAAGTGTTGTACAGCATCAAGGCTCTACACCACGCGGTGCAGGTTCAAAAATGCTTGTGGACAAAAGCGGCCTCATTGCTGGCACCATTGGCGGCGGTCTCGCTGAAGGTGTATGCATTGAAGCTTGCGCCGAGGTTTTACAAAGCAAAAAAGACAAACTTATACACTTTACTCTCACAGGTCATATGGTAGCACAAAGCGAAATGATTTGCGGCGGTAATTTAGATATTTTATTAAGCCCTTTACAGGGCGCGCAAGACCTTGCTTTTTATGAAGCTTTGGTGGAGGCTTTAGATACAGGAGAGGCACATGTGCTGCATTATAAAGATGAGCAAGATACCATGTATCGCTCTCTCTATGTCAATGACCAGTGGACAAAGGGTATTTGGCAAGAGAGCCCATTGAGTGATGCTACCAAAACCGAACTTTTAGCAAAACTTGGAAAAGGGGAAGAAAGCACTTTACATCAAGATAAGGAAGCAAAAAGTTTTTTTGTGATGGAAAAATATGTGAGTCCTTGGCAAATGATTATATTAGGCGGCGGACATGTGTCTCGTCCCACAGCGCAAATGGCAGCCATGGTAGGTTTTCAAGTCACAGTTATTGATGATAGAAAAGAATTTTCCACAGCCGAACGCTTCCCTTGGGCACACGCCACCTACACAGTTCCCGAATTTTTACTCTGCTTTAGCCAATGCCCCCCCACCAAACAAACATGCATTGTCATTATAACACGAGGGCATGTGCATGACTCTACAGTCTTGAATCAAGCTTTGAAAACGCAAGCATCTTACATAGGCATGATTGGCAGTAAGCGCAAAAGGCAAGAAGTATACACCTCTTTAGAAGCCCAAGGGGTGAATTCCGCACGTCTTGCGCAAGTGCATTGCCCCATTGGCATTGATATCAGTGCTCAAACTCCCGAAGAAATTGCCGTCAGTATTGTAGGAGAATGCATTGCACATCGTAGAAAGCAGTAAATAAATATTATATAATACTAACATCTTAAAGAAAACATGCAAGTGTACGCTTGCCAAAATGCTCTTTGCCGTTTACAAGCATGGGGCATAAATAAAAAATATCATTTTGGAGTCTCTATATGTCCTTGAGCATAGGAATTGTTGGCTTGCCCAACGTTGGCAAGTCCACTTTGTTTAATGCCCTCACAAAAGCTCAAAATGCCCAAGCGGCAAATTATCCCTTTTGTACCATTGAACCCAATAAAGCTACTGTGGCCGTTCCAGATAAACGCCTTACAGTATTAACAGAATTAGCTAATCCGCAAAAAACATTACATGCCAATGTGGACTTTATCGACATTGCCGGTCTTGTGCGCGGTGCCAGCAAGGGGGAAGGTCTCGGTAATCAATTTCTTGCCAATATTCGCGAATGCGCTGCCATTGTGCATGTGGTACGTTGTTTTGAAGATGAAAACATCACTCATGTGGATGGTACAGTAAATCCTTTGCGCGATATTGATACCATTGAAACAGAGCTCCTTTTATCCGATATACAATCTGCGGAAAAGCGCGTTGAGCGTTTGCGTAAAATTCGCGGTGATAAATCTGCCCAAGCCGTAGCAGAACAAGTGGCTGCCCTACTGGCACATCTTAATGATGGAAAACCAGCCATTACCTTTGCGCAGCCAGAAAGTGAAGCTTTTGCCATTCAGTGGCGAGAAATGGGACTCATTACAGCCAAAAAAATTATTTATTGTGCCAATGTAGATGAAGAACATGCCGTTGAAGGAAACGAACATGTAGAAAGCGTTCGTGCCCTTGCCGCAGAACGCGGTGCTGGTTTTGCGCTCATTTGTGCTAAAATTGAAGAAGAGCTACAAGGTTTACCCGATGAAGAACAAGCTGATATGCTAGCTTCTTTTGGCATTGAATCCAGCGGTCTTGAAACAATTATTCGTACAGGTTACGCCACATTAGACCTTTGCTCTTACTTTACTGTGGGAGAAAAGGAAGTGAGGGCATGGACATTTAAAAATGGTTGGAAAGCCCCTCAAGCCGCCTCTGTTATTCACACAGACTTTGAACGTGGCTTTATTCGCGCTGAAGTTATTGCTTACGATGATTTTGTAAAGCATAAAAATGAAGCCACATGCCGCACTGCCGGTGTACTGCGCACTGAAGGTAAAGAATACATTGTTAAAGACGGCGATGTAATGCACTTCCTCTTTAATGTATAGCTTTATATATTTATATTTCTAGATTTGTAGAATATACAATCGTATACTTTACAACAAATCCTATGGGGAAAACCTCTTTCGCTTGAAAAGGTTTTCCCTACTCTCCCCTTTTCCTCAAAAAATCAATACAACAGTATTGTATCTTTTAAAGTAAAATTTTACCGCTGTGTAATAAGGTGAAACTCATATCTTAGATTTTTTTAAGCTTAAAGATATCTGAAGCATGTTATAAAACTTTTTTCTTATGCTTTGTCTTCTTAAATTTTAGTTATCTTCCTTAAGCAGCAGCAGTTAACACAGGCATTCTCATATTTTTATAGTTGAAACACAACCCTACTCTCATACAACCTATTGATTTGTAACACTTAATATAAGCACCCCTTAAAATACGCCTGAGATACATTCTAAGAGCATATATTTTCCCCCTACCCAAACATCCTATTTTATTTTTTAAAGCCTTATATGGCATGTGATTTTTCCATGAAAAAAATACAACAAAAAGCTTTAGCTTCCACTGGTTTTTAAGAAAGGCACACCACTCCAAATGCGCCGTAAGCAAGTGACGGCTTATTTTACGTGAGTGTCGACTATCTACAAAAAAGTCCCTTGCATAAAACACTATGCAAGGGACTTACAAATTCTACTTAGTCGATGCTTAAAAACGTGTTTCCACTCGTTTTTAAGAAAGGCACGCTCACT
>CAYJNA010000002.1:0-1846 GCA_964371225.1 uncultured Desulfovibrionaceae bacterium
GATACTTTAACTATAAATACCTTAAGCGGTGGTAAAATCCTTACTGGTTCCGGTAATGATTTTATCTCTGTAGATGATGTAGATAACTTCACCGCTGGTAGTATAGACGCAGGTGCCGGCAATGATACACTCATATTACATGATATGGCGTCTGGTGGTAATTTACCAACTGGCGTGACGGTTAATGGCGGCGCTGGTGTGGATGTACTTGGCATTGGAGCAGTAATAACAAGTGATTGGAATATTGCTGACAAAGAAAGTGAGCTGTTCCGTAACTTTGAAAACTTCCAATTTGAAGCCTTAAGCGTCGGTGGTAAAATCACCGGCTATGCAGACAAGGCCAATAATATTACTGTTATAGGCGGCATGAGCTCTGGTGAGCTCATTGGTGGTAATAAAAATGACCTTTTGGAGCTGGACGAACAAGTTAGCGGCGGAATCATTGAAACCCTAGGTGGAGTAGACACCATAAATCTCAACCAAAGCATAAATACTCCGAGTACTGTGACCATTAAAAATAGTGGTGCAGCGCGCGATATACTAAACCTTACTAGCATTATAGATGGTGGCGTTGTTCTTAATAGTGTCATGGGCTCTGGTGCTGATATCGTTGTTGGTGGTGGCTTTACTGTAGATATGTCAGCTATTGGCGTCGATGCAAGCCTGAGAGGTAGTGAAGCTGCTGATAGTATTAATATACAGACTCTTAGTGGCACTGTAGATGGTGGCGCAGGTCTTGATACCATTACCGTACACAATACCATTTCACAAGATATTAGCATGAGTAATACGGGCGCTGAGCGCGATATACTTAATCTTAAAGGCGGCATTGGCGAAGGCACGCAACTTACCCTAAATAGTGATGCCGGCTTTGATGTAAACCTAGGCAATATGCAAGATGACAGCACGCTTATTGGCAGTAATGGTTCAGATAAAATTATCATTGAAGATGTGATTAAAGATGCTGTCACCTATAATGGTGTGGACGGCCACGATAGCGTGTTTTTACATCAAGCTCTTGAAGGTACACTTAGCCTTTACGATTATGATAACGCTCATACTCCCACACTTTCCATTGCTCAATCTCACAATGGCAAAAGCTTCACCGGCTTTGATATACGCGGTGGTACCCTCATGGGCAGTAATGGTGTGGATAATATCTATATAAACACCATACATAAAATAAGTGATGCTACAGCCCCGCAGGGAAGTATTAACGGACTCAGAGGAGACGATATTATTAACGTCGTCACCATGAATGGGGGAAGCGTTGAAGGTGGACTTGGTGATGATACCATCACCATAGGCACCATGAATGGGGGAAGCATTAACGCGGGCGATGGTTTTAATGATATTTACATAAGCACCATGAATGGTGGCACTGTCAATGACGGCACTGGAAGTGATACCATCATCATAGGCACCATGAATGGTGGCACTGTGTATAGTGGCGATGACAACACAGTAGATTTTATAACCATTAAAAATACTCTTACTAAAACTGTAAGCTTTGAAAATTCAGGTACATTCAGTTCATTGTTTTTAGAAAAGGGTATTGGCGCCGGTGCAGTGGTCAATTTGAGCAGTAATAGCGCGATCGGCTTTAACGTGAACAATAGGCTTGCTATTGGCGCAGCAGGCTTTACTATGAGCGGCGGTGAACTTAATGGGAGTACTGCCGCAGATGCCTTCACCATTAATACTATGAGTGCTGGTACCATTAATGCCAATGCAGGCAATGACAGCTTCAGTATAAGCACCATGAATAACGGCGCCATTCATGGTGATGCCGGCGAAGACACCTTCACTATAACCACCATGAACGGTGGACGCATTGATGGTGGTG
>CAYJNA010000002.1:1946-6373 GCA_964371225.1 uncultured Desulfovibrionaceae bacterium
ATGGTGGTGTTGGGAATGATGTCATTACTGTTGCAACACTAAACGGTGGAACCATTGACGGCGGCGCGGGTGCTGATACCATTATTGTTACTGAGTTTACAAAGATAAGCATAAATAATAGCGGCACAGAACAAGATACCTTCTATGTAGGGAGTAGGAACTTTACTGATGGCATGGATCTCACCCTTAAGGGCGACGGTGGTTTTTATGTAGCATGGAATGACCCCAATGGCTTTACTATGTCCGGCGGAAAAATTACCGGCAGTAAGGGGGCAGATTACTTTAAGATGATTGATTTTACTGGCGGAACTCTCGACGGTGGTGCAGGTGTTGATACCATAGAAATTTCATCGTATGGCAAAACTCCACTTAGCATAAAAAATAGCGGTGCAGAAAAGGATGTGCTCTATTTTAAATCAAGCTTGCATGCAGAGGCAAATATAACCTTAGACTCTAGTGCTGGCTTTGTGGTGACAGACGATGACGGTACGGGTATCAGTATTAGTGGTGCTTCGCTTACCGGTTCTTCCGGTGCTGATAGTCTTTTGGTAGGCTCTATGTCCGGAGCTCTTGATGGTGCAGGTGGTGATGACACCATTACTGTCGGTGAGATAAGAAGCTCAAGCACCCTTAACGGCGGCGGCGGTGATGACATCATTACTGTTACTGAAATAAGCACGAGCTTCCTTAACGGCGACGCTGGCAATGACGCCATTACAGTTGATGTGCTGACATCAGGCACCATTGACGGCGGCGCGGGCAATGATACCATTATTGTTGATGCTATGAAATCGGGCACCATTGATGGCGGTGTAGGTAATGATTCCTTACATATCTTAGTAGGTAATGACACGCGCTTCTCCACCCTTGACGGCGGCGTGGGTGCTGATACCTTCCATATTGGCAATGTAGCTGGGGAAAGTGGCGAAATTAGCATTAAAAACTTTGAAGTCGGTACAGATACCTTGATTATTGGTAATGACACCATTGCCTACTCCGGTCAAAGCTCCGTAACCGTGGGCGATGTTACCGTAAACTTTGTTAATGAACACGCTACCAATACCATTGATGGTATAACCATCTACTTCACGTAAAATGGTGGATTGTGGGTGTGTGCTTACGATGATGCAGAGATCTCGTTTTATATTGACCACATGCCCGCCATATAAATAAACTTTGCCAGAAAACGTCAAGAATACGTTTTCTGGCAAAGTTCAGACATATAAAGTACGTTTTTTTATGGCGACGACTTCAAATTATTTCATGGTGTAAGCAATGGGTACTTGCACATTGAGAGATGTTTTTATACCTACATTTTGCCCTATGAGCTTTTCGCCCAATTGTTCTGTGGCTTTTTTCAGTACGCTAGGGCCGCTTCCTACCACTTTGGCTGAGGTGACAACACCTTGACCGTTAACTATTACGTGTAAACGTATGGAACCTTGAATACCCTTTCTTTGTGCTTGTCTTGGGTATTTTTTATTCCTTTCAATGAGTCCCACCAAAATTCCCAAAGCTTGCTGTTCTGCTTGAAGCTTTTGCGCTGCCAGCTCTGCACCATTATCTACCGGTGTGGCCACTGGAGCTGTGGCTTTAGGCTGCACCTTTGGCTCAGGTTTGGGCTTAGGCTTAGGCTTGGGCTTAGGTGGCGGTGGTGGCGGTGGCTTAGGCTTGGGCTTGGGTTTCACTTCCGGTGGCGGCGGCGGAGGTGGCGGTGCTTCATAAATAATACGTACGGACTCCTCAGCCAGTATTTTTTCAATTTCTTTGGGTTTGATGAAAATTTCTTCCTCGATTTCAACAGGAACAATCATAGGCAAAGCCAAAGGCTTGGGCACTAAAAGCTCTTTGGCAAACTCAAGACTGACCAAGAGAAGAATGAGTACACAGCCTATAATAATACCCAAGGATAAAGAGCGGCTTTGTCGCATGGCTTTGGTTGCGCGCCATGCAGACATACCGCCATCATTTTTCCGTGCTGATAACAAAGCGGCCCTCTCTTTCTACTTTGGCCATGTTTACCACATTTACAAAAGCCTCAAAAGGGGCGTTTTTGTCCACGTAAACATTGAGTACTGTACTTGTGTCTTTACGAAGTTCAGCCACCAGTTGTTCTAATTCTATACGTTTATCTTTATAAAATAAGGAACCGTGTTGTGTTATAGAAACTAAAATTTCCTTAGATTTTTCTTCGGGCAATTGCGCTTGCTCGGCTTTGGGTAAAATTATTTCCATAACCGGTTTACTAAAAGTTGTGGTCATGATGAAAAAGATAAGAAGCATGAACACCACGTCAATAAGTGGGGTTAAGTCTACAGCCAAATCATCATCACCATCGTCATCATAAGGATCCATGCTTATTCTCCTTTAGTGGTATCTGTGTGGAGCTTTTTCCAAACGCCCACAGCTCTATAACTATATTCAATGGACTCTACGCGAAAACCTTTGAAGCGCAGTAAAAGAAAATAATAAATCATTAACATGGGAATGGCTATGGAAAGCCCCATGATGGTGGTGAGCAAGGCTTCCCATATGCCGCCTGCTAAAACAGTGGCGTCGGGGCTGCTGTCGGTGGCAATGGCTTGGAATACACCCACCATGCCCATAACAGTGCCCAATAAGCCCAATAAAGGAGAGATAACCGTAATGAGGCGAATCCAATACAAGGAACGTGTGACGGATTCAAAATTTTTATGGAAAAGGTAATTTACTTCGGCGCGCATGTCGTCAGAGTGGCCTTGGTGCGTGTGGACAATTTCCCATACAATATTAAGCAAGGGATTGTCCTGTATGAGTTTTGACCGTGCGCCGTTGGCGTTGGCATCACGTAAAACGTCGCGATAATTTTTTCTGAACTCTCTGCGAACTAAGCGAATATAAATAATATTGCGAAGGCCAAGGTAAAGGCCATAAATGGCAAAGCCAATAAGAGCTAAGCCAGCCACCCCTACACTTGTGTAGATGACGTCAAATAATTCTAAAAATCTGTCTATTGAAAAAAAATCCATGAATTTCCAACCTTTTTATGAATATCTTTATTTTGTAGGTGTTTCAGACTTTGTTTGACTGCTAGCTTGTTGCTGTGCCGCGGCTTGAGCTTTGAGCTCTTCAGGGCTTGGAGCCTTGGGTAAGGCTCTAAAGGTAGTAAGCATTTCCTCCACAGCTGAGAGGCCACCATTATTTACATACCACGTGTTTTCAGGGCTTACGAAAATAAGTTTGCCGCTTTTAAACGCTTGTGTTTGCATAATTTTTTCATTTTTAGGTAAAACTTCTTTGGCTGTGGGATTTTGAGTACCTATTGCAATGTTTTTATCTAAAACAAATATAAATTCAGGGTTTTGCTGCAAAATGTAATCATAGGCACTTATGTCTTTATTGTTCTTGTCATACTGACTTCCCACATTATCAAAACCAAGATCAGCAATGAGCACCTTTCCGCCGCCTTTACCACCTGTAGCCTGAGCGCCTAAGATATGTAATGTGTCTTGAACAAATATGGCCTGAATGGCTTTACGTCCCTGTGCTTTTTGTTTGATTCTTGCAATTTGGCTATCAATATTGCTTAAAAATTTAGCTATTTCCTTTTCTTTTTCCAAGAGGATACCATGCTGTATAGCTACTTTTTTAACTCCTTGAATGAAGCCATCATGCGTTTGTACAGGGGTAACAAGGGTAGGGGCAATGCGTGCAAGGGCATCATACATTTTAATGTTGCGTCCACCGGCAAGAATAACATCTGGCTTCAGTTCTGCCAAAGCTTGCATGTTAGGCTCTTTCATGCGCCCTAAATCTACAATTTGGGGATTATCATTGTATTTTTGTAAATGGGCAGGGGTTACTGCGCCTTTAACCATGCCCACTATACGATCTCCCATGCCAAGTTTATCTAAAATGTCCACTGAATCATATGTGAGACAGGCAATTTTCTTAGGAGACAAAAGAAACTCTGCTTTAATAGAGACATTTTCGCCATTGATGGTGTCCATGATTATGGTTTTGTACATGTTGGCAGCCACCAGACCTACACCCACTAGGGTGAGAAATGTTGTGATGGTACTGGCCATAATAAAAGCTTGAGTTTTTGTTCTCATGTTTTCTCCTAAGAATGCATAACTTTTGAGAGGAAAGACAAAACAGTGTATGTGAGAGGGGGCGAATGCTTTGCTGTTTCAGCTTATTCCATGTGTGAATATGAATGTCAATTGTAGTTTAATAGCTGTAAATTTTTTGTAATTAACTGAAAATAAAGAAAAGTATAAAATGCAATTTTTTGCATAAAAAAAGATGTGGTGGTAATTTTCTAATAATACAGTGTGTTATGGATAGACGTGCGTATAGCCTTAGAAGGTGTTCACCAAAATAAAAAGGAACTAAAATATGTTAACAAAACGTTAATATTTAATTAATAATTCTTTTATTTAAGA
>CAYJNA010000002.1:6473-61810 GCA_964371225.1 uncultured Desulfovibrionaceae bacterium
ACTAAAATATGTTAACAAAACGTTAATATTTAATTAATAATTCTTTTATTTAAGATGGTTAGCTGCGTTTTATGCGCTCGTTTTGAAACATGTACCTACCTTTTCTCAGCTAAGCCAAAGATGTTTAAAGTAGTCGACACTGAAAAACTGCTTAAATGCCAGTAAAAATAAAATTTATAATTAAAAAACAGTGGAAATACGTTTTTAAGCATTGCTAGAGTAGCCAAGAGCCAGCTAAGTGCAAATAGTTTTCTAGGTGGGGTATGAAGGGGCACTGGCACAGCGTCGTCTAGCGTTTTTTCGCGCTTTATTTTTTTATATATTATCCCTATTTTTACTTGAAAACTAAGTAATAGAGGAAGGAACTTACCATATGAAAAAACCTTGCCTATGCTTTTTACGCAAGTTTAAGTTCATTATTACAAGTTCTTATCCATTGTTTTTTCCACATTTTGAAATAATATACCATTTTTTAGACTAAAATAAGCATTCCTAAAGAAAATTTTTGAATAGAAAAATATTTATATTCTTTTATATTGTAGTTTTAAGCTTTTTTTTATTTGTTATATGAGATTAAACTTGAAATTCATAATCGATTAGTGTAGGTATGCATATACGTATGATTGTGCAAAAAGTCATTTTTACTTTTTTGCGCTTTATATGTATGCGGATACTTTTTAACTTTATTGGACACAAAGTACAGTAGAGTGTTTTTTTGTGCTAATATTGTGTAACTTACTGAAATGTAAAAGGGTAAAAATGGCGTTACAATTAAACTTTAATCAAATGTATTTTTTCTATATGGCAGCACGTCATAAAGGAATTCGTAATGCTGCTAAAGCCCTCAGTGTGTCTCCGCCTGCTGTCAGTGCGCAGATAAAAAGATTGGAAGAGTCTTTAGGCTTTCCATTACTTGTGCGCGAGGGAGGGCTTCTTGTACTCTCAGAACAAGGAAAGAAATTTTTTCCGGAAGTGGAGAAACTTTTTTTACAAGCACAGGTTGTGGAAGATAGTATCAGTCTTGTTACAGAAGAAAAAGAAATTAAGCTCTATGTGGGGGGGCATTATGTACATATTCAATGCATGATGCCGCAAGTGACGCCCCATGTGCAGGTAAAAAAGAAAGAATATAAAGTACATTTGGTAGCAGATTCACAAAGATCTCTTATACATCAACTGCAGAATAATGATATACATGTGGCATTATTAGAACACATATCACGTGAGCGTGGCTTGTGCTTTGAAGAGTTCATGCAGAGTAAAATTGTTTTTGTGGTATGTGCCTCCAACGCCTTGGGTAAGGAAGGGGCGGTGCCTTTGCAGGCTTTAGAAGATGTTCCCTTACTTTTACCTAAGTATGATTCCGGCTTTGCCGAATGCTTGGAAGAATATTTTGAAAAAATGCATTTTCAACCCAAATATACAGAAGAATTTACTTTACCCAT
The DNA here is from genome assembly GCA_964371225.1 of uncultured Desulfovibrionaceae bacterium. GTDB lineage: Bacteria > Desulfobacterota > Desulfovibrionia > Desulfovibrionales > Desulfovibrionaceae > CAYJAD01. Next base: position 7,919 of record CAYJNA010000002.1, read on the forward strand.
CAATCGACGTTTGATTCCTCAGAGCTCTTATGGGGCATTTTTTCCAGAGTACTACTTTGACAGTGAAATGAATTCAGAATTTTTTAGAAAAGTGGACTTGGCGGAAGAATTGCCGCTTTTGAAGCTGTATATGGCATATGCATTAATAAATAAAGAAGATATGCGCGTGAAAAAACTTTTAGAAACCATATTAGCGCATAAAAAACTCCCTGCGTCCATGTAGTGTAGCAGTGACTAGGTCGTCGATGCTTAAAAACGTGTTTCCGCTCTTGAGCGAAGTGACTCGGCTTTAGTTGTTTTACTCAAACTAGCAAAGCAATATTTCAGATATAAAAAGGCCTCTTGCAAAAAAATATGCAAGAGGCCTTACGTTTTCTTTCAAAGCTCTACGCTAGATTTTAGCGCTCAAATACATATTCGTACTCTGTGTAAGCTTCGGTATTAACATAAATAAAGGGTACGGTTTTAAGCCCTGAACCTTTTGGATGCGCAGGTAAAATTGTTTTAAACTCATCTAGCACTATGGGCATATTCTTAGTATTGGAGTCGCTTTTTTCGCCTTCCCACACAAGATCCTCATCTCCATAACCGTAAAGGTAGATATTTGGCGTATCTATGCTAAATTCAAGGGCTGCTGATTCGTTGGGTTTAAAATTCCACCAACCTTCAACTATCCAGTCGCCATCATGCAAATAGCATATTGCTACGTTAACACCCTCATTAGCTTTATTGGTTATGGTTAAAGACAAGTCCTTTGCTGCAGCAATGTTGGCTGTGCTTACAAGAATGCTAAAAGCAAAACAAAAAGCATAAAGAAGAAAAGATTTTTTCATGTATAACTCCCATGAAGTAAAGTAAGTGTAAGTACTTGCTACGTCTTGCTCGTTGTCTTGTCAAGCAATTTAACCTTACAAAAATGTATATTCCTGGTATTTTTTTGTTAGTGTAGGCGAGTTCTTTCATAAACGCTTGCAATGGCAAGGGCTTTGCTGCTTTAAGATATATATTGAAAGGGCATAAACAAAGCTAGTATTTACCATTTTAAAGGGGCTTTTTGGAAGTTAATTATGCTTATGTCTATGCATTATGTATCAATTAGTCGATGCTTAAAAACGTGTGGAAACACGTTTTTAAGCATCAACTAAAATAACATGTGCAGAGGTAAAGGCACAAAAATCAATCATTTAACTGCGAAGCAAAGCTACGCCTATTCTTGATTTTTGGTCGCATTGACTGTCATCAACGCTCCATGAAACCTTACGCAATGAATTGCGCAGAGGTCTCAATCAACATAGTTAAGAGTGTTTTTATGTATGCTTACATAGACGCATTCATTTTCGTGAAAAACGTTGCTACTCTCAGATAGCTTTTCAACGCTTATTTGAATTCCCTGTATATTCACATGATAATGAATAATATTACCTTGATACCTACAAGATATGATACGTCCTTTATGGCAAAACGCGTTTGTATCTTGGCAAGGGGTATGCGATAATTCAAGAGTTTCTGGGCGAATGATAATGTGTTTCTGGGCACAATGTTCATTGCTCAGGGTAAAATATTCCTCTTGTGTTAAAATATTATTATTGCCAATGAAGCTTGCCACAAAGTGAGATTTTGGGGTGTTATAGAGCTCTAATGCTGTGCCTGACTGTTCTATGGTACCTTTATTGGTGACATGGATGACATCGGATAAAATCATGGCTTCATCTTGATCATGCGTAACAAAAATAGACGTCATACCAAGATTTTTATGAATGGTACGCAGCTTATGCTGTAAAGATTTTCGTAATTTAGCGTCTATAGCTGAAAAGGGTTCATCAAGTAAAAGTACTTTGGGGCGCGTAACAAGACTACGAGCCAAAGCTACACGTTGTTGTTGACCTCCGGAGAGCTGTGACGGGTATTTCTTTTCATTGCCCTGTAAATCCACCATGGTAATAATATCTTCTATGTGTTCTTGTGCTACCTTCTTGCTATATTTTTGCATTTTAAGGCCAAAAGCAATGTTTTCATACACTGTCATGGTGGGGAACAAACTATATTGTTGAAAAATCATGCCGATATTGCGCTCTTGAGGTTTTTTCTTTGTAATATCTACCCCGTCGAGAAAAATATGTCCGCTACTAATGGGTTCAAAGCCTGCTAAGCAACGTAAAAGTGTACTTTTACCACAGCCAGAAGGGCCAAGTAGGGTGACAAAATCTCCTTTGTTAACCTGAAAGTTAAAATTGGAAAATATGCTTTGATTTTCAAACTCTTTGCACACATTTTTAAATTCAATGTAGGACATATTTTTTCTCGACTAGGCTGATACTATTACTTATTTTGAAGTGCTTTTTTCATAAATTGACTGGCCACTATATCTTCAAAGGGAATACGCTTGTTTATGAGCCCTTGTGTAAAACAAAGCTCTTCCACAGGGGCATAGCCTTCTTTGTAAATTTCTCCGCTTGTGGAAAAAGACGTTTTTAACGCTTTGATTTCTGAGAGTAATTCTTCTTTAGTATTCCCTGTAAATAAGGGATAAACGGCATCAACAATTTCTTCGGGGCTATGATTTTGCATCCATACAAGAGCCTTATGGTTGGCATTAACAAAGGCTTGTACTATTTCAGGATTTTCATGTGCGAATTTTTTGGTGCATGTTACTATGGTTGTTTGGCAAAATTCTGAACCATAGAGTTCTTTATGTGTTTGCGGAATGGTGGCGTCCACCAAGGTAGTATATTCTTTTGTAAATTTATCAAGTGAGCCAAGAGCATAAATATCAACAAACATGGCATCTAATTGTTTTCTTGCAAAAGAACCATAGGTAGCACCGTATTCCATATTGATAAAATTCACATCATTTTCACTCATGCCTGCCTTTTTTAAAATGGACAAAACGAAAGAAAATGGTGCAGAGCCGGGACTACCAGCAAAGATGGTTTTACCTTTGAGGTCTTCTATCTTGGTGTATTGAGGTTGAACCACAAAACCATACGCGCGATTTTTTGTGTTGGTAAAAAGAAAATAAGACTCCATGCCAGCATCATAAGCGCGCATGACAGGTTCTGCCGAAAGGAGGGAAAAATCAGAATCGCCCGCATGCATACCTTGAAAAGCCACAGGCCCGTCTTTGTATTGTACAAAGTTTGCTTTAAGGCCTTCTTCTTTATAAAAGCCTAATGTTTCAGCTAAGTATGAAGCAATCCATGAAATACCTCTAAACTCTGAAATAGTGATGGGGGTAAGTTCTTTTTCTGCTGTAGCTGTAGCGTTAGCCTGAGCTGTTATGCTAAGAGCTAGTACCATAAGTAATATACCAAATTTTTTCATCTTACGACCTTCTTTTTTGCTGTGCGCTTCCTGTTCTCCAGCGCAGCATAGAGTTTTCTAAAACATCCAAACACCAATTCATAAATAAGCCTGTCAGCAGCAGAACAAGAATACATGACATGACACGCTTAATATTAAAATATGAGGTTGCATAGGCCACCATCCAACCAAAGCCGGCAGATGCCCCCATATATTCCCCAACAATGGCGCCTATAAGGCTAACTCCAAGTGCGGAGCGAATGCCGGTAAAAATCCACGGCATGGAACTTGGTAAAACAACATACCAAACGGTTTTTATCTTGCTTGCTCCAAGCAGATGGGCGGACTCCACTAAACGTTTATCTATATGTATCATGGCGCCATATGTGGCAAAAAATATGACGAAAAACACCATGAAACTGGCAAGAAATATCTTAGAGCTTAGCCCAAGGCCAAACCAGAGAATATAGATGGGAGCAAGAGTTAATTGCGGAATGCCATGCAAAGCCGTGACAATAGGGCTAAATACCTTGCCAAGAAAGGGTATTTGCCCCAAAAGCACACCCAAAGCTATGCCCACAAAAGTCCCTATAGCAAGACCGCTAAAAGCTTCCAAAAGGGTTATGGATGCATGTTTCCACAATTCACCGCTCAAGGCAAAGGTCACAAAATCTTTTATGATTTCTGATGGGTAACTTGTAAAAGCAGGGTTTATGTGGCCTAAAAGAATGGCATATTCCCAAAGCAGCAAAAGAACTACGACAATGCCTATACGCGTACCAATGATAACTACGTTATTCATACTCGTTCCATGAAGACAAGCTACGCAAGTCGTATAAAATACGCATCGCCATTGCGTAGCCCAGGGTCTTGTAAGCCTTTTTCAGTAATGGTCTTACGAATCTCGTCTTTTCTTTTGTCAGATTCTGCACCGTTTATACTTTCGTAAACGCCATCACACGTCATGAGGAATTTTTCCATGGGCAAGCCAACGCAAAGCTCATGTTCGCTCCATTTAGCGGAGTGCCTTGTACCGCAGCAAAGCATGGAAATGTTTATGGCATTACTTTCATAAGGGTAGGATGTACATTCAGCACATATGGCTTGGTTACCTGCCATTTTAAAATGTGCATGGGTGCCGTAGTGATAGGTGTAGCCTTGAACAATACGCATGGCATTGTAAGGAATTGTCACTATGAGTGCCACGTCTGGTAAATCAGAAAAAGAAGACATGGGTCCTGTAATGACACCATATATCCTCTTTTTATTTAAGGTAATATGACTGGCAACCTGCTTTGATATTTCTATATCTTTATATAATCCAAAAGTATTATAGCTTTCACCGGTGGCAAAGTCTGGAGCAGGATCTTCAAGTCCTATGGCTCGAGTTGCACCGCAACAGGCATGATGGCTTAAAGCAGATTTGCGCATATATCCTTGTGAAGCTAATTTTACCAAAACACAGTAAGATATATGGGATTTTACTTCTGGAGCCTTGTAGGTTTCGTAGTCTTTTTGTGAGTATAAAAATTTAATACCTATCACATGTCGTGTAAGGTTTACTGCGGCAGATAATTTGTCTAAAGCTATGGCGAGCTCTTTTGGCATGAGAAATCCCTCTTAATAAAGCGGCCCATACGTGCTAGCGGGGCGTAGCAGGCTAAGGGTATGCGGCTGTATACGTCGTCTATTTTTTATAAGCATGTAAAAACTACGCAATACAACAGGACGTAGTCTTGTACTTAGAACAAGATGTTACAATAGGGTATACGGGGAGGGTATTTGTGCTCAAATGGCACAGGAGGAAGTATGTTTTTCTATCTATGCCGTTACACGAAGAGACAACCTGCCCCTTACATGCATACGTCAAGTGAATCCCACACAAAAAAGTGTATGGAAAACACCATTTAAATCACAGAGAGAAGTGATATAAAAAATACTATTTTTTATGAAGTCACAAAACATTTTTTAAAAATAATTGAAGTATTATGACATGTCAAGAAGCGGAATTTTTTGGTGAGGTAAAAATTGCATTTGCATGTATTTTCGTCAAATTTGTAAAAACGCTTTTAAAGATAAAAAAAGTATGTGCTGTTGAGATTTTTTTTAAAGGAATTGTTTATCTCGGCATAATTTTAATTGTCTGTTATGAAAGACTATTTTAAAGTATAAAATTCTTATTTTATGAAAAACTTGACATCATTACAACATGGGCATATATGAGCATTCACCTTATACGTTTTTGTGGAAAATAAGTCCTTTACTTGTTTTTTTTTGCGCAAAAAGGTAGAAAATATCATTTGGAGATTATTGTGAAAAAGTATATTTTTAGCATCATCATGGCTCTTGTTTTAGCTACCCCTGGCATAGTTGCTTTAGCCATTGCCGAAGAAGGTAAGGGGCCTCGTTTTGAAAAGCGTGACACTAACAATGATGGCAAAATCGATATGACTGAGTTTCTTGCTCCGCAAAAAGCTAGATTGGAAGCTGAGTTTAAAACTGCGGATACCAATGGCGACGGTGGTTTGAGCAAAGAAGAATGGAAAGCCAGAAATGCCGCTAGAAAGGCCGGTAGAGGCAATAAATAGTTTTTTTAAAGGCTCGTAACATTACGAGCCTCAGACTAATGATAAAGCAGCATAAAAATTTAGTTTTGATTTTTATGACACAAACTTCAATTTTTAAAATGAAATGTTTTAAAAGAAGTGCAAAAAGGGCATCATTATAAAATTTACATGGCGCCAAAAATTTTCTTTCAAAGATAAGTTGCTGTCGCAATTAAAGTTTTTTGGAAAGGGGGTCTGGGGGAAGAACCTTTTCTCCAGAAAAGGTTTTCCCCCAGTGAACTTTGTCAGCAGTAAAAAGGCTCGTAACATTACGAGCCTTTTTTATGTTGAAGCTTTGAAAGCATACGTGTTTACGGCATAACACAGGGCATATGCTGAGCATAAGGGCTGAGAAGCGTACTGCCTGTGGCATCAATACGAAAGAGGGCTTTAATGGCTACCATGCCCACGTGAGGCAAGGCGACCATGGGGGCCAGTACAAGCACATTTCCTACTTCAAAGGGGATGGGGGCTTCCATTAGCGCGGAACCTTCTTCCATACTTAATCCTATGCTGTAGCAAAATGCATTGGATGTAGGCGTATTGCCGCCCATAAAATTTTCCTCAAACCCAGCTTTTTGTACCATATCCTTGGCCATGTTCCACACTTCTATGGAATCCACACCGGCACGTAGATATGTGCTAGCTTGCGTAAGTATTTGTACACATAAGGCATAGGCATTTTTAACTTCTGGTGCTAGCTCTTCTTGCGTGCCACAAAAGTACGTGCAGGCCACATTACTGTGATAGCCTTCGTGCATAAAACCCGTATCAAGCGTAAGGAGTTGTCCTTTTTTCCACGTGCTACCGGCATAGCCCATATAGGGCATGGCAGGGTGTTCCCCTATGGAGCCCATGGTTGTGCGAAAAAGAGAAGGGTAAAGGCTATTAACACCTGCGCCAATGCTGCCTAAAAAAACATCTTCACTATACCTATCCTGACGTAACATGCCGCCATGTCCTAAGGTGTAATACTGTTTCCAAAGGGTATGCGCTATGTGACGTTCACTCATGCCGGCGTGTAGCGTGGCGGGAAGCATCTCAAAGAGAGCTAAACTTTGTTGAGCAGCGGCATAAGCTAATTTTTCTTGTTCATAGTTGGTTTTGGTATATCGTGCCACATCTAGCACAGCACTGATGTCTACAAAGGTGCAGTGCTGTAGCCTTTCCACCAGCATTTCCGCCAAAGACCAAGGTAAAGCGCGCATTTCAGTACCAACGGTAGCATTGTGCTCCGTTATGAGTGGTGAACCGGCATTTTCGCATAATTGGGGCAAGTTGGTATAGGATTTAAAAGGAACTATATGTTGAAGGGGGCTTTCAAGGCGGCAACGCTCTAGTCCTTTACGCACCATGAGTACAGGCTCACCTTCACGCGGTAACCATAAAATACCATTGGCACGTGTACCGGTTAAATAGTAAATGTTGGTGCGTGAAAATAGTAGCATTCCCGTGGCATGGGGCGCTTGTATGGCTAATTCTTGGCGGCATTTTTCGTGGCGTTGTTGTGCTTCTTCAAGGGGGAGTTGTGATGCTGTAAACATATTATTCTACCTCAACAATGTCATACTGCGTACCAGAAAGGGAAATACCACCGGCGTCGGTGACCTCAAAGGTGTTTTCCACACCCACCATGCCTAGGCCGGCAATGCCCACTTTGGGCTCTATGGCCAAGGTCATACCTTTCTCCAAGGGGGCGTCAAAGCGAGTAGCAATGACAGGGTATTCATCAATCACAAGGCCGATACCATGCCCAAGAAAAGGAACTTTATTATCGCCTATGGCCATAAAACCTTCTTCAATACCAAGGCGTTGCGCACTAGCTTTGGCTTCCTCCCAAATTTCAGAGGGAATGGCACCGGGGCGTAAGCGTTCAGCGGCTCTTTGTTGAATTTCAATGCAAGCTTCATGGGCTTTACGCGCCTGAAGAGGCATATTTTGCAATTTTCCTGAAAAGTACACTTGTGTTTTGTCTGTGTGGTAGCCTTCCAAGGAAAAACCTATATCCATGGCTAAAATTTGATTTTTTTCCCATAAGGTATTTTTATCCCCCATAAAGGGTATGGCGGGGTGTTCCCCTTTAAGACCTAAAGGGCCGTTGAAATGGCTGGGGTAATTGCCATTATCTCCGGCGGCAATATGCCCTAGGAAACATTCTTCACCAAAATTTCCCATGCGATTCATGCCGCTGTGCCCAAGGCTAAAAAAAGTCTCCCATGCCACGTGGGCAAGGTCTCTTTCGCTCATGCCGCTATGCATTTTTTGGGGTAAAAGCTCGTAAATGGCGTGATGATGCCTTGCGCCGGCTATGCGCATTTTTTGTAATTCCCAAGCTGACTTACGAGAGCGAGCTTGCAGTATGATGGCATCAGCCGCAACAAAATCGTGACCTGCAAGCGCATTTTGCACTTGCATAGCCATATTCCAAGGCAAGGCGCCTTTTTCTGCTGCCACGGTGGTGCTTAAAGGTGAATGTAATTCACGGCAGATGCCTTCTAAATCGTCCCATGCGGGAAGTGGATGTATGGCGCTGAGGGGGCTTTCGCACAGGGCGCGTTCTAAAGCATTATCTGTGGCGTGGCGCATAAAAAGTAAAGGTTGGCCATCCATGGGAAGCCAAAAAATACCATCGGCATAGGTGCCTGTGAGATAATAGATGGAAAGGCGAGAAAAAAGAAGGATTCCGCCGGCTTTAGGTTGTATTTTTAGGCAAAGTTCGCGGCAAAGTGCGTGGCGTCTTTGCATTTCTTCCAAGGGAAGTTTTTCTACGCAAAGTAAAGTCATATTTTTTCCTTACAAAAGATATACTGCGTTGAGGGAAGTTTTTTTACTTCAGTACGAGGCTATATTTTTTCTGCATAAGTGACAAGAGCTTCTTAAAGGACAAGATGTGACACCTCTGCGCAATTCATTGCGTAGGTCTCATGGAGCGTTGACGATAGTCAATGCGATCAAAAATCAAGAATAGGCGTAGCTTTGCTTCGCCGTTAAGTGATTGATTTTTGTGCCTTTACCTCTGAACATGTAATTTTACACTTCCAACAACTTTTCAAACGCTAGATACAAAGCTCTATTTTAAAGTAATTGTGCAGAGATCTTGATGCAGGATGAAATTGGCGTTAAAGAGAATGTTTCTGCCAGTGTGGGCTGTAAAAAAAATTGCGCTTCTTGCCATTGATGCGTATAGTCGCCCCTTGGGAGGCGCCATGTTTTTAGATACGCGGTTAAAACATATTTTATCCAATGCCAAAAGCATTGCCATTGTGGGTGCTAAAGATAAAGAAGGCCAACCTGTGGACAGGGTAGGGCGTTATCTTATGGCAGCTGGTTATACGGTGCTTCCTGTACATCCTAAAAGGGAAAATGTATGGGGTCTCACCACCTATAAAAGTTTGGCTGAAATACCTTATAATGTAGATATTATAAATCTTTTTAGGGCTTCTTCCTATTGCGGCACACATGCGCAAGAGCTTTTAACCTATGGACTAAAGCCGCAATGCTTTTGGATGCAAGAAGGTATTTTTTCACCTGAAGCCGGTGCTATACTTGCCGATAAGCCCATTCATATAGTAGAGAATTTGTGCATTAAAATAGTGCATCAACAGTTATTTGGAGTGTAATAAAGTGGAAAACTCTGTTTTTGAGTGTACCATGTGCGGTCAATGCTGCGAAGGGCAGGGGGGCATAGTGGTAAGCCCCACAGATTTAGAAAGACTTTGTGCTCATTTTCAATTGAGTGCGCAAGCCTTTGAAGATCAGTATGGTTGTGTGCAAAATGGAAAGTTAAAAGTGCGCACAGGTGCTGATAATTTTTGTATTTTTTTTAAGGATGGTGTGGGCTGTGCAGCCCATGTGGCGCGTCCTGATATATGTCGCGCATGGCCTTTTTTCCGCGGCAATATGGTGGATAATGAAAGTTTTTATCTTTCAAAAGACTATTGCCCAGGCTTGCGTGCAGACAGCACCCATGCTGAATTTGTGGCAGAAGGCGCCCAGTATTTACAAGATAATGGTTTACGTGCCAAGGATGCTAAAACTGAGGCACACGCTTTACTTCCCTTTATTGAGGATTAATTGTTTTTATTATGAGAAAGTCGCGCCAAATTAGCCTGAAAGAGTGTTATGCCATTTTACAACTCCCCAAAGATGCTAGCTTAGAGGATGTAAAAAAAGCGTATCGTAAACGGGCATTTGAACTACATCCGGATTTAAATCCTGATACCCCCAATGCTGGGTATCAATTTCAGGATTTAAACGAAGCCTATGTGGCGCTTACTCGTATGCTGGAAACAGAAGATGCGAGGCGCCACGCATCCACGGCTGCCGAAGAAAAGCGTCAGCAAGAAAAGGCGGAGCGTGAAGCTGAGAGAAAGGCGGCGCAAGAAGAAAAAGTGCGCGCCCGTGAGGAAAAAGCTAAAGAACGCGACGAAAAAGCCAAGGCCAGAGCGGAAGCTAAAGCCAAGGAGCGCGAAGAACAAGCCAAAGCCAGAGCACAAGCGCAACAGCGCGGAGAAACTGAGGATAAGCAAAAGCAAAGGGAAGAGGCCGCAGAACGCGCCTATGCAGAACGTCAACGCGCAAAGCAAGCCTATGCGCAAGAAGATGTATTACGCGACCTTTTGCATGATCCTTTTGCGCGTCGTGTTTTCGAAGATATTTATAGTGAAGTAAATAAGCAAGGCGGGCAGAAAGCTACTGCACAAGCAGAAGCAGCATCTGACGCTACGGCACAAAGCAGCAAAGCTAAAGCTGCTAAGCCTGAACCTGAAGTAATTCGCCCTGCAGAAAAGCCCCCCGTCACCAAGGTACAAGCAGACCCTCCCACGGCTAAAGTGGAGTTGAGAGAAGACAAGACTGATATTCCTTTTTCAAGATTTTTTTCTGGTAAGATAAAGGGTTGGCTTCAAAATCAAATTGATGAAGAGCAAACCATTAAAATGCCAGCTTCTGCTCTTTTTGTGGGGGCGCGTATTCGGCTACAAATTCGGCGCGGTCTTTCTGATGAGTTAAGTACTGTGGAAATTACCTTACCGCCGGAATTTGTTGTGGGAAAAGCTTTGCGTTTACGAGGTCTTGGTAAGAAAGTGGGCAAATGGCAGGGCGACCTATATTTGACCATTGAAAGTAAATGATTGCCTTTGTGCGCTTTGTAGTATATATGGTACAGCTAAATTCAATTGTACCGAGGATTACTCATGAGCGATAACACCCCTTCAAATTTGCAAGATGCTGAAAGCATTGGCGAAGATTTTGCAAGCCTTCTTGAGACATACAACTCACCTTCCGTGCGTTTACAACCAGGTCAAAAGGTAAGCGGCACCATTATAGCCATGACCGGCGAAAATATCTTTTTAGATATTGGTATTAAGGTAGATGGCATTATGGATCGTAAAGATGTGCTTGATGCCAATGGTGAAACAACTTTAGCTGTGGGTGATACCATCGAATCTTGGGTAACTTCTGTGAGTGCGCAAGAAATTCGTCTTTCCCGTAGCGGTAGTGGCGTATCTGCCTTGGAAGATGCCAAAGATGCCGGCATTCCTGTAGATGGTAAAGTTACCGGCACCTGTAATGGTGGCTACAATGTAGAAGTTATGCAAAAGCGTGCTTTCTGCCCCGGTAGCCAAATTGGCCGCACCTCTTTTGATGACCCCAATGCTGTGGTGGGTAAAACCCTTCCTTTCATCATTACCCGCATTGAAAGCCAAGGCCGTAACATTGTGGTTTCTCACCGTGCTTTCCTTGAGCGTGAACGTCAAGAATCCTTGGCGAAACTCTTGGAAACCATTAAAGAAGGTGATACCGTAGAAGGCCGTATTACACGCCTTGCACCTTTTGGCGCTTTCATGGAAGTGGCTCCCAGCGTAGAAGGCATGATTCACATTTCTGAACTCACTTGGTCTCGTGTGAGCAGTGCCGATGAAGCCGTAAGCGAAGGCGATATGGTTCGCGCAAAAATTTTAAGTATTACTCATGATGCCAAGGGCAATGTGCGTATTTCTCTGTCTCGTAAGCAAGCCGAAGGCGATCCTTGGGCTGATGTACAAGATCGCGTAGAAGTAGGTAGCATTGTGAGCGGTAAAGTCGTTCGTCTTACCAGCTTTGGTGTTTTTGTAGAAGTACTTCCCGGCATAGACGGTCTTGTACACATTTCTGAAATGTCTTGGACCAAACGCGTACACAAGCCTGAAGACTTTGTAGCTGTGGGTGATGTTGTTAGCGTAAAAATTAAAGAACTTTCTTTAGAAAGCCGTCGTCTTTCCTTGTCCATGCGTGATGCAGAAAGCGATCCTTGGGGCACAGTGGCTGAACAATTCCCCGTGGGAACATTGGTACAAGGTACTGTAGAAAGCCGTGCGCAATTTGGTTTCTTTGTAAACTTAGCTCCCGGTATTACAGGTCTTTTACCCAATGCTGCTGTGAAAGATGCTAAAAATGCTAAAGAGTTAAGCACTCTTGAAAAAGGCCAAACCGTATCTTTGAAAGTTATTTCCCTTGATGTGGAAAAACGCCGCATTAGCCTTGGCTCCGAAGAAAGCGAAGAGCGCGAAGATACTTCTTGGAAAGAGCATGTGAAGAGCGAAGCTCCACGCCAAAGAAATAAAGGTGGCGCTTCTTCTGCTCCTGCTACAGAATCTGGTTCTTTTGGTAGCATGGGCTTAGCTTTTGCTGCTGCCATGGATAAAAAGAAGAGCAAATAAGCATTCGTGAAATATTGTTACGCCTCACTGCCCTAGGGTAGTGGGGCTTTTTTTTAAGGAAATGTCCTTTGTCATAGGGGGCATGCTTATGGCTACCTTTGTGGCCACTATTTTTGTCCCTTTTTTCTTTAAGAAGATTATGCATTGGGCTTTATGTTTGCGTGGCAAGAAATGAGAAGGGAAGTCTTGAGAGAATGCTTTGAATTTGTGTGAGACGGTTCTTGTTTTACAAGGTGTCACTGTGAAGCAAAAACGTCTTTAAGGGCATGTCTTCGTGTATGTGCAAAATAGAGCGCAAAATAAAGGTGTGTATAGAAAATTTCTGTACACACCTTTATTTTGCTTAAATATACTATTGTAGTCGAGGATATATACTTATATATTCAAATGATGCGGTTTAGTATATAAATGCATCAACACGCATATTGCCCCTATACAGATAGGGTGAGCTGACATTTGCAATATCAAATGTCAAAAGCTTTGAGGCATATTACACTAGCGCATTTTTGCACCATCATCGCTCAAAGTGATGTTATATTTTTGTAGCATTGTAGCGCATGTAAAACGGTATTCAGCTAAGGCTACGTTAAAGTTTACATTTGCTAAAAAGTAATTCATTTCTTCTCGCCCCAGAGCATCGTGGGAGGCAAGGAGGTCACGGTTGTTGATACCGCCCATTTCAAAGCGTGTTTGTTCGCCTTTTACAACGTCTTTTGCTAGATTATAAGACTTTTCTGCAAGGGGTAGCCCATTTTTTGCCATAGTAAAGTTGTGTAAAACTCCTTTAACTTCAGTAACAATGGTGCGCCTGGTTTTTCGCATACGTTCTTGGGCAATTCTAATGAGTTGCTTTGTTCTTTTCACAGCACCTCGAGCCTCGCGATTTTGTAATGGGTATGAGAAATTCATACCCGCATACGCACTGGGGGTGGAGTCTGTATCGTTAAAGCCGTCTGCACCGCGAATGTAATCATTACCATTGCTGGTGGTGGCGCCAATAACCACGTCTAAGCGTGGTAAAAGTGTATTGGTGTTCACATCATATTCAAGGTCAAGTTGTTTTAATATGATATCAGCTTGTTTGAGTTCGTAGCGATTACTAAGAGCTAAATCCAAGGAATACTTTTCGCTGGGTAGCTCAACAGCACTCATTTTAACCAGTGGAGAGGTTGGAATAATCTTAGCATCTGCAGAAATGTTTGGAGCGTTTATTAGTAATAACAAATAATCCTTAGCTGTTTCTTCATCCCTTTCGTATTGCACCACGGTGTATTGTCTTTGTTCAACGGCAAGTTTAGCTCTATCTACGTCAACACCTTGGGAAATTCCCTCGTCAAAACGTACAAGCTCACGCCGCAAAACTTCTTTAGCCATTTTTAATACTTCTTGGGATACCTTGAGGTTATTTTGAGCCGTGGCAAGTGCCCAGTATGCACGTATGACCGAAAGGGTAATTTGCGATACAGACAGACTACGCGCTTCGACGCTATCTTCAACGGCAAGGATTGCTGTTTTAATTTTGCTTTGCAGCTCTTTATCACCAATACCACGTAAAAGGCTTTGAGTAAGTTCTACTGTTAAGTAGCTTTTATTGAAAAAACGGTCTTGATTGCCGATACCAAGGCGTTCTTCGTAGCTATAAGTGTAAAATGTACGTAAGGTTGCACCGGTGGGAATGCGTTGACTTATGCCTACATCGGTTTTAAAATAGTTACGTGTAGCGTTGGGTGGCACTTCGGTATCAAAGTCATCGCTGTCAACATTTGGGAGCGTACCATAACGTACATCTGCAAATACGTTTAAGTCATACCCACCCTTGGCAGACATAACGTCAGCTTCAGCAGCGTCGATACGACGAAAGCTTTCTTCAATATCTTCATTATTTTCCAGAGCAAAATTGATGGCCTCTGATAGGCTTAAGCGCACAGTTGCAGCAAGGCTAGGTGTAGCAATGGCAAACTGTAAAAAAAACACACTAAGAAGAAGGATCTGTTTGTACATCATGCTGTGTCGATTTTCACATTTGAAGTGTAAGAGCATAAACGTTCTCCATGTGTTTACATTGCAAATAAAATAATATTTATTTGCAATTAATTGTTAGGGTGTTTGGTGCAAGTGGTTAAAAAATTATAAAATATACATCGAGTGTTATGTATATTCTATAAAATTTTTTTTATTGTGTAAATATTTTTTAGATTTTTCCAATTATCAAATTGAGTTTTCTTTATTGATAAATAATGTCAACTTCTGCGTGGCTTTTACTCAAAATAAAGTTTGTTAATGTTTTGTAATTTATGTGCATAATTCTAATTTAGTAAACAAGGTTTAGGAATATTAGCTTCAATTTTTAATGCTGTAAACTCCACAAGCACTGCTAGATAAATTACTATGAGAAGATAATGTACTACCCCTTAAAAATAATAATGTTTAAGGGTAAATAAAAGTATGAACTCATGAACGTTGTTTTTTTCTTGACGCATATGAGTGTGATGTGTAGCATAAAGGCTTGTTAATTCAAATGAACGAAAACGTAAATTAACTTTGGGGATAACAAATGAAAAAAGAAAACGATCAACAAATTCGCCTTAATGTTAATGCTGACAAGATGAATACTTCGTATGCCAATGCGTTTCAAACTCACTCTACACCTGAAGAACTTTTGGTTTCATTTGGCATCAACCAAACGCTCCCGTCTCAAGAAGAAGGTGTGAGTGCTGATATGATTTTGCAATTTACAGATCGCATTATTATGAATCACTACACTGCAAAGCGTTTAACGTTGTCTCTTTTACAAAGTGTGCGTGAGCACGAAGAGCGCTTTGGTGTTATTGAGCTTGATGTTTCTAAACGCTTGCAAGAGCAAACAGAAACTCCAGCCGAAGATTCTGCTAAATCAAAGCAATAGGTTGTTATTTTTTTAATAAAAAAGGGGAAGCAAATATATGAAGCTTCCCTTTTTTTTGAAGTATTATATTGGTGATATATGAATACTGAGCAAGAACGCCATACTACCTATCATGATAAGTGGTATCAAGTAGAAGACATTACCCCCAAATTGCGTGCGGATGTGCAAATTTCAAAGCAAGTATTTTGGGGGGCTGTATGGTATATTCTTAGTGAACCAGATAATAATGTACATTTTCGTTTAGCAAGGGGGGGATATAATTTTGTTTCTATGCTTGATGGCAAGCGTAGCGTGCAAGAAGTTTGGGAGTTATGCCAAGAATCAGATGATGAGGCTCTAACTCAAGGCGAAATTATAACTTTACTTGGTAGGCTACATACATCAGGGCTTTTGTCCGTGAATCTTCCGGCAGATACTGATACACTGTTGCGCCGTAGGCAAGAAAAACGTCTTAAAAAACTTAGCCAAACTTTTGCATCATTTCTTTTTTTGCGTATTCCCCTTTGGAGCCCTGATGCTTTTTTCTCTCGCTATCAAAAGATAGGTAGTATTGCTTTTACTCCCTATGGTATGGCCTTGTGGTTTCTTTTAGGCTTTTTTGCCGTGTATACCTTAATTATTCATTGGGGACAATTTACACAAGAAGCCAGCAAGACTCTCGACCCTGCTAATTTTATTTGGATTTACATTGTAGTTATTTTAGCAAAAATTATTCACGAATGCGGGCATGCTTTTGCTTGTAAATATTTTAGTAAGCGTGATGGTTTACAAGGTGATGTACATAGTTTGGGGATAATGCTCCTTCTTTTTGCACCTGTTCCTTATATTGATGTGAGTAGTAGTGTGCAAATTCGTTCACGTTTTGCCAGAGCCTTTGTGGGGCTTGCTGGTATGTATTGTGAACTTTTTCTTGCTTTTTTGGCCATATTACTTTGGGCGCATACGTCAGAAGATACGAGTTTGCATTTGCTTGCGCGTAATTGCATAATAATAACGTCAGTTACAACAGTATTATTTAATATTAACCCTTTACTGCGCTTTGACGGGTATTTTGTATTTTCAGATTTAACAAACTTACCAAACCTTTATCAACGCTCACAAGGGTATTGTATATATTTATTTAAGCGCTTTGTGCTTGGAGTACGCACTGCAACAACAGTTGTAAGTAAACAAAATGAAAAAATTATCTACCCTATATATGCCGGTGCTGCCTTTGCATATCGTATTCTTATTACTGTAGGGATATTTATTATTCTTGAAGATAGCTTTGCCTTGTTAGGTACGGTATTAGCTTTAAGTTTGTGCTTTCTATGGTTTATTTTGCCAACCCTTAAAGGGATTGGTTATTTAATATCAAGTCCGGAGCTTGCAGGGGCTCGCCATGGAGCCATTACTCGTCTTGTTTTAAGCCTTGGTGCTTTGGCTATAGTATTACTTGCAATACCTGTTGAAAGCTCCATTGTGGCAGAAGGTGTTGTAGAGAGCCGTGAGCAATACGGAATTTTTGCCGAAGAAGAGGGTACTCTTGTAGAGTTTTTGCCAACGGATCAGAAAGTTGAAAAAGGAAAAAGTACTGTAGTGCGCATTGAAAATCCTGGTATTGTGGCCTCTCTTGAACGAATGGCACTTTCTGTTGCTGTTTCAAAGGCTCGATATGAACACGCTGAAAATTTGAGTGATACCAATGCCGCTGGTATGTATGAACATGAACTCAGTGGTAATGTTCGTAAATGGCAAATTTTGCAAGCTCAGGCTAAAGGGCAAGTTATCATTGCTCCTTTAGATGGTGTTTGGGTTGCACCTGACTTAACATATCGACATGGTAAATGGATAGCTAAAGGCGACCCTTTGGGAAGTATTTATGCACCTGATAAATTGCGCTTGCGGGTCTTGGTTGATCAATTTGATGCGGCAAGACTTTTTGCAGAAAAAATTAGCTTTTCAGAATTTTGTATATCAAATAGAATGGATATACGTAATGATAATAATGACCTTTTTAGTGCAAGCGTAGAAGCGCCTCCAGCCCCTGCAGGGCGAAGAGACCTTTTTCACCCGTCCCTTGCCATGACTGCCGGAGGCAGTGTGCCTGTAGTACAGGGAGGGCAAGGCGAAACCTTAACCGCAACGCATTTTTTTGAACTACGCTTGTTGCCAGACCAAGATGCTGTGCATTATTTATCTCCGGGGCAAAGGGTGCTTGTGCGTATTGTATTTGGTAAACAAGCTCTTGGTATGCAATGGATTAGGCGTTTGCGTCAGTTCTTTTCGACTAATTAATGAGTAATTGTGAGAAGTATATGAATAATAAAAGATGGTATAAAGGTATAATTTGTACGCTGATGCTACTCATGTCTTCAATGTATACGCATGCATCAGCACAGGAAAAAGGCTTAGAAGTACAGGGCGTTTCTCGCCCCATGTATGATGCAAAATTGAGCTTTAGTATATCCGGCAATGTTTTTGCCATAAAAGTAAATCAAGGCCAAGCGGTAAAAGAGGGTGAAGTCCTTATGTATCTTGATTCAAGAGCAGAAGATAGCCGCATTGCCCAATTGGAAGCCGAAATACAAAGTACCATAAAAATGAGAACGCTTAAGGCAAGAATTGACCAAGCAAAGCTTGATATGGAGCGCTATAGGGGGGCTTTGCGCAATAAAGCGGCTACTGTTATGGAGTTTCAACACGCAAAACTTGGGCATGATTTAAGTGTTCTTGGCCTTGAGGAAGAACGTTTTCGCATTGCTCAGTTGAAATTGAGCCTTAAAGAAATGCAAGCTCAGCGTGATAAAATGTACCTATATGCCCCCAAAGATGGTTTTGTAGAGGATATTTTAGTTGAACGTGGTATGGCCGTTGATAGAAATGTTGTGGCTGTGCATTATGTTGCCATTGATCCGCTTTTAATAGATGTCACCTTACCCATGCAGCAAGCTGCGCGTATTGAAGTTGGTGATGAAGTGGAAATATTGATTCCGAATAATTCGGAGGTATTTTCTGGTAAGGTTGTGCAAATTGCTAAAATTGCTGTGTTATCAAATCGTTCCATAAAAATTGGTATACATATGGATAATCCACAAAATATTTCTGCAGGTATGTTGGTTAAAGTGCGTTTTCCTAAATTTCTTGTTTCTTCCACAACATCAGAACAACCAAGTATGGAAACTGTAAGTAAGGGTAATAATGAGTAATCAGGCAGAAAATAGTAGCCCAAGGCGACCAGTTGATCGTTTAAACGCTGGTATTGCGGGGCTGTTTACGGCTAAGTCACAGGCAGATCTTTTTCAGTCCATGTGTGATCTTGCTAAAGACAGCACCGATGCTGTGGGCGTTGCTCTTATTTCTCGTAAACTTGGTAATGTGGGGGTAGTGGCATGTTCCCCACCTTTTACTCATAAGCAGCCAGAGTGGCTTACCACCTTAGGTAAAACTCTTGGGCAAAGTTTTGCAAATAATATTCAGACCATACGCCTTGATGATCCTTCACAGTCGGCATATGGTATTTATGTGCCATTATTTTCATCCGAACAGGGGTCTTTGTTTTTAGCGGCCTTTGTGTATGGTGGACGCTCTATTCGTTTGCAAAGTGTTGTGGACATGTTGCAACTTGTCAAAACATCGGTACTGCTTTTAGATAGAATGCATAATCAAGATAGTCAAGGTAATACCATTGGTGCCAATGATGGTATATTGCTCTCTGTTATTGATATATTGGGTGAAGTGCAGCGTTGTAAACGATTTTTTGAAGCTGCTAATACGCTTTGTGCAAGTTTAGCCAGTACATTTAAATGTCGCCGGGTGGGGCTTGGCATTGTTGGTAAGCATACAGTCAAATTGGTTGCCATTGATCAGATGGAAAATTTTTCTCGTGGTACTCGCTCCGTTCGCATGATTGAAGAAGCTATGCAAGAAGCGGCGGATCAAGCTAAGTCTATTTTATATACGCATGATGTTCAAGCTACTATGCAAACACAAGAGCATGATGCAAACAGGCTTGTAACACGTGCTACTGCTGAGCTTGCCATTCTTGCCAATGTGAATCATGTTTTAACTATACCCTTACTGGAAACGGATAAAAAAAATTTTATTTTGTTATTTCAGATCGATAATGATGAGATTAGCCCAGAAGACAATAGCGCATTGCATTTAATAGGTAAGTTAGTTGCTCCAAGCCTACAGCAATTATACTTGGCGGAAGAACTTCCCCTTAAAAAATTGTGGCAGTATATTTTGATGCGCTCAGAAGATATCTTTGGTCCAAGGCGTACTATGCTTAAATTAGCTAGTAGTATTATTGCCACCATACTGCTTTTATTATTGCTTTTTAGGGGCGATGTGGTGGTTTCGGCGTCTATGGTTATTGAGGGGGTGCATAGTTATACGCATACGGCATCTATGGATAGTTATTTAGCAGAAGTATATGTTCGGCCGGGGGATGAAATTAAAAAGGGCGATATACTAGGTCGCCTTGATGCCGCAGAGATAAACCTAGAAATTGCTACTCTTGAAGCTCAACGGGATATTTACGAAAGCCAAGCTCACAAATTTTTGCAAGAAGGTAATGACGCAGAGGCAGCCATTGCCAGACAAGAAGCAGCGCGTACAGAGGCTAATTTACGTTGGGCAACACAGCGCCTTGCCATGACAGAACTTAAATCAAATGTAGAAGGTTTTTTGGTTTCAGAGGATTTATTGCCTCGTTTGGGTCAACCGGTTCAGCGCGGGCAAGCGCTTTTTGAAATTACGGATACAGCTTCCTTACGTCTTGTGGCTCACGTTGCAGAAGAAGATATTCGCGATATTACTACCGCTATGACTAAGGATGGCGTAGCAATGCAAGTTGAAGGTGAATTTACCTTGACTGCGTATCCGGATATGCAAATACCATTTTTTGTGGAGCGTGTGCACCCTTATGCCACAGTAATGGATAATAGCAATGGCTTTGAGGTAAGAGGGCGTACTCAAGAGGTGCCAAAGGCTTTGGTTTTGCGTCCAGGTATGGAGGGACATGCCAAAATTATCGCGGGAGAAAAGCCTTGGTTGGTATTGCTTATGCGTAAACTTGTAAATAAAATAAGGTTGCTTTGGTGGCGATGGATATGAATAATCAAGAAGTCCTTACGCTACAGGCTTTATTTGATGGGCGGAAAAATCCTCGCCGTGTTCCCCTTGGGTGGGATTGGTTTGTGGCGCGTTGCGAACTTTTTTTTGAAAAAAAAATTAAAACCAAACATCTCTTAATTCAAGCTCAAGAAGTTATTGCTCTTGAGGAAGAATTTTCATCATTAAGCCTTGATGCATTAAGAACGCAAATACGCTCCATGCGTGACCTTTTTCGCCTTGGAAAAGAGGATGATATGGATTTGATCAAATCCATGGCCGTCATACGAGAAATGGCTTATCGCGTACGTAAGGAAAAACCCTATGTAACGCAAATTGCAGGGGCACTAGGAATTTTACAAAATTGCATAGTAGAGATGGCCACAGGCGAAGGCAAAACCTTAACAGCAGCCCTAGCAGCCGTAATTGCGGGTTGGCGCGGCAAGGGCTGCCACGTTGTTACCTCCAACGATTATTTGGCAGCTCGTGATGCTGAAATTATGCAAAGTTTTTTTAATGCTTGTTTATTGACTTCAGCATCGGTTACTCAAGGTTGCGAGTTGGTTCATCGTAAAATGGCTTATGCTTGTGATATTACATATCTAACAAGCAAAGAAGCCGCTGCAGATTTTTTGCGCGATCAAATAAACCTTGGGCAACATAAATCTTATGAGCGTGTGCTTGCTCGTGCTCTCGTTGGTGCGGGGTTACCAAGTTTTGTACAGCGCGGTCTATGTTACGCTATTGTTGATGAAGCTGATTCTGTTTTGTGTGATGGTGGCAGTACGCCTTTAATTATTTCTGTACCGCGCGAAAATGCTCCCAAGCCAGAACAATATATACTAGCTTCTCAAATTGCAGATGGTCTTGAAACTGGTAAAGATTTTAAGGTTAATCAACTTTACAGAGAGATACAGCTTAGCGACCTTGGTAAAAAAAATGTTTTAGCAACAACACTACCGCCCAATAACTGGGCCAAGAATGCTCGTGCCATAGAGCTTGTAACTCAAGCTCTTGAGGCAAGGGTATTTTTTAAACAAGATGTGCATTATGTTTTGCATGAGGATAAGGTTGTTATTGTAGATGAGGGGACTGGGCGTATTATGCCTGACCATGAGTGGAGAGATGGTATGCACCAAGCTGTTTCTGCCAAAGAAGGCTTAGAAGTAGTGCCACCACGCACCACCTCTAACCAAACTACTTTTCAAGATTTTTTCTTACGTTATAAAGTATTAGGGGGGATGACCGGGACGGCTTGGGAAGCACGTAAGGAATTTTTACAATTTTATAGAATGAATGTTGTGCGTATCCCTACGCATAAGCCATGTTTGCGAATAAGAAATTATAGGGCTTTTCATAAAACAGAGCAGGATAAAATTAATGATATAGTGCACTGTGTGCAGCTTGAGCAAAATAAAGGGCGAGCTGTGCTTGTGGGGACAAAATCCATCAAAGCTTCAGAGGATATTTCAGCAGCGCTTACAAAGCATAATATCAAGCACGAAGTGCTTAATGCTTTGCAACATGAAAAAGAAGCGGGTATTATTTCAGAAGCAGGCTACCCGCATGCCGTCACTGTTGCCACCAATATGGCTGGGCGTGGGACAGATATTAAACTTATGCCTGGCGTAGACGAAAAGGGCGGTTTGCATGTTATCCTTTCAGAAATGCATAGCTCTGCACGCATTGACCGCCAACTGTATGGGCGTAGTGCAAGGCAAGGTGACCCAGGAAGCTATGCAGATATTATTTGCATTGAAGATGATTTATTTTTAACTCTGCCAACTTGGAGCATTAAGCTTTTACAAAAACTTTTACAGATCACAAAATGTAAGAAAATAACGGATAGTGTGTTGTGGGCTATTGCTAGGCTTTGCCAATACTTGGGTGATTTGAAAGCCTTGAAAATGCGAAAAGATATGATTAAAGCTAATCATTATTTTGCAGATATGATTAGTTATAGTGGTAACCAGAAATAAGTTTTTTGGGAGACATTATGGAACACGAAGTAAAAAAAATTAACGCACATGGAGATGTAGAACAATCTGGTATAAATACATGTGTTTATCCTCCAGAAGAAAATAAACAAGGTTTGCCCCAATATGATAAGGCCAGTGTACCTTCAAGTGTCACTCTTTCCCCTGTGGCCGAGCACTCCACATCGTCTTTGGTATTACCAATTAGCACCGATGATATGAGCAATTGGAAGAGTTTTTTTTCTGATAAACTTGAAAATAATAATTTGCAATTATCTAAAAATCAAGTGAGTGAACACGGTCAATTGGAGGCTATTTTGCAAGCTCTTGTGGAACATGGGCAAGATATACTACCATTACTGAGCGTTTTAAAAGAAAAGGCAGAGTGTAATGAGTATTTGGCTAGTATTCTTAAGATATTGCAAGACAGACTAAACCTTGGTGTCAATGTAGTTTGCTCCTTATCCCCACGTGAGATGGAGGTTTTAGAATTTGCTGCCACGGGTGCTAGCAATTCTCAAATAGCTGCAGATTTACATTTGCAAACAGTGACAGTTACAAAAACGCTTACCCGTGCCTACCGTAAACTTGATGCTAAAAATAGAGCAGAAGCCGTACACAAGTGGATGCTTTTGCGTGGTGCATCGCGTTAGTTATTATTTCTTAAGGTTATATGAAGTTGTATTGCCCAAAATAAGAACGTTAGGTGAATTTACGTAATTTTTGGCAGTATAAGCCTATTTTCAAATGAGCGCCGCACAAAATTTTTATTTAATAAAAATTTTGTGCGGCGTAAAAGAAGGCAGAAGGTAATTCTAGCTTATCTAGACATTGTTTGAGTTTTCTTCTTCATCTTCATCATCTTCGCTATCACCATTTGAGGTGTCTTCACCTTTTTCCTGTGCTTGACTGTCAGTATCAAGACTGCCATCAAGTTCTTCACTTTGGCCATCGGTATTATGGGCACCATTGTTATCTATGTCATCACTGTTGACCATGTCATCGTCGTCATGAACAAGGTCGTCCTCTTCACCATTGCTGGACTCTGGCCAGTTTGAATAGTCACTGACGGCGCTTGAGGATGATGCTATAAAGCCTGCAGATTGGGTACTATATTCATATGAGTCACTTGATGTTTCAGAATTTATATCCGTATTTACACCAGACTTAAGAGTATCTAATGACACGCTGCTGCTCAACAATTGCTCAAGGCGAGCTAGTCCGCTTGAGCCAAGAAGGTTTTCAATAATACCACTCAATATATCGGAATGTTCATCTGTTTGGCCGTTGTGAAGCGCATCTAGAGTATCATTGGGTATAAAGGGTTTATTCAAATCTTCTAGTGCAGGGCTAAGGTCGACTGTTTGCACTGTGACACCCTTACCTAATGTCAACTTAATATATGACCACCCTGGAATAACTTGAGTCAGGATTGAGCCTTCACCTTTGATATTAAGTTCAGGCATATGCCCTTGTAGCCAGATGCTACCATTGGGGCTATCATGCACAACCTTGGATATATTGTTGAAGGCAAGGCCGTTTAAAGTTCCACCACCAGCCTCGGTAATTTTCCAATCCCCTTTGGCGTTAGGATCAAGGAAGGAAAGGGTATTGCCGGCAGTGTCTAGGGTTGTTCCTTTAGGTAATATTGAGTCAATAATATCTACACCAAGGGGGGACATGCCAACGCCATTGTCATCTTGATAGCTTAGCATGCCGCTACCATCCAGTGTCCAATGCATGGCTGAGCCGCTGGCATTAAGCATGGTATTTGTGCCACCACCAAGATCCATACTATTTGGCAAGTCTGCATTGGCGTATACTGTCATGGTATCATCGCCGCGACCAGCACTCAGATTTTGCATATTGTTTAAGGTAACATGCAATGATGCTTGTTCATATACAGTTTTTGTTTCTTCCATTCTCCAGTTGGCGTCACGTGTGGATGTGCTGACATCAAAGGTGCCTACATTATGCCCCTCGACGCTCATTTGAGCGATGTTTCGACCATTTTGAGTGGTGTTAATATTACCCATGTGCAGGCTGCCTGCTTGGCCAGTAAGAACGTTGGGGGGAAGGTCCACAGTAAAGTTGTCATATGTGAAGTTTGACTGGCTTTGCAAAGTTACATCAAGCCCCGTAATGGAGAGGTCATGAACATTAAGTTTTGTATTACTTTGCACGCTTACAGTATTGCCACTTTGGATGTTCAAGTTGCCAGCAATACTAAAGTTTGTTTTTTTCTCAAAGGTTACGGATTCACTGGCTGTCATATTGACACTGATAGGGTCAGTGAAATTTTCACCAGTGACGATGATATTTTTGGCTTTTACGTCTAAAGTATCTGCCAAAATCGTGAGCCCCATATCTTCGCTAATTTCTAGATATTCAAGATTATCCGAACCTAGGTTTACTTCATGGGCTTCAAGGGTAACATCACCGAGAATATCAGTCCCAAAGGTTTGATTAAGCGTAATGGAGCCGTCTGCATCTTCGTTTAAGATATGTACTGTGCTTGACGCTTCTGTAAGCAAGGCATCAAGCATTATGTCATCCTGCCCCTTAATATATATATCGCCATAGGCTCGCGCAGTTATGGCGCCATGTGTACCAAGGTTGATATAGGCATCCGTCGCACCAACGTCGCCATTACTGCCTTCAAGGGTTACAAATGAATTTACTCCAGCGCTAATTATATCACCTACATTTTGAGCTTGATAAAGGTTTCCATCGGCTTTAATGCGTAGCTCGGCATCATCGGCGGTAACTATGGCCTTGCCAATGGTTAAATCTACACGAGAGGAATCTGCTAAATCATAAACGCCGCTACCAATGAGGGCATGATCTGTAGCTTCAAAATTCAGCTCTCCACCTAAGAGTTTTACGTTTACATCATCCACAAAGCGTATGGTCATGGATCCATCAGGATTTATAGTTCTGTCTGAGCCTTCACTGGACCAGATAAAGAAACGATCAAGCTCGGTGAGTTCTAGCAATCCAAGCACTTTGTCTTCATAGTTGTCGACAATATACTCATTTAGTTGAATATGCATGTCGTCGCCCAGCATTGTCTTTTCAGCAGCGTCAGCATGAGCAATGTACTCTTGTTCTTCAATGCTGAACTCATTATTGGCGCTTTTTGAAGTGTAGTCTTTAATAATATAGACTTGTCCCTTGCCAATAGTGCCAATACTTTTACCACTAAGGTTTACATCTCTTGCTACTATATTGGCAACCTCTGTAATGAGGGTTGAGGTTGTATTGCTATAAAGCAGTGAAGCAACGCCGCCTGTAAGCTGCGCTTTAGTATAGAGGGCTGCCTCGGCATTGGCACGTAGCCTATTCATTTGCTCAGAGTCTTCAGCATAGCTTATGCCTGCAAGGTCAAGGGTGGCATCATATGCGCTCAGAAGCAAGCTTGGGTCAATGGCATTGACGGTGGCTGCAGAGTGTGCTTGACGATCTTTTACCCACTGCAAAGCCTTAGCATTGTCATCTGCAAGGTCTGCATAGCCATTAGCATCTATGAGAGCCTGAAAGTTTGCGTCATTATTATTAACCAATGATTCGGCATATGCTTCCAAACCGCCAGCGGCTTTTATGGCATTTTTTAGGGTAAAGTGCTGATGATACGCACTATCCGCTTCTATAAGTTGCTTGGTAATATTCTCTTGGATTTGGGTTTCATAGGTACTTGCATCGTCAGAGGCAACCATGCCCAAACGCTCCCATAGAGACTCTAAGCGGTTGATATCTAATTCGTCTTTGCTGTATTCTGCGTTGGCGTCAGTGATGATGCCCGCAGTTTTAATATCCACAATACCCGTCGGGGCAACAACACGTTCAATGTGTAGGTTATTTATACCGCCGTCAAAGTAAATATTACCATCACCGTCAGTACTGGTAATGGAAAGATAGATATCCTTTGGGGTGCTTCTGGTAGAAGCTGAATTACCAAGTATATAGGCTTGGTCAGCTGTTCCTATGCCGCTCTCAGCCGCAAGAACTACTTTTTCCGCAACTATACCACCTTGAGCATGAAGACCACTGCCTTTGCTTACAAGGGTGGCGCCCATAACGCGCAAGTCCACAAGCCCTGCAGCACTGGCTTGTACTGATATGTTACCATTACTATCGCCGCCAATGGTTTCAATATACATATCACCCTGCGTGGCATTAAAGGTAACAGAACTACCAGTACCCATGGCGGTAATGCGATTTAAGGCACTGCCAAGGTTTGCACCGCTAATGGTAGTAGTTGTTGCAGCGGTAATTATACTACTGCTCTCGTCGTAGATATGAGCATCAACAGCGTCAATGGTAACAGAACCATTGGCTGTGATATTATCTGTAAGATATATATCACCCTTTCCGCTGCCTTCGTTTTTGATGGTTATGTTACCACCACCAACACCGGTATCTAATGCAATGGCGTGATGTGTATCAAATTGCAACCAAAGCACGCTTTGATGTGGTGTGGTTGTAACTGTGGTTTCAACATAAACATCTTGCTTGCCATGTTTACCACCAGTCGTCCAGTAAGGGGTTAAGTGTTGCGTTGTAGTATTACCATCAAGAAGGGTATATGCTGTATACGTTCCTGTTAATACGCCAGTATTAGGTAAATAGTAATGTTTTCCTGTTCCACCGTCAGCGGTGATATCAATACTACCTGAGGCTAAGTTACTTAAACTACCAGAAGAATATTGCCCATTTGGCGTGAATGCTCGCTGGAAACCGATATAGCCACCTGTTTTATCAAGAGGTCTATTGGCCTGAGTTATAACAGTATGGGTAACATCGGTTTCGCTATCCTTACCAAGGAAGTCCAATCCCCACAGCGAGGCTGTTCTATAGGTATAGATATCTTTTCTGGCAGATGTATTACCAATTTGATAGTGATATTTTAAGCTTTCTGTATTTGGAGTATATGAACTGCCCGTTAATTGACTATATGTAGCAGTATCATCGGATCTTGCAAAGATACCACCAACTGACTCACTACCAGTATTTAGCCCCTGAATACGCACATCTGAACTTGTATGATTGATGATAGTAATATTCGGATTAGCGTAAGCCTGTATCTTGCCTTGTCCCTGATTGGTATTTAAGATTGTGCCTGTAATATTTATGGTACCACTACCAGCAAGATATGGGGTGACAGTATAGGTGTCAGAAGCACTGTCATAAGTGTAAACATTCCAGTCAGTTTTGGTAGTGCTTCCCGTTGCTGTTCCATCCGGATTAATTTTTAGGTACTCACCATTACCCACGTTAACTTCATAGTCTTTAAGACCCGACTGAATAACACCATTAATATTTAAGTAGGCAACATCAATGTTAATATCACCAAGTGAGAATATGCCGCCGCTACTATTATTTACGACAATATTATTAGGATCTGAACTGCTAAGACCCACAGGCGTTCCACCCACATTGAAGAGCGCGTCTTCGCCGGGGATGCCAATGGTTAAGGTGCCCATAGAATTCATACTGAGGCTTTTAGCAGATACTTGACCGCTAACGCGCAAATCACCCATGCTTATTATTGCGGTTCTTCCGCTTAGATTATAGACATTACCCACGTTTAATTGTGCGTTTTGGTGCTGGGTAATGGTCATAGTCGGGTCGTTACCAATGTTTTCGTTAATCTTTACTGTTGGCGAAGTAGCTACATTAAAGCCAAAAGTATTTACAGCGCCACCAAAGCTTGAGTCTATTTCAAGTTCATTTACATAAAGACCAGTTTGAATCATTTGTGCATTGATAGTAAGGTTTGCATCACTATGTGAGGTAATAGTGCCAGAACCTTTAATATTTTCAGCATAAATATCCACAGTGCCTTTATAAAGATAGACATCTTCCACGGCAATGGTGCTAAAGCCTTCAGTATTAAAGAGAACAAAGCGGCTTGAACCGTCATTGGCTGTGGCCCATTCACCATAACCTGCATCAATAATTTCTTGTTGAAGAGTTCTCAAATCGTTTACTACATGGTTGCTCACATAGCCGCCACCATAAACCTGGTATTTTGCTTCAAGTGCGCGGTAGTTTTTCACAAGTTCACTGGCATAGCCACCGCTACCTGTAGAGATATTTAAGCGGTCATAATTACTGCCAATAACGTAATAGTGTAAATCATCGAGTGCTTGTGAAACATCTGTACGTGATTCAACTTCATTAAGAACGTTTTTGAAAGTAATATCAGCATAAGTAGTTAAGTATTTTCTATAAGTATTACTATAGCTTGTATTTGTTTCGCGGTAATCTCCGTCAAGGTGTGAGAGCAGTTTTACATCAAGTAAATTTTCTTCGCTAAGCTCGCCAAAAACTTTTTCAACAGTTTCAGCATCAGATTTTCCAAGTAACTGCCAGAATGATTCTCCAAGGACATATTCTCCAGTAGATACCATATCCTTAACCGTAGGAAGTAGAGTGGCATCTTTAACTTCCGAGTTAATCATATCTAAATCGAAATCAATCCAATATTGTTCTTGAAACAAGATTCCATCAAAAGCTATCCCATGGTAATCTCTATGGTTTTTTCTATTCTCAAGAATGTCCTCAAGTATCCTTTGTGCATCAGATTTATACCCTTCTACTATGTCCTTCCAATTGTCTTCGGTTGCCGTTGAAAGAGCCTTAGAAAGGGCCTCACTGTAGTCGAAATCAATAAAAGACAAGTTTTCAACGTATTCATTAATAATATTAGTCCAACCATGTCTAGTTATATTCTCAACATTTAGGGCATTGTTTTTTTGTATGTATTCTAAATCATATATACCCCAAAAGCCGTTTTTTGATTTCTCAGTAACCTGATAACCATTATATATATCAAGTAATGATGTAATTATAGAGGCATTATCACCTTCCATATAAGAGTTCCAATCGCTGTTTTTTTGCACTCGCTCAAGAAATTCTAGCATGATGAAACCATCACTTCCGTATGAAGTTTCATAACCAAAATTTTCTAAAAAGTATATGTCTGCAATTTGATCTACTATTAACCAATCCTCTCTTGTTAATGCATTTGCATCATTATTTTGTTTAGAATAATCATGCCAAAATACATTTTCATACATACCTATAAAATTGGCATCTACATATCTTGCAAGTAACTTAGTTAATATTCCGTCTTCATTATATTCATCTACTACCTCGTGAAGTTTTTCTGTATAAGGAGCGTCTTTAGCATCGTTATAAAAGCTTGTTAGCGTACTCGCATCAAGGTCTTGTGTTCCCAAATTACCACGATTATATTCAAGTATAAGCGTTTGCCAACTTTCTTTAGTAACATTATATACGTTTTTAGCATTTTCTATAGATGCATAGCCATGGCTTGCACTTATGGGGGTGGAAAGATAAATCAAAAATTCTAAGTTTTCAGCACTAAGGTCAGTTGTTACAGTATAATCAAGGCTTATGGTTATATTGGCTTCTAGTACGCCTTTCCAAAACTCTGTTATATCTAGTCCGGCGTCGGCATACAATGCTTCAACTGCTGCAAAGCTAAACTTGTAATCAAGGGCAGCACTACCGGCTGGAGTTGAGGTAATACTCCAGAAAAGGTCATCAAGAGCAAAGTTACCTTCATTAATTAATTTATTACCCTCAGCAATTTTGCTTGGACTTTTTGCGTCCACACTAACTTTTGTAAAGTCATAATTTGCCCAGAAGCTAGCTTCAAAGACCACATTTACATCTGTAGCTGTTGCCGTATCCACAGACAGGGCAAGAAGCTTTGCGGCAATGTCCATATGCGTCGTGATAATACTTTGCCAATCCGCATCGGTGGCGGCGTCATATGCGGTTTTAAAGGCATCTAGGGCTGTAATATCTGCTTCATCTGTAAAGCCCTTCCACGTGCCATCACCATTATCATACTCGGCTATAATGCTAGACCAGCCATCTTTAGATACATAATTAGTATTTTTGGCATTATCCATTTGTATGGCAACGGTATTATAATTTGTCCAGAAGCTATCGTACACAAGGTGAGTTTGATTATTGCTCACATATCTTAAGAGCAGTTGTGCTGCAATTATCTCATGCGTAGTGACAATACTTTGCCAATCGGCGTCGGTTGCGCCATCATATGCTTGTTTAAAGGCGTTTAGGGCGTCAATATCTGCCGCAGTAGAAAAACCTAACCAACCATCAGGGCTGTAATGTTCTGCAATAATGTTAGACCAGCCATCTTTAGTCACGTAGGTACTATTTTCGGCATTGTCTTGGGTTTTATACGCATCCACAAAGCTTGTGACTACAGGAGCTGCAAGATATTGAAGAAGTTCTAATTCCTCAGCACTAAAATCACTGCTTATAATATCACCACTGGCATCTTTAACCGTATTGGCATCAATCACGCCTTGCCAGAATCTTGTTATATCGTAGCCTGCAGCAGTATAGACATTTTCAAGCTCTGCCGTGTTTGGCTTTATGAAGAGTGCTTTATAATTGTCTTCATCAATGATGTGCTTGGTGCTGTCTTTTAAGGCAATAAGAGCGTCAAGGTCGTCATTAAGCAGTTCTTCTAAAATAAATCTTGTGTAGGCATCAATACCGTAGGAGTTGTAAATATCCTCTTCGGTTAAAGATGGGTTTTCTGCAAGCTCTGCCACAAGGTTTGCAGACCATAGCTTTACCCAAGATTCGTTACTAAGTTGGGTTGCATAGCTATCAGCATCATCACCAAGTAGCTCAGTCCAGTTTGGATTTTCTAAAAATTCCCAATATGTTAAGCCATAAGCATTTTCAAAAATAACTAAGGCATTTTCAATGCGATCTATTTCAGATTGATCAATGCTACCCTTGGCTTTTTCTGCATTCCACTCAGCAAGGGTAGTTAAGTTTTTAAGGGTAACGTCTATGTTATTATCAACACCGCTTTCTAGGCGACCATCAACAGTTAAGTAACTATTAAGGTTAGTTGCCACTGTTTCCTTACTTAGTGGGTTAAATACTTCATTTACCCAGCTATTCACAACAACTTTCACATCCACAAGGGCATTGCCACGACTATTTAAGACAGAAACAGTACCACGAGCAAGAACATCAGCTCCTTGCTCAATGGTAACACCCATGTTTTGATTCCAGTACAAGCCACTATTACGGTCAACACCAGAGGCAGGAATTACTGCTATATTATACACATTGCCCTGTATAAGCATGTCAGAATCACCCATGGCATAGCTACCAAGGTAGGCATATACATGGTTATATTTCGCAAAATTGGTACTCATTGTGCCTGTGCCAAGTACCAAATGAGCTGTACTATAAACATCTGCATTCTTTTTAATAAGCACATGGTTATCGGTATCTAGGTCAACTCTAGTTTTTATTTCACCAAAGGCCGCTGCACCGTAAAAATGTCCGACCATATTAAAGTCAATTTTTTCATAGCTACTTGCATGCAATATAATGTCAGAACCACTATTATGAATGGTTTTAACTTGTGCACCTTCATCAATAATAACATGTGAGTCTATATCTGCGGTAATAGTACCACTCATTACTGGTACACCAACAATACTACCACTACCAAAGGTAAGACTGTCTCTATAATTCAGGATACTCAGGGCACGCAGCATGACAACATCATCGTTTGCATTGCTCCCTGTACCAATTACTTGTGCATTTTTGCCAACTAATACTCTACTTATGGAATTGATAATGGTTTCTGTATTACCGGCAGACACAGCAAGCAGGCCTACAGACACAGTATTAGAGTCATTGAGTGCGCCCACACGATGTATTTCACTAAGGCTTACAATGTCTATATTATCCGACTTTAACATAACACCATCGCCAATATTAACTGTGGTTTGAATGTCATTAAGGCGCATTTTTGTGGCACCACCGGAACCGCTCCAAAGAGCAACGGTAACGGAGTCAAGTTCTTGTTGTAAATCAAAAATACTATTGCTCTTAACAGTTATATTGCCCGCCACAAAGTTACTTGCAATGGATTGGCCAGTTTCTGCATTGTAGCCTATGCCAGCTCTCGTGAATGCATTAAGGTCTTGAGCTGCTTTTACAGCAGATACACCAGCAATACCACCAGAACCGGCTACAGCGAGTTGATTGGTGTATAACAACGATCTTGCTTGCACATCTAAGTTATCATGAATAGTCATGGTTTGCCCTGTAACGCCAGTTACATAGGCAAAAGTTTTAGCATCAGACTCAAAACTGGACGTAGTAACACCAAGACCAGCATAAAACCCTATACCAACACCGGTGGCAAGAGCGCGCATGCTTACTTCATTTGTTGCATGCACTTTTAATGATTTCAAATCAGTGGCATTAAGCTCGCTGACATAGGCCTTAACGGTTGCATTGTTAAAGGCATCGGCATTGGCTCCACCAACGCCACCCCCTATACCTGCAGCAAGAGAAAAAGCTACGCTTTCTAGGCTATAGCCAGCGGTTGGTCTATTAAGGTTAGCCGCAACTTCCACAGCTGAATGTTGTAAATTGCTCACTGAAGATGAGATTTTTGAATTATGTATATAAGCTTCAACAGATGTACTCAGCTCTGTATCAGAAATTGCCACACCTAATGCAAAAACAGCAGCAATAGCCGGAGTTACGTTTATAACCTTAGCTCTTGGTGTTGCATCAGCGTCAACCTTTATGGTGCCAAGGTCTGTAAAGGTAGAGTCCTCAACGCGCGATCTTACAGTACCTGCTATTTCTGCAGCAGAATAGGAGGCTGCAATACCTGGTAAAATACCACCGCCGGCGGCTGCAATGCTAAGAATATACATATTCCAATGGGCATCACTTACTATGGCAATGTCAGAAATATCGTTGGCAGTAACATTGTCCATCTCTGCTAAAATATTATTATTTTCTAGGAAGGTTAGTGCAACAACTACAGCAATAGGAGGCGCAAGCAAGTCAATGGCAGCACCTATGGCATAGGTGTCAAATGCAGAATTGGAGTTTGCTTGTACGTCTACTGTATCAATAGTACTAAGTTGTGTGTTGGTAATGCCTGCATAGACATCACCCTCAACCAAGGTGATGGCAACGGCAGCACCCATGGCACCAAAGAAACTCGCAGCCAATTGCATGGCAAAGGTTGTGGAGAAAATAGCTTCTTCTGCCTCAACGTCTAGCGACACAAGGTTTGAGATGTTACTACCGTTGATATAGGCATTGGTATTACCTTCAATGAGATTTATAGCAGAACCGCCCAGAGCAAAGCCTGCACCAATGCCTGTTCCAATACCAATAGCTTTAATGGTGGCTTTGCGGTAGGCATCAATGATAGCTGTTGCACTAGTTTGGTCTGTGCCTTTAATGCTGCCGCCGCTTAGAGTTGCCTCTACATGCCCAAGTATGGAATTATATATGACACTTGCGCCAACGCCGGTACCCACTATAAGCTGACCCGCAATACCGTATATGGTTAGCTCTTGAGCAGCATGAATGGTAGCACTGTCAGTTATCGTTAAATTGCTATCAGTTACATTGGTTTTTGTACTGCCTTCTAATACATTAGAAACAACAGCGGCCGCATATGATGAGCCTGCAATTTCGGAGGCCACAAACCCTTGAATGGTCATTCCAAGGTTTGAATCAAAATCCGCCGCATTTGCTGTAATGCTGGTATTATGAATGTTAGTATGTACACCACCTTCAAGGATGTTTACAGACACAGCACCAGTAACGCCAATACCCATCATACTAGATACTGCAATGCTTAAAATACCGCTTACCTTCATGGCATCAGCTATCTTAGTGCCTTCTACTTGAACGCCATCTTCTTGCATGCCATTTTGGCTGTTATCTGACTTTTCACTACGGGCATCATTTTGAACCTTTAAAAGGTCTTCATCGGCAGATAGTAAGGTAGCAAGCAAGTCGCTTTGTTGCTTACCGGCTAGCATATTTTCAAAGCTAAAGTTGGCATTATCAGTGGGCTCTGCCAAGTGTGATAAAGCACTCACTATGCCCTTTGCGGTAATGCTCGAATCAAGCATAGTTGCTTCAACATTGCCTTCCATAATGTTCACAGAAGCACTGAGTGAGCCAGCACCAATGGCACCAGCAGAGGCAAAGGTAACGCTTACAATATCAAGGTTTGCAAGGCTATTAACCTTAACATC
This sequence comes from uncultured Desulfovibrionaceae bacterium, assembly GCA_964371225.1. Taxonomy (GTDB): domain Bacteria; phylum Desulfobacterota; class Desulfovibrionia; order Desulfovibrionales; family Desulfovibrionaceae; genus CAYJAD01. Next base: position 42,620 of record CAYJNA010000002.1, read on the forward strand.
TTGCGCATTTAATACAGCTACACCATTCATGCCAGCACTGGTAATACCTGAATCAATAGTAACACCAATACCGGCACCCAAGGCAGAATAAATACCCACTGCAAGACTGGCTGCAACAGTATAGGACTTGCCTTGATTAATGGCTTCAACACTAATATCATTGGTAATATCTAGTATTGAGTTGCTCACCAAGGCCTTGGTTGCATTATTAGAAACAGATGTGGAAACAGAACCCAAGCCTGAGAAATACTGTGATAAGGATAAACCGGCAGATACGGTAATGGTTTGGCGGGTAGAGTTGGCTTGTGCCGCAAGACTTGCGGCTTGCATACTTACATTCTCCACCAAGACATAAGAAGATGTTACTTCATCTTCAACTCTTTCAGAGGTATACATGGGCGTGCCATATTCATCCGTATAATAAATAATAGTATAAGGGATTTCATCATCTCTGAAGCTATCAGATGCTTTCTTATCTCTAAGGCTTGCAATAATGTCTTTACCAGAAACAAGTGTGAGCCCCGCAATAGTAATACTACCATCAGCATTTACAGCACTTTTATCAAAGGAGTATTTACTTTCATTACTTTGCTCGTCACGCAACACTATGTAATGAGTATCCTTTATAACACCATCAGCACTAATGTGCTTATGATCTGCATTTTGAGTTTCATGCAGATATAATGTTCCATTTTCCTTAGTGACAAAATACTGGCCGTTGTTTTCAATGCCTTGTAGACTATTGCTGCCATCGTCTACCATTTTTGCATTTTCTGCTATAAGACCAAGTTCTTCTGCACTACGAACACCAACGTTAATAGCCACAGCAAGGCCGGCATCAGCTCCCACACTACCCGCAGCAGCCGTAGTGCCAGCAACTAAGAGAGACTCTGTAAGTGTGCCAATTTGAACATTACCAGCATTCATAGCAAATTTATTGCTAACACTGTCTCCAACAATTTGGGCCACAGTAGCATTTTCAAGCGCATTTACGGCAAAACTTGCGGAACCGGAACCGGTGGCAGAGCCCGCAAGGGAAATGGCAAGGGCATATACGTCGGCATTGGAGCCTGCATTTACCTTTATGTGCCCAGCTTCAAAAGTGGCACTTGCTCCGCCTGTAATATAGGCTGTGCTGCCCACGTCGGCATAGTTTAGCGCTATGGAGCCTGATGCAGAAAAAGAACCAGAGCCAGCAATAACGGCCATTGTTGCCCATAGTTTACTATTATTTTGTGTTGTTAGTGTTACTGAGCCACGTTCACTCTTAGGCGCTGTAAAGTTTGAACCTACTGCCAAGTGCGCTAAGGCATTGGATTCATAAAGTACGTTTAAGACCACGCCACCAGCGCCTGAACCTGAACCTGAACCAGATAACAGTACAATGGCCGCAATAAACATGGATAGATTGTCTGCCTTAATGGTCACAGCACCGTCTGAAGTATCATCATTGCCAGCAACTTCTATGATATCGCCTTTAATAACAGCTCTTGTTTCAAAGCCATGTGAGCGATTATCTACAAACATATTGCTAAAGAGTTGTAGCCATTCATTACTGTTTTTAGTGTCTTCGCTATCTTTTTCAGGCATAAATGGAGCAGCATCGCCCATAAAGGCAAGGTTCGCGGCAATGCCACCAGAAAGAGCACCTGATCCACCGCCAGTAGCTCCTAAAGAAGTTGTAAGAACTAAGCTTGTATTTAGAGATGTCATGGATAAATCACCAGCAACATCAATAATATTTGCGTCAATATCTGCTAAAGCATTGGTGCCGGCAAGGGCAAGGGCTACGGAACCTGCCGCCGCCGCTGACCCCGCACCAGCCAAGGAAAGGGCAAGGGTAAGCATGTAAGCAGTCGTCTTAGTATTTACGCGTAAATCACCATTGCTTGTGATTAACTGGTTTGCCTTCACAAATACTTGGGCATTGCCGGCCACACGACTTATGGCAAGTGACGCACTGCCGGCGGTGGAACTTGAACCACTTACCGCTATAAGGAAAGCCCAAACATCGCCACCGGTGGTGGCATTAAATTGCATAGCACCTGTTTGGAGATTATTTGTTCTTTCTGTGTTGTCAGCGCGTACATAATTGGTCACATGGGCAAGGCTGTTTACAGAGAGCAAGTTGTAGCTAGCGGTTGCAGCAGCCCCTATGGATGAAGATGCTCCAATGGAAAGCCCTAAAGAAATCAGTGAACTATGTTGCGTTGCTGCCACTACCAACTCGCCGCTGGAGAGTACATCTACGCCAATAAGGCCAGCTTCGGCAGATTCTCCGCCAAGGTTGGCATCACTATTGGAGTTGTTATCTTCAAAATATGAACCAACCCCAGCTACTTCTAAGTCACCGGTAAATTCTTGTTTTATACGTTCAGCTAGGCTTTTCTTTTCACCAGTATCATAATTACTGATTTCAGCTTGGTTAAGAGTGCCTGACTTGCTCATGCCAAGGTTAAAGGTCAGAACGGCACCCGCACCCAATGAACCACCGGACGCACCTATGGACACACCCAGAGCCACAGCACCGGCGCTATTATCTGCAACAATGCTTATATCACCAAGGAATGATGCATCTAATGTGTTGTTATTCCATCCGCTTATACTGGAATTTTCTACAGTGGCCTTTACGTCATTATTGAGTACGTTTGCCACTAGTGCACCGCTTAAACCAAGAGATCCACCAGAACCGGCAAGGCTGAGTACGCCGCCAAAGGCTGCGGCTGCAGAAGTGGCATGAACCTTCATGCTGCTTTTTGTTGCGCCAGAATTGGTAAATCGTAAGTTTCCAATATTATTTACAAAGGCTTGAGTTTTGCGTTGCAGCCAATTGAAGTTTACGCCAGCATTGGCGGCAATGCTACTGCTACTACCCGCTACAGATACTACCAGTGAATAAATACCACTGCCAAAGTTAAATAGCGATTCATTTACGTCAAAGTTGCGTTCACCGCCTTCGGCATCAATGGCAATTTTACCATTATCAATATCAACACCGGCTTCTTTTGATGTCTCATCTTTCAAACCGTCGGTATTAACATTGTCAACACCAGCCAGGCGCATATAGGTATTTTTTAATAAATCAAGGAGTTCTCCTGAACCATCTTCTTTTGCATCAACCACCAAGTCACCACCTACGGTAACAGAAGTGATATTGTTAAGCTCAGCATAGACATCACGAATAATAACATTTTCACTAAATGTACCTTGAACAGAACTGCCACTGGTGGCTCCTGCAAGGCCTATGGCAAAGTTGAGAATTTGAGTATTAGACAGGGCTTCAATACTCATATTACCACCGGCACTGACGTGAGACATATTGGCAATACCAGCATGCACAAGACCAGTGATGACAGAAGTATTATTGGCAGCTCCAACGCCTGAACCTTGCGTAGAGCCTGAGGCAGCTATGGTAAATGTCCATATTTTTGATTTATCAACAGCACTTACAGAAATGCTACCATCAGCCTCTAAAACATCATCCATGCCATTGCCTATGACAGTAGCAATGCTATCAACTATCGCAAGGTTTATACCAAAGAACAAGTTTGCACTAGTACCTTGGGTAGAGCCAGATGCGCTAATGGCAAGGGAGAGAATGTCAGCTTGGTTTTCAGAAGTAATTGATACATCACCAGTGCTTATACCGCCGGCGCTTGCATAAATGGAACTGTCTTGCACTCTTGATTCAGCCTTGCCTATGATGTCATTGGAGGCAAAACCAGCACCTATGCTTGTGCCCTTGGTGGAGCCTGTAACCCCCACAACGGCAGACTTAATCATAACTTTATTGGTGCTTGATATGGAAACATCTCTAGCTCTTATGGTGGATGTGCCCATGAGATTTTTAACATTAGAAATAACCACATTGGCAGCCGCAGCTCCACCAAGGTTTGTGCCACTTAGGGAAAGACCAAGGTTGAAGTTTAAGGCTAATATGCTATTGTTAAAAATATAATCAGTGACTTGTTGTTGAGTTGCTCCTGCAATGTCATTGCTTTCATCATTGAACACCATCTCCTTAAATTCTTTATATTTATCAGAAACATCTTGGTTGTCAGCATTTTCAATGACGCCATCCACCAAGTTCACAATCTTTGAAGCCATGCTACTTACTTCTTGGGTAGCCTCAGCAGTAAAGTTACCTTGATTGGCTGTGATGGTGCTTGCATCAATATTGATAGTGGTATTGTTTACAATAACATTGGGGTTCACGGTTAAACTTGAACCAGCAATGCTTAAATTTACCGAGGCAATATTGCTTGAGGATTTGGCAAGCATATCTATGTCGCCAAGGGTAGCAAGCATATTTACATTGTCTATTTTTAGTAATTGTTCACTGGTAATGACATTAACGGCAATGGTACCACCAAGTGGTGTTGATTGCGTATTGGTACTTACAGCAACAGCCGCAGCAAGGCTTAATATCTCAGAGCTGTCTGTAGCCCTAACGCTGATGGGGCCATTGACGGTGATATTCTTGGTGGACGATTCTCCGTCAATAATGCTCATGACATTTTTATTAATTACATTTACACCAAGCGTGCCACTTAAAGTAGTAGTACTACTACTTCCACCAGTGCTGCCTCCAGTGGTAAAGGACACAGAAGCATTGGCACTTAGTATGGTGCCGATGGAGTCTGCGTGTACTGTAAGGCCGTCAGTAGTGTCATTGGCAGTACCGGTGGCATTAACTGAAGTATTGGTTAGGCCAGAAGTAATATCGCCACCAATGTAGTTACCGCCAAGAGCAACGCCTATTTGTGACCCTTTAAAGGCAGCTCCCACTTGACCGGACACTGCAAAAATACGACTGCCTTTATTGATTAAATTGTCTTCATCTTCATAAATATAATCACGAGCAATAATGCTCAGTTTTCCTGCAAGTGTAAGCTCGCTGTTTTTTACTTCAGCCTTTACACTACGCATAATAAGGTTAGTAGAAAGAGAACCTGCAAGGCTTGTGGCATTGCCACTTGAGCTAGAGCCAGAACCAGTAGATGAGCTACCGCCAAAGGAGCCGCTAATACCTGCAGAAATGGATAATATGGCAGTGGAAGCCTCAGCAATAACTTGCATGCAGGTGGCTTTTTCACCATGTAGAGTTATTTGGGCATTATCAACAGTGGCGGTAACGTCCATATCGCCCTTATCAAGTACTGCATCGGTTTCATTGTCTAAAACTTCCTTGGTGGAGTTGAAGTCATACTCACCAACGCCGCCACTTGTAACCAATCCAGATTTTGCATCAACATTGCCACTATTTACATCAAGTTCAGGTGTTTCTGCACCAATAACAAGGTTTACAGCTACCGCCGCCGCTACATTTCCACCGGTAGAAATACCAATGCCACCGGCCAAGGATAAAATGGTGGCTTCATTGCCGGCCATGACAGCAAGGGTATTGGCATGAACATCGGCATAATCAAGAGATGCACCAGTACCTGTGGAAATAGCATTACCAGACATGGTCACAGCAATGGCATTCTTGCCAGTGGAGCCAGAAACAGCACCGGCAATGGCCACAATATTTTGCCTTGATAGGGCCCTAACAACCACATCATTGGCAGAAGTGGTATTATCGCCTATGTTTACATATTTCACATAGGCAAGGGATTCAGAGAGTACGGTGTTAATGGAAAGTATGCCGCCAATGGAGGCACCTTTAGACTCAGAACTGGAGGAGCTAGAACTGCTACTGCTATTGCTATTGCTACTATCATCACTGCTTCCCTTCAAAGATAATGCAAGGGAACCACCCACAGATAGTACACCAAATTGGTTAATGGATTGCACTACAACATTACCATCAGTGATAATGCTTGCTCTTTCACTATTGCTTTTGCCTACAATATAGGCTTTGGTGTCACCGTCAACTACGTTAACAGTAAGTGTGCCAGCACCACCATAACCACCAGTGGCAATACCTGCACTTGCCCCAATACTAATAAGGTTATAACCATCAAGGCTAAATATATCACCTGGAGCTACGGAAAGGCCACTGTCACCGGGATTATCTTCATCTATGGTAATATTTGGCGTTGCACTGGTGCCGCTGCTTGCCGTAACACTAACATTACCAGAGGCATCAATGCTACTATTTGTAACATAAGCCTCTGTATCACCAAAGAGTATATTGGCACTTACAGAAATACCAATACCAAGATTCTTACCAAAACCGCCACCACCGGCAACGGTTATCATAAATACATCACGTAAGCTCTCAACATTCACAAGACCTTGGTTCACTGTAAGGTCACTATTGGAAATATAGGCTTTAGTATTTGCTGTGGCGTAGTTACCCATAAGTGTACCTGCGCCACCATAGCCACCGGGGGCAGCACCAAGACCAGCACCAATAACTAAAGTAAAGGTTTCATCAGTGGCAGTAACGTCAACATCACCCTTTGTGACGGTCATGCTTGTAATGTTATCCATGGCCGCAATGGTTTCTTTTTCATGCACTGTAACCACCATGGCAGCCCCAACACCAACACTACTACTTTGTTTATCGGTGCCGCCGCTACCGCTACCACTTTTGCTACTATCTTTAATGGCAACGGACATGGCACCAGCACCAATATATTGCTTGGTGTCGTTTAAGGCGCGTGCCACAAAGCCTGCCACCACAAGGGTGGATAAATCTTGCACAAGGGCTTTTGTTTCTTCAGTATAAAGGCTCACAAGGCCTTGAGCCGCAATGGCAATGGTTGTACCATTCTTAGTGCTGTCTTGATTTCCCTGATTACCGCCTTGATTGCCACCTTGACTGCCAGAGTTAAGACCGCCAGAATTTGGAGACATCTTTGTGTAGTAGTCACCATACATGGCAGCGGCATTCTTAGCTGTGTTATTTTTAACACCAGTGGTTTTTTTCGCGCCAAATTGTCTAGGCACAGAGCTTGCTAAAATTGATTCCAAACCAGAGTAACTTGAAAGGGGATCATAATCTTTATTTTCATTAAGGTCATTCTCATCAGGCGCATTGGCAACAGATGCCCCCACAATAACAGCAATATTTTGACCGGTGGAGTAAGCGTCAACATTAAGTTCACCCGCCACATACACAGCTCCGCCAGCCTCGGCATTTTCATAATTGTTAATACCGGCAAGGGTATTGCGAGTAATATCTTGTAAGAAGAATGTTCCACCAACAGCCGTTGCTGCCATATTAATGGCAAGGGAAAGCTGGGTATAATAGGTTTCGTCCATGGCGGTGATAAATAAATCACCAGCATTGCCAAAACGCCCCGCCTGCATGGTGCCAAGGCCAATACTAGCATCGGCTATGGTTGAATTTTCCACCCAAATCAGCCCCATGCTACCGGAAATGCTCTTATAGTCCCCCATGGCTCCCACAAGAAGTAGGGAGAATATACCATTATCACTGTCCGCTATAATGGAGATGTTATCCCCCATGAGCTTGGTTGCGGCACTACTTTTGCCATAACCCACTTGAGCTTGAGTAGTATGGGTAAAGCTAAGCACCTGCACAGTTGCACCGGCACCAGTGGCAGAGCTGGGATGGCGCTTTGGTAAACCATTTTTAAACTTGGTGGGTAGAGTAGCAATATCTTGAAAATAAAGGGCATAAGACGCCGAAGGCTTAACCGTTTGGAAAGCATTAAATGCTGGGAATAAAGACCTAGTTGGCCCAAGCCCCGTAAAGAGCTGACCTGCAAGGTTGATAGTTTTATCAGAGCTTGTGGCCTTAATATATAAGCCTGATTCTGGATTTTCTAATTTGCCATCAGAGGGTAGGGCACTACCACCAAGGGCAAGCCCGCGCGCGGCATTATTATATGTTTCAGCAAGGCTAAATGTATCATCATCATATACAACAACGTAATACTCTGTACTTTGGTCAACGCCATCTTCATCAGTAAAAGTGTAAACAACTTTTTGGCCTGTCTTAAAGCCGTGGTCGGTCTTTTCTAAATATTCAGCCTGACCAATAATATTTTCATTAAGTAAAGCAAGGGAGTTTACAGGCTTACCAAGGATAAAATTATCCCCTGCCATGGCAAAGACATCAGCGGCAGCCACAAACTTTTCTGTACCATCTGCTGTTACTTCTGACAAAGTAAAATGATAATCATCAAGTACGGTGATGGTGTAAATTTTACTATTGGCTTCATCAAGGCTACCGTCAGCAAGCTCTGCACTATACGTAACTTGTGTGCCATCAACGGCATTATGAGCCGTGGTACTTTGAATGACATATGGAGTAAGGTCCACTGACGCTTGGTTTAAAAAATGCCCATCATCTTCAAGATACATGGTGCTTGGTAAAGCACCAATAAGCTCTACAAAGTCAAAGCTCGAAATATTTTCAGACTCAGAGGCAAGACGCAAGCCCACAATAGTGTACTCACCATTTACTTCTTCAACTACAAAGGTTGTATAGAGTAACTCACCAGCAGCAAGTGTTGCGGTTTGTTCTTTGCCTTCATCGTCAATGTATTTATAGGTGACATCTGTATTAAAACGAATGGTATCACCATCTTGTAGCCTGTCATAATTATTAAGAGTTACATATGTGCCAAGATATGGGTCACGGCTAATATCATCAGCAATTGTTATACTGTCCTTGACTGTGCCAGTAACGGCATAGGTATAATCTGGACGTACAAGTTTAAACTCTGGGTGGTCTTCGTTGGCTTCTGCACTAGGAATAAGGAAAGTGCCATTTAAATTGTTTTGCAATCGTAGCATACTCTCACTGACACGCGTTACAGTATGCATACCAAGACTTTTGTACACAGGTTGATTGGTTATGGGGTCTATTTTGTCTAAGGTAAACACCTCAACCTTGTCATTATTCATAAAATAATGCTCACCCACATAAATATCATTGGCATTGCTTGCTTGTTCAGACTTTGTTATTTCAATGGGGGCATTGGCATATACTTCAATCAAGCTAAAGGTGTGTATGGCATCACTTTTTACATTGCGCTCAAGGCTAATAAATGTGCCTGTGGCATTGCCGTCTGCACCCAAAGCGCGTAAAGAAATTTTACCACCATTAAGGGTAACTTGATATTTTTGACCACTTTTAAGGCCATAAAGGTCTTCACCACTACTGGTGTACTCAATAATATCGCCACCGCCAAAGGCATTGCCTATATCTGTACCGTGATAGAAACCGTCAGCTTGTAATGTTACCCTCAGGGCAGAAAAATCACCCTTAAAATTGCTTGTAGCATCGCCCCAATCAAGATCTAAGTCTGCTTGGGTAAGCTGGGCACCAGAAAAACCAACGCTGGTAGTGCCCGATGTAAAAGTATGTCTACTATCAGCATCCACGCCTGACATATCAAGCACAACATCCGTATTACCGTTAAAAAGCATAAAGGTGCCATCACCCATAAATTCAATGCGATACTGAGCACCATGGCTGAGCCCACCAATGGCTGTGCTATCTGCAGTATAGGTTACGGTATCACCAGATTTAAAGCCTGCAAAGGGGTTATAGCTCTTGTCATTGGCGTCATTATATTGGTCAGAACTAATACTAAATTTTAGACCCAAATTTTCTTTTTGCTCGGCACTGGCTTCTACAATAAAATGGTAGGGGTTTTCAGCGCTACCGTCTGCAATACTATCAATTTCTGGAAGGGTTTGCACATCAAAAATTACAAAATCATTGGCAAGGCTTCCGTCAGTATGAATCTTTTTTAATGATAGCTCAGACATGCTCTGCACAAAAACCATATAAAAAGCGTCTTCTTCAAGCCCAAGAGTACTACTTCCCGATACTATATCTCCATTTTCAAGCCCATGCGGGTTATTCATGGATAAAACGGTCTGATCGCTGTGTTTTTGCCAACTGCTTTCATTAAGAGTAAGGTCAAGGGCGGGGGCTTCATCCTCATTAAAGAGGAAGTAATGCAAATCATCGCCCGTATTGGAAGTTCCCAAATGTATAAGGCTACTGTGATTATTTTTATCGTATAATTTTAAGCTACCACTAGAATCTACCACTCCGTAATATGTTTCGCCCGCGGTTAAACCATTGAGAGGCGAACTGCCGGAATAAATATCATAGGTAAGTAATCCAGATTTATTGGCATAATACGTTGATAATTGTATGGTGTCTGCGCTGGCATTAACAACATTTGATTCTATACCACCACTGCGAATAATTGATACATTATCCCCAATGGTAGTGGTGGATTTGGTGTTTTGTTCGATATAGGCAACACTACCAGAAATGGAAGCAGATGCAGCACCACCAGTGGAGGCATACACATAAGAGTTTGGTACAGCAAAACCTTGATTACCATTAACACTATCAAGGTTAAAGGCTGCACCTAAGATTTCATCTTGAATATTAAGGTATTCTTGTTCAAGTTCGTCTAATTTTTCCGAGGCGGAGTCAACAAATTCCTTGAGTTCGTCCACAGGCAAAGAAGATAAGAAGCCGCCAAGCCCAGAGGCAACTCCTCCTACGTTCAAGTGGATTTGACTTCCAAAATTTGGTGGCTTAAAGCCCGGCAACATGCGGAAGGATTCAGGTAAGTAGTAGTTGCCATCAGAGCTTATATCTGCACGTTGATTATACTTTATGCTGGCGCCATCTTCTATGACGGTTTCTGCTGTATTACCAAGCAAACTTACACCAACAGCAATGGCCACAGCTCGTGAAGGTGGGCTTGAACCACTGACAGCATTTTTTACGGCACGGCCTTCACCTTGTATAACAACAGCTTCCTTGGCATAGGACGCCGAGGTTGAAGCTTCAATAATGGGCGTCTTATCAGCTTGAGAATGTATACGTACATTACCAAATTGAGAAACAATTTCTGATGTTCCAGCAATGACTGTTTTTGCACCGGAGTCGTGTAGGGCAACGGCCATAGAAGCCCCAAGCCCTAGGTCAAGCTTATCCATAACAAGACCGAGTGGGCGGAACATATAAGTCATAAGATCTGATACTAATAGATTTATTTGGTCAGTGAGGCGTGGCTCCACGTGTGGTGGATGTGCAACCTCATGCGAAAGCCCCTTAAAGCTGGAACTCATGGTGGTTATGGAGGTAAACATATTTGAGGTAATGCTTACATCACCAACGGCAGTGATGTCACCTCTGATAGTGACAAGGCTTGCGCCAGTTCCTGTATTCACGGCGGCAACGGTGGCGAGTTTTCCCTTCCATGTAGAATTGGCAATGGCCACATTAACAATATCTTCTGAGCTGGTACTGTTAATTTCCACATTTTTTCCGGCTGTTACCTTAACAAGTTCTCCTAAAATTATATTGGCCATGGTGTGGTTCGTGGTCATGCCGTAGGATAAAGAAACGCCAGTTCCAAGTTGTTCACCAGCAGGGTAGAGCTTGTTATAATTATTTTTGGAATTGCGCGGTATGCCAGCAAACATTGTATTTATCTTACTATTATTAACATTGCTGCTAAAAGTAGTTATATACACATCTTCCGCGGCTCTAAGGTTAATTTTATCTGTATTATTTGTACCAATAAGTATTTCGGCACTGGTATTATTGGTAAGAATGTTAACACCAGCAATGCTTGGCATACTATCAGCCTCGTTAATGCTAGCCGCCGATGCAGAAATATTTAAATCACCACCCTTAGCATAAATGTCACTTAGACCCGTAATTTCAACCCTAGCTTCAGCTGATACTGTGCTTACATAAAATGGCATCTCAATGGTAAAATTGTCCATGAAACTTAGAAATATATCTCCAATGGACTCTGTAAATAAATCCGTAAGGCCAAGTAATGGCAATGGTATTGGCGCAACAAATGGCCCAATGCTTACATCGCTAAGAGCCTCAAGACCTTCCTTGCTACTATGGATAAGTTCTGTAGCATCAAAATTTAAACCTATTTGTCCTAAAACTTTATTAAAAATACCAATAAAGCTTTGGTCTTTAAATGTATCCAAAATGGCATCAACATAGGCATTTTCGGTAAGTTCACCAATTTCTGGTAAGGTATAGGCCGCCTCTGTTACCACATCAGCAGTAAGGGTAATATTATTGGCTACCATATTGGCATTGTGAATAGCAATGGAGGCGCTACCTTCGGCATAGCGTACCGGCAAAAAACCAAGTAAAGGATGCAAGAAGGCTTCTTCTTGGGCTATGGCTGTGAAGTCACCATCAATATCAATGCTTCTATGGCTAGCAACTCCTGTGCCGGTAATGCTTATGTCTGTTGCATGAAATTCTATATTAGTAGTTGTATTTGCTGGTAGATTTTGGCTAAGAATGCTTGCACCAGTTTGCATGGTTATATCATTATTGGCGGTGAAACTGATATCTGTGCTAGCTTGAATACTAAAAGTACTATTTTCTTCAAAATAAATACTGTCCATGGCCAAAACATCAATGGAGTGCCCAAGTTCCGTCAAATAACCATCATCAAAATATTGAACACCGTCCAAATAAACCGATGCCCCGCGAATGATCACACTTTCAATACCGGTAAAGTCTACACCATCTAAATACACATCCCCCGCTGCCATGATGGCTAGGGTTGTACCGTCTTTATTTGCTACATCTTCAAAGTCAACATTGGTAAGTGTTACATCGCCACCAAGGGAAACCCACATGCCAAAATTAGGCTTGTTTTCAGGGTGATGTGCGTCATAATTTATTTCAAATTCATGTGCATCTGCGGTGGCTCCATTAACACTTAAATCACTGGAAGCAATGTCGCCGTCAGGCAAAAAAGATACAGTGGTGTTAAAAGCACCTTCCGCCCAATCCTTTACTGTATCTACAATGTCTATAATGCTGTCACCAGCAAGGTCAACGGTCTTTGAAACTGTTTCGCCAGCATCATTAACGTATTCGCCAATGGTCACAATGGCGGTTTTAGTCATGCTTGCGTCATTGAAGGTATTTTCTTCTATCTGTGTGGCTGAAAGAAGCTGGCGAGGTTCCATTTGCTCGAAATATGAAGGAATTCTATTTTTTTTAGACTGTGGCGTTGTATAGCAAGTGTTAATGCCTGAATTACTCATCATTTTCCAAACTTGACCAAAAACTTTCTTTAAGCTAGACATAAAGTGCTCCATTGTAAAGTGCTAAAATATATAAAAATATTCAATTTAACATAACAAAGGGTCTGAAAAAAATATATTAATTAGGTTATATTTTAACACAGTATGATAAAAGGATTTTTGAAACAATATATCTATTTAGATGTATTTAGTGTAACGTGTTATTTTATTTAATGTATTTTTTTAAAATATTTCTATATGGTTGATTTGTAAAATCTTTTTCAAGATATTGAGGAAGCGAGTGGATATAGTTGCATGCAAGCGCTTCTTACGGAGCACTATAATATAAAGGGACAGTGGTAGGCTGTGTGCTTGTTAAAGGAAAAAATGATGTATTGTTGTTAAAATTAGCGTTATTTTAGCCTTAAAGTTATAAAATTGCTTATAAAAAGTGTAGTGTGATTATTTTTGTGGTTGTGAGATCTATTTTGAGTTTTAATAGATGGCAAATTACATTGAAAAGATGTATTATTTTTATTTTGTAAAATAATTAAGCTTGGTAAAGCAGACCAAGAGGGGAGTTCTACTGTCTTTGTGGAGTTTATGCTGGAGGCATTGCATGATGCCTTGTTGATACTTCTTCAGCAACACTGGTGTATTGAGTACTATCTTATTGTGGGAGTGCAAATGCGCTAGGGGCGATGCTTTGCGCATCCCACAGAATCTATCATTGCCATGGGCTCTTTAGCTTCAAATGTGGGTATATCTCTTGTGCGCACCCTGAGCGCATTGTTCAGGAAATTTCTTTAAGCATGCCGCAACCACGACATGGGTCAAATCCTCTTTTGCAGGTTTTACTGAGCAAATTTTGCATCTTTCAGATGTATCTTAAGTGTATTTCATATTGACGCTAAGCAAAGAACTTTGTAGTCTCCCCATATGCACTTTGTAACGACGCCACTTTTTCGCTTTTGTGCTTATAGTAAATGTAGCACGAGTATGACTATTCGTAGTCTTTTTTGTGGTGCGGGCGTTCATGCTGTTGTACATGCTTTAGGTTTCACCTGACGCTCCTTATTAGGGGGCAGGTTGTCCTTTGGCTTTTTAGCAGAGAGTGCTGTTTAAGTAGTTATCTTCATAGAAACCAAATCTTCCCCCATAGAAATCCGTACATAACTGTGCGGATTTTTTCTTTTTTATAAACATAGTTATTGTGCAGGATATATCAATGATAGAAAAAAATATACATATAGGCCAAATACAGGCGCAAGCCGAAAAGTATTATCGCGAGGGTGATTTTTATTGCTCTGAAGCTGTGCTCAAAGCATTGAAAGATGCTTTTCATGCTCCGTATGATGACAGCATTATCAAATTAGCTTCAGGTTTTCCTGTGGGCATGGGGGCAGGGTGTACTTGCGGTGCCGTGAATGGTGCAGTGATGGCTTTGGGCATGTTTTTTGGCAGAAGTAGTGCCAAGGGCGAAGAGGTGAAGAAAGCTATGCAGCTTACTAAAGAATTGCAGGATGTTTTCACCGCAAAACGGCGTGTATGCTGTTGTAAAATTCTCACCAAGGGTATGGAGCTTGGATCTGGTACACATATGGAACACTGCATAGCCATTACAGGAGAAGTAACCGCCATGGCGGCTACCATAATAGCTCGTGAGCTTGGCTACATTGAAGTAAAGGCATAGTGGCGAAATATATGCATAAACAACAAAACTCTTCCTATGTGGTGGGTGTGGATGTGGGCTCTGTGGCTACTAAGATTGTTCTTTTAGAAGCGCACAGTAAAACTCTTCTTGCTAAAAGCCTAGTGCCCACGGGCTGGGATCCGAAAAATGCTGCTCTTCAAGGGCTTGAAACGCTTTATGGTAAGGCTCAAATACAAGCTGAGCAGGTCGCGTATTTTGTGGGAACTGGTTATGGGCGTATAGCCTTACCTTTTGCAGAAAAAAACATAACTGAAATATCGTGTCATGCGCGTGCAGCTACTTTTTTGTGTCCTCAAGCACGTTTGGTACTTGATATAGGAGGGCAGGATAGTAAAGCCATAAAAATATCAGCGGAAGGCAGTGTGCTTGATTTTGTTATGAATGATAAATGCGCTGCGGGAACAGGGCGTTTTTTACAAGTCCTTTCTGGAATTTTGCAAATGTCGTTGGATGATTTGGGCAGGGCTGCAGGTAAAGGGCGTGCTGTTTCCATATCAAGCATGTGCGCCGTATTTGCAGAAAGTGAAATTGTGGGGCTTTTAGCGCAAGGTACAAAGCCTGAAGATGTGGCCGCCGGTGTTTTTGTTTCCATAGCAAAAAGGATGCGGGGTCTTGCAGGACGAGTGGGGACGCTTTCTCATGGAGAAGATATGTGTGTATTTACTGGTGGTCTTGCTACAAGCTCTGCCTTTATTCATATACTTTCACAAGAGCTTGGCATTTCCTTACATGTGCCTGAACATGCGCAGCATATGGGGGCACTTGGTGCAGCGCTTTTTGCTGCAGATATGTGCGTGTAATGTAGTGTATACTAAAAAGAATATGTTTTAATTACTAGGAGATTTTTATATGAAATGTGCTTCTTACGATGCTATCACCACGGCCTTTGAGCGCAATGTTTTGCAAATTCACGAGGCAAAAAGCCAAGGGCGTAAAGTGGTAGGACAGTTCTGTTTATACACACCTTCAGAGATTGCTCTAGCAGCGGGGGCCATCCCTGTGTCTTTGTGCGGTACAAAAAATGACTCCATTGCCACGGCAGAAACAGAACTTCCTCGTGCGCTTTGTCCTTTGATTAAAAGTTCTTATGGATTTGCTTTAGAAGGTTCTTGTCCGTATCTTGCCGCTTCTGACCTTGTGGTGGCTGATACCACCTGTGATGGGAAGAAAAAAATGTATGAATTCTTAGCGCAAAAGGTAGAGTTAAAACTCTTACAGCTCCCACAAGTGCAAGACGCTCCTGCTCTTGCCGCCTGGCGTGAACAGTTGCAGCAGCTTGTTATGCATATGCAAGAGTCTTTTCAATGTACAATGAGCGAAGAAAAGCTTCATGATGCCATTGTGCTTATGAATAGAGAACGCCGTGCCTTGAAAAAAGTGATGGACTTAGCCATGCGTAAGCCATCACCCATTACCGGAATGGAGCTTGTGGAGATTGGTTTTAAAACATCGTACTTTCCTAATAAGGAAGACTCTATAACTATGCTTGAGGCCGTTGCGCATGAAATGGGTGCTCTCGCTGATGCGGGACAAGTTTGTTATGATGAAGATGCCGTGCGTATTTTACTTACAGGTGTACCTGTGGGGATGGGCTCACATAAAGTTGTGCGCCTTATAGAAGAATGTGGTGGAAATGTTGTGTGTTTAGATAATTGTTCCGGATACAAAAAAACACGTGTTATGGTCAGTGAAGAAGGGGACGCACTCAGCGCCATTGCACAAGCGTATCTAGAAATTCCTTGCGCTGTTATGTCTCCAAATCCTCATCGTTATACGGCCTTGCGTACTATGAGTGAAGAGTTTTCTGTGGATGCCATTGTGGATTTAACGTGGCATGGCTGTCAAACCTATGCCGTAGAGGCAGGGCGTATGAAACCCTTTGTACATGAACAATTACAAAAACCCTTTTTACATTTAGAAACAGATTACTCTGAAACAGACACAGAGCAGCTAAAGGTGCGTATAGAAGCTTTCATAGAAATGATTCGTCATGGCAAATAATTGCATTTACAGTTGTTTTGTGACGAAATGACCACTGGGTATACGTTGGATTAAGTCGAGACTGTTTCAAATATATTGCTCAAAAGTTAGAAAAAGGTAAGCCATCGTAACATGAGCAGCAGCCAAGCCAACGCTATTGTATGCGGTAATTCCTCTCCCTTAGTCTTACGTAAGTTCTCAGAATAATTTACGGTGCGCGTCACTCCAGCTAGAAGCACATTACCAGCTTCTTATGCGCTTTGCTGAAGCTGGGGTGACGCGTAAATTATTATATGAATAGTTGTTTGTTTTTTTATAACTTATTACAATGATTTTCTAAAACGTTAGAAATATATCATTTTAAAAATTGCTACATTACAAGCCGTCGGTGTTCCTTATTTCCAACCACATGAATGGCAGCTAAGGGGCGTACAGGACAGGCAAATTCACAAGCACCACAGCTAAGGCATTTTTCATTATTCACTACTGGTATCTTATGTTCGCCATTTTGTGGATTTGGCACAAGGCGGCTCTCCCTCAAAGAAAGGGGCAGAAAGAAAAAGCCTTTACAACTTTCGTCGTAAAGGCTTGAACTTACTGGCTCCCCGGGACGGACTTGAACCGCCAACCTAGTGATTAACAGTCACCCGCTCTGCCGATTGAGCCACCGGGGAGTGTGTTACGCCACTCAGCGCAAGAGAAGTTCTATGGTATTAGGCCTTCAGAGTCAAGCTTTTTTATGAAAAAAATACATTTTTATGTATACTATTAAAATAATAAATGATTTATTGTGTTGCATGCGAGCTCTAAAGGTTGTGGCAAAGGTGATGTCATATGAGCTTTTTAAAAAGTTTGCATAGGAAGCTGTGCGGCGGTTTTGGTAGCGGCGCTACTGGCTCATGCAGTCTAACAGCATACATGGGCAGAGCACTGTTTTTAGGCAATTGTTCACTTTACTCATGAGGCATACATTTTAAACATTTTCCAGCTGCAACAAAGTTAAGTTTAAAAGATTCTCGAATAGTTTGCTAGTGGATTTTTATTGTATAAAAACGATTTTAAAGTTTAGGTAAAAACTGTGCTTGGTAGATAAAAGGCATTATTTCTATAAGTACTCATACGTTATTTTTCATAATGCTTTACATTTTTTTTCAAATTTTATAATATGTATATGAGAATGTATAACGTATCTCTGAGGGAGTTTGCATGCAAAAAATAATATATAGAGTCTTTTTTCTTGTATTGATACTGTCTTTATTTGTGTCTATGACAGCAATGGCAGCGCAAATAGCAACAGTTATTGCTGTATCTTCTGGTGTGACAGTGGAGCGTGCAGGAAAAGTACAACCACTGGCTCTAAAAGACAGTGTTCAAACAAATGATATAATACGCACGGATGCTACGGGCAAGCTTCAATTAATTTTTCAGGATGATACCACCGTGAGTATAGGTGTAAATAGTATTTTCACGATGGAAGACTATACAGATGCTCATGATAAAGCATTTAAGGCTTATGTAAAAGAAGGTTTTGCACGATTTGTTACCGGCGCCATAGTGGAGGGCAATCCAGAAGTTTTTTCTGTGCGAACGCCACAAGCAACGGTAGGCATACGTGGCACAACCTTAGCCATTTTGACGCGTAACAGCGTAACTACCGTTTCTACAGAAAATAGTACGAAACAACAAAGTGTCATAGCACATGGTACTGTCATTCCCACAGGGTATACAGCCAGTTTTAGAGCAGGTGGGAATCTTGTTTCGCCTCCAATGCCTATGACAAACCTACAAAGACAACAACTTGTTGATGAAGTGGCTATGAGAGGTCGCGTAAGTAACACAGAGGCTCAAGATTTGCCGGTAGTAGCTGCCTTTACTTTCGATGACGAAAATAACTTTAAAGCTCCTGAATCTTTGCAAGCCACACTTACTCAATCTGCCTTTGAAAGAACAGATATTGAAGCTGAAGGCAGTGGAAGTTTTTCTTTTGGACAAAGCCGTGGCACATTCAGCTTTGAAGCGAATTTACGCACAGGCATGATTGAAGATGTGGAATTGGAAACGAATTTAAGCGTTTCTGGAGCTTTTAGTGTTGAAGATGGCACGGGTCGTATTAATGCTACTAACTTTGAAATAAGCGGCGGAGAAGCTGAGCTTGATGGTGCAGATGTAAACTCTTGGAATATGACAGGAAATCAAAGCATAACTTCTGCTAATCAAAATATAGACGGTTCTCTTACCATTGTTGATAATACCTCTTCAACGCTTTCTGGAAGCTTTCAAGGCACTGTAAAGCCAGATTAACTGTCTACGCTGTACGTTGGAAAACCATATAATGCGGGGAAGGCTTCAATGGCTTTTCCCGTATTTTTTATGGGAAAGAATAAGCTTTTACCACGCATACAGTACAGCAAGGTAAATGCCTAGTAGACACTTAAAATATCTTTACATACTGATAAAAAACAAAGCGTAACATTAAGAAATCGTGGTAAACGTTACTGAGAATACAGAGATGGAAAGTTTTTTCT
>CAYJNA010000003.1:0-55523 GCA_964371225.1 uncultured Desulfovibrionaceae bacterium
GCTAGAAATTCTATCTTTACTGACAGTTAAGTACTTTTTCAGTGTCGACTATCTACCGTCCATTTTTAGCAAGGTATCAAGTACACGTAAATCCGCAGAAAAATCTTGAATATCATTGCGTAGCATACTTTTGTGCTCATAACTAAAAGCTTGAGCCAGTCTTTCTAAGACTTCTTCACTGTGCTTTAAAGCGGCGCTAATATCTTCGCTGGCATGAGCATTGGCTACAGAGCTCCCCGCAAGGCGCGTATAATTTTCAAGCACAGAGTGCGTTGCCGGTAAGTAGCGTTCTAAAAACTTTTCTCCGGGCTCTTTATCCCGCGTATCTTCCTTCATGCATAACACAATGGCATCGGCAGACTTTACAAGCGCTTGCAAGTTACCTTGCATGGCCTTGGGTAAAAACAATTGTTTTGTACGCAACTTTGCAATGGAAGCCTTATATTCACCATAAACATTTTCCGCAGCCACAGCCTCCAAGCGTACTTTTTCTTGCGCTTCTACGGCTTGTTTTTGCTTTGCTTCTTCTAAAGCTACTTTTTTTGCCTCAAGACGTGTACGCAATTGCCAAAAAACAGCCCCGCCCGCGGCAAGAGCCCCAAAGCTTCCCAATACCCATATGGCACCGACGGCCGTGGCGGCAAATTTAAAAGCTAAAGGCACCAAGAATACCACCGGTACCCACTCTGTACCCATGGCATAGCGTTTCATGAAAAGGCGTTGTACCCATGTTTGCGCACCGCCCCAAAAAATAGCTTGATATAATGGCAAACCAAGACCCAAACTTAATACAACTTGCGCCACACCAAAACCTAGAGGTGCAAGCCATTGAACATTCATACGTGTTTCGCGAGCCACAAGACAAATTAAGCCAAAATACGTGGCAGCAGCCGTGTAGTTGGGCACAAAACCTGCCACCACACCCGCGCAAAAAAAAGCACTTACGTGCACAACAATACGTAAGCCAAAATTCTTCACACCGGTTAAGGCTTTATCCATCAAGGAAGTTCCAGTCTCTTGCTGTGCTGGTACAGACATATAAGTATCCTTTGTATATAAATTATGTACTTTAAATTACTGATGCTTAAAATTTACCTTGCGGCTTTATTTCTGTCAAGAAAAGCCCTCAAACGCACGTTTACATCAAAAAACATGCATGCAAGTATGTGGCTGCTATTCATAAGGGAGCGTAGCACAATCCATAGGATTTTTTGCTACTTTTACGTGGCCTCCACCACAAAAATAAGACCTGCCCCCCCTAAAGTAAGCCTTCTTTGTGCAGGCACAAGTCCCATGGTGTAGAAAAGCCCTTCCAAAGCACCACCGCGCATAAATGCCTTATAGCAGGCATAGTGTTCTCCGCCTACACACCACTCAATGGCGTGAGCAAGCCATGTGACAGGAAAATGTATATTGCGTTCCGTAAGGCAGTAATCCACCACAATAAGTCTTTGCGAAACACGCAAGAGTTCATTTATAACAGCATTTTGGCTTTCAGATTGCATGGTATGCAATGCCATGCATATGGTGGCCATGTGAATACTTTTGTTTGCAAAGGGTAAAGCAAGAGCGTCTCCTTGAACAAAATTCCCTTGCGGTACTCTTTTTTGTGCGGCGTGAAGCATATGAGAAGAAGAATCAAGCCCTGTACATAAAACCGTAGACATATGCTCTTGTTGTGCGCTTATTTGCAAAAAACCACCGGCGCCGCAACAACAATCCAACAAAGTAAAAGGTTCTGCGCCCTTGGTGTGCTGTGCAGCAAAATAGCGTACCCCTTCCCATACATCATGACGCATACCTTTAAGCAGTGAACCAAGCACAGGTTCATAGCACAGCGCCATGGTGTGCGAGATTTTTTGTGTCACTGAAGAAGGCTGGCAAGAAAGCATCTACACTGCCGCCCGTAACAAAGTCAGTATATGCTCTTTTGCTTTTTCCAGTGCTGGTAGTGCAGGTAAGGTGTGTAAAATACTTTCTAAATGGCCTGCTTTTAGCATAATTTTTTTGCTAGATGTATAATGTATATCATGTATCCATGTACCGAAGAGCAGTTTAAAATCATTAATATACACAATATTATCGTAAGACGCTAAACGATTTTGTAAAACATCATCTACCATGACTTGCGACCACATTAAGGGTTCGTCCTTGGCATAAAAGGTTACAGCCCCATGCTTTTCTTCTTGAGGACGCGCAGGAGAAAATT
Source organism: uncultured Desulfovibrionaceae bacterium (assembly GCA_964371225.1). Lineage (GTDB taxonomy): Bacteria > Desulfobacterota > Desulfovibrionia > Desulfovibrionales > Desulfovibrionaceae > CAYJAD01. The sequence goes on from CAYJNA010000003.1 coordinate 2,210, forward strand.
GCTCTGCCATGACGCGCAAAATATCTAATTTATCCGCATCTCTTACCGCTAAAGTAATACGACGAATATCTTCAGATATGCCGTCAGGCAAGGCAAAGCGATTGTGCATACCAACGGCAGCCAAGACCTGTTGTTGCACCACACTGCTTTCATTTTTCAAGACGCCTTCTTGTTTTAATACTTTTACCCCCAAGTGCGCATGATTTACAGATTGCGCATCCTTAAAGGTTTTATACTGCAAAAGCTGCTCAAAACGTCCAATATCATGATATAATGCTGCTAAAAGACAGGCTCGAACGTGAGGCTCAAGGCAAGTTTCTTCTTGAAGTAAGCTTTGCATATTTTGTAGCACATGCTCTGTATGCACAATTTTTAAATGCAACATGGAAGCATCTTCTGCCATACGGCAAAAGCGTTGACTATATGCAGCGAAAAAAGCTTGATGTTGTGAAATAAGAGGTATCATGCCCTTTATGTACACGTCTGCTTCTTGAGGCGCAAGTGCCCTATCGCCCCTTTTTGCACCATATTTTTTCTTGGTGAATATGAGCTGTCCATAATACCCTCAGTCATTAAAGCTTGAGCCTGATGCACCTTTATGCTAGGTTTTGTTTTTCACCTTCAGCCCCTAAAAAAACCATGTCAGATTTTGTCCACCTTCATTGTCATACAGAATTTTCCCTTCTTGACGGCGCCATTCGTCTAAAAGATTTGTGTAATCGTGCGAAAGATTTTGGTATGCCTGCTGCAGCCATTACAGATCACGGCAATCTCTTTGGCGCTACACATTTTTATAAACAATGTAAGGATGTGGGCATTAAACCCATTGTGGGCTGTGAAGTATATGTCTGCCACGACCATAAGGACAAAACATCAGAACTGGCACGCAAAAGGCATCACCTTGTGCTACTGGCACAAAATATTGAAGGTTATCACAATCTTGTACGTCTTGTGACAGAAGGCTATATGGAAGGCTTTCACTATAAGCCTCGTGTAGATAAAAATTTACTACGTAAGTATTCTGAAGGCATCATTGGCCTTTCAGCTTGTATAGCCGGTGAAATTCCTCGTGCCATTGAACATGGTGACATGGACAAAGCCCTTGCTCTTACGCAAGAATATTCCAGTATTTATCCGGGGCGTTTTTACCTAGAATTACAAGTAAATGGCCTACAGCAACAAGTCATTGCCAACAATGGCCTTATGGAAATAGCTGAAAAAACAGGCCTACCCCTCGTAGCCACCAATGACTGTCACTACCTTAATGCCGATGACGTTGAAGCACATTCTTTGCTTTTGTGTATTCAAACACAAACCAATGTAAACGACCCCAAACGCATGCAATTTGATTCTACAGATTTATATTATAAATCTGCTGAACAAATGGAAAAAGAATTTTCTCATGTGCCGGAAGCCATTGCCAATACCATGCGCATTGCCGAACAATGCCATTTGGAAATGGACTTTAGTAAGCATTATTTCCCTGTATATGAACTACCTGAGGAAATGACACCGGCCATGGAGTTTCGCCGTCTTGCGGAAGAGGGGCTTAAAAAACGTATTGAGCAGCATCCCGAAAGAGAATCTCTTGATATTCCCATGTACCAAGAACGTCTTGAGCGCGAACTGGGTGTTATCCTAGAAATGGGCTTTCCTGACTATTTCCTCATTGTGCAAGACTTTATCAACTGGGCAAAAGGCAATAATATCCCCGTGGGGCCGGGACGCGGTTCTGCGGCAGGTTCTTTGGTGGCTTGGGCATTGCGCATTACCAACCTTGATCCCATCCCCTACAATCTCCTTTTCGAACGTTTTTTAAATATCGAACGTGTCTCCCTTCCTGATATTGACGTGGACTTTTGCGAACGCCGCCGTGGTGAAGTGATTCAATACATGGTGCGCAAATATGGTGAAAACTCTGTGGCGCAAATCACTACCTTTGGTAAAATGAAAGCCAAGGCTGTTATTAAAGACGTAGGCCGTGCGCTGGGACTCACTTTTGCCGAAACAGATCGCATAGCAAAGCTTATCCCAGAAGACCCTAAAATCACGGTGAAAAAAGCCTTAGACGGCGAAGCAGACTTGCGTACCATTTATGATACAGAACCTGCCATTACCAAACTTATTGATACCGCCATGCGCCTTGAAGGTCTTTCACGCCATGCTTCCACACATGCGGCTGGTCTGGTAGTTTCTGATAAGCCCATGAGTGAATATCTTCCTTTGTATAAAGGGAAAAAGGGCGAACTTGTTACTCAATTTGATATGAAAATGGTGGAAAAAGTTGGTCTTGTGAAGTTTGACTTCTTGGGCTTGCGCACCATGACGCTTATTCAAGATACACTTGACGCCATTGTTCACCAAAAAAAAGAAGCGCCCAACCTTGATACCCTTGCCCTCACCGACGCAGCCACGTATGAGCTCTATGCGCGCGGCGACACCGACGGTATTTTTCAGGTGGAAAGCTCAGGCATGCGTCAGTACTTACGCCAGCTTAAGCCTAACTGCTTTGAAGATGTCATCGCCATGCTCGCCTTATATCGCCCGGGGCCTTTGGGTTCAGGCATGGTAGATGAATTTATTAAGCGCAAGCATGGTGAAGTGGAGGTGGTTTACCCCCATGAATCCCTAACCGATTGTCTGCGCGATACGTATGGCGTTATTGTTTACCAAGAACAAGTAATGCAAATTGCGCAAATTATTGCTAAATATACTCTTGGCGGTGCAGATCTTTTACGTCGCGCCATGGGGAAAAAAGACCCTGCTGCCATGGCTAAGGAGAGATCTACTTTTGTGGATGGCGCCATTGCCAATAGTATTGATAAGGACAAAGCCAATGAAATCTTTGACCTTATGGAGAAGTTTGCAGAATACGGCTTTAATAAATCTCACTCTGCGGCATATGCACTTATTTCTTACCATACAGCTTACTTAAAGGTACACTTTAAGGTAGAATTCATGGCAGCTCTCATGACTTCAGAAATGGGTAATCAAGACAAATTACTCAAATATGTAGCTGCCTGTAAGGATATGGATATTGACGTACTCCAGCCCACTGTCAATGAAAGCTTACGTGCCTTTTCCGCCGCTGATAGTAAGGTTATTTTTGGCCTTGGCGGTATTAAAAATGTGGGCGATGAAGCCATTCGCGAAATTGTAGAAGCGCGCACCAACGACGGGCCGTATAAATCTCTTTTTGACTTGGCTTGCCGTGTTTCCTTGCGCAAAGTGACCAAGCGCGTTTTAGAATCCCTTATAAAAGGGGGAGCATGCGATTGCTTTGGCGTTTCGCGCGCAGCCATGTTAGCCATATTAGATACCCTTGTGGCCAGAGCGCAGAAAAAAGCCAAAGAAAAAGACTCCAATCAAAATTCGCTCCTAGCCATGACACCACAAGTTGAAGTGGCACAAAAAGGTATTGGCTTTGACTGCCAAGAAGCTAACATAGCAGAAATGGACGAAAGTGATAAATTACGCAATGAAAAAGAAGCCTTAGGTTTTTTCCTCACATCACACCCCCTTATGGCCTATCGCAAGGAAATGCAGCGCTTACGCTTGCAACCCATGGAAGAATTACGCGAAATGTATCATGGCGGCGAAGTTAAGTGCGGCGTTTTAGTCACTTCCATTAAAGAAATTACCACCAAAAAAGGGGATCGCATGGCCTTTGCCACGGTGGAAGATCTTACAGCCAACGCTGAAGTCATTATCTTTCCGCGCACCTATGCAGAATTTCGTGAGCTCATCAACTCTGACCAGCCTCTCCTCTTAGAAGCCAAGCTTGATATGCAGCAAGATGCAGGAGGGCATGATGAGGAGGATGAAGAAGGTAATGCCACACGTGAAATTAAGATGCTGGCTGAGAAAATAACCCCCCTTGCCACAGCATGCGGACAAAGTGACACACCTATTTGTGTTGCCATTCCTTCCTATCGCCTCGATAGAGAAAGCATGCTCAGCTTGCGTTCCATTTTGGAAAATCACCACGGAACTGTGGGCGTAGAAGCCTATGTTATTCTAGACGGCTATCAGTGTTTACTACAGCTTGGTCATAGACTCACTGTACAGCCCGGTGTGGAACTGGACACAGCCCTGAGCAAATGGGCAGAACCAACAAAAAAAAGTGCTTAATAGTATAGAGCCTTAAGGAGAATATTTATGAAAAAGAAAATTTGGAGACTCACAGTACGTGATGAATTTTCTGCCGGTCACGCGCTACGCCATTATCAAGGTAAATGTGAAAATGTGCATGGACATAACTTTGCTGTTGAAGTCACTGTGCAAGGCGAAAAACTACATGATAAAGTAGAATATCTTTTAGATTTCAAACAAATAAAAAACCATCTTAAAGCAATACTTGAAGGGTTAGATCATAAAGTATTAAACAATACACCCCCATTTGATGTGATAAACCCTACCTCAGAAAATCTTGCACAGTACATCTGGCAACAATTGGACGCTGCATTCCAAACAGCTGAAGCCGAGGTGTATAGCGTTTCTGTTTCTGAAAAATCTGCGCAAACTGCCACATATTTAGAAATAGAAATGTAACAATTCAAGCGTATACAAGGCAAAAAATGAGGCTATATGCTGGCTTCATTTTTTGCCATAACACGATGCATACTGCGCATGCCCATATGCAAAAAAACTAAAGCCAAGCCCATTTGCAACAATCCATACACCATAATATGCCCCCACTCTTCTCGATGTATAAACATATATATGTCATAAATATACGATGAAAATGTTGTAAACGACCCCATGAATCCCACAAGTAGAATACGCGCGTCTTTTTTTCTTTGTGTTAAGTACACCCAAAAAAACCCGAAGAAAAAACACCCCAGCACATTACTCACAAAAACACCGTACGCAAGCAAGGTCTCATGCCCCGAAGCATGAAAACATTCCCCTATACCAAAACGTGCAAAGGCGCCCAACACTGCAGCCAGTAAAAAGAAAAATACCCTTTTTGTGCTCCCCATAGATGTTCCTCGTCCTTTATCTCTTTTCCATACTACGCTTTCCTCAAAACATGCGCTACTCTTATTTCCTTACGTCTAGAGTGCTAACTTTGTCGTAACCGTATAAAGAAACATTATCCCCCTCGTTAACTAAATGAATAGCATAAAATCTAAGCAAAACTTGACAAAGACTAGCATTTCCCTGTACAAAGGTTGTCTTTAATTAAGCAGAATAAGGAGCCTCATTCCATGTCAAATATTCCCACATCAGGTAATATACCTAACCCACTACAAAACCCACAACTTCTTAATGAAATTCAAACTGAAGTTTCCAATGAAGCTGCCCCTCTTTTACAGTTTTTAACAACACATGCCATAAAAATCATGCTTATTCTTGGCCTTTTTGTGGTGGCAGTTGCCGGATTTGGCGTTTACAACTGGCAGCAAAGCTCTGCTTTTGAAAAGGCTCAAAGTGAACTTAATGTCATCAATCAAAGCAAACAAGGTGCGGAGCGTATCACAGCTTTAGAAAGCTTTTTAGCCTCTGCTCCAGCAAGCTTACACAGCGCCATCGTATTATCCATAGCTGAAACCAGCATGCTTGCTGAAAATTATGCCAAAGCTGCAGAAGCTTATGGTAAATTGGCACAATTGCATGTGGACAGCGCCACAGCCATCCTTGGTGCTTTAAATCAAGGCCAAGCCCTTATTTTAGCTGGACAAGGCAAAGAAGCTGTGACTGTACTTGAAAGCCTTGCCACCAAGGTAAGCACCGACCAAAGCACCATTGTACAACAAGCCCTTGCAGAAGCCGCCCTTTTAAGCGGAGATACCGCTAAAGCAAAAGCCGCTTTTGAAGCCATTGCCAATGCTACCCTTGGGACAGAATCTGAATTTTATCGCTACCGCGCACGCACTGCTGGCGCACCTAGCGAAGAAAAGAAATAGTATTATACCCCCATCACATACTCTCTTGAGTATAAAGGAGACTACATGAGCCATCCTCTCTTGCAGGAAGACGGCGGCAGCACTCATTTACTTCTTGGCAATGAAGCCATTGTACGTGGTGCTCTTGAAGCTGGCATGAATGTCATCACCTGCTATCCCGGCACCCCTTCCTCTGAGGTGCCTGATACCTTTTATCGTATTGGTAAACTTGGCGGTAACAATCGTTATCGTATGGAATATTCTGTAAATGAAAAAGTAGCCTATGAAGTGGGCGCAGGTGCGGCTCTTGCCGGTGCCTTAACCCTTGTGACCATGAAGCATGTGGGCGTTAACGTAGCAGCAGACCCTTTGCTTACCACAGCATACACAGGTCTTCCCGGCGGCTTAGTTCTCCTTTCTGCCGACGACCCCGGTTGCCACTCTAGCCAAAACGAACAAGACAATCGCTACTATGCTCGTTTTGCCAGCATGCCTTGTTTCGAGCCTTCCACCGCCGGTGAAGCTTGCTCCATGACCACAGCAGCCCTTTTGCTGGCTCGTGAAACAGAGCAACCTGTATTATTACGCACCACCACACGCCTCAATCACCAACGCGGCGCAGTTACTTTTTCTGCTTTACCCACTCCTGCCGAGATTAAAACCTTTGAACGCTGTCCACAGCGCTTTGTGCCCGTGCCCGCCGTGGCAAGAAATCGCCACATTGAGCTAGAAGCCAATATGCAAGACATTAAAGGCATGGTGGAAAAATACTATACTCGTACCAAGGGCAAAAATGCTTCCTTTGGTATCATCACTTCCGGTATTGCCCGCGCTTATTTAAGTGATGCCCTTGGCGCACATGAAGGCTGGCAAGAACGCGTTGACGTATTAGAGCTTGGCATGACATGGCCTTTATCTGAAAATGCCCTCATCAAATTCTTAGGTGAGCACGACATGGTGCTTGTACTGGAAGAAGGGGAAAATTTACTGGAAAAAGACATTCGTGCCATGGCGCAAAATGCTAAACTTACCACACATATTGAAGGTAAGGATGACATTCTCACCATTCAAGGTGAATATGACTTTGCAAGCGTTAGCAAAAAACTTGCACGTCTTTTAGGCGAAGAAATAGCCCCCATAGCTACTGATGCAGGGCATGCCATTGCCATGCCCAACAGACCTCCAAACCTCTGTGCTGGCTGTTCACACCGCGCTGTATACTATGCCGTTCGCCAAGTCTATGGTGATGAAGCCATTTATTCCAGTGATATTGGCTGTTACACTTTAGGTTTGCTTCCTCCCTTACGTATGGCAGACTTCCTTGTCTGTATGGGCGCATCCATATCTGCCGGTAGTGGTTTTTCAGCCGTTTCTGACAAACCCGTCATAGCCTTTATTGGTGACTCTACCTTCTTCCACACAGGGCTAAATGGCCTAGCCAATGCTGTCTTTAACAAGCATAACCTCATTATGGTTATACTTGATAATGGAACCACTGCCATGACTGGTCACCAACCTAACCCCGGTATGGATCAAGAGGTTTTAGGCTCTGTTTCTTTACACCTTGATATTGAAGCCATTGTACGCGGTATGGGCGTAAGCCATGTACGCAAAACCAAAGGCTTTAACCTCAAGAGCACCATGAGAGCTTTGGAAGAACTCAAAGCAGAAAGCGGCGTACGTGTACTTATTGCCGAAGAGCCTTGTGTATTATACGCACGTCGTACTTTGAAAAGAAGCCCTGCCCAAGTGGCATATGTGGCAGAACAAAACGATGTAGCTAAAGCCTGTGTTGAAAACTTTGCTTGCCCCGCCTTTGTACGCAATGAAGATGGCATGAGCGTAGACCCAACCCTTTGCGCCGGCTGTATGGTTTGTTTACAAGTAGCTCCCAAGGCTTTCAAAGCAAAACGCAAGGATGAGGTGTAATATGCAATCACGTCTTCGTATTTATATGACCGGCGTAGGCGGTCAAGGAACTCTTACTGCCACCACCTTACTTGCACGCGTAGCTCTTGACCAAGGTCTACAAGTAACCGCTGGTGAAGTACATGGTATGGCACAACGCGGCGGTGTAGTGGAATCTGTGGTTCTATTGGGCGGCTGGTTGTCTCCCAAGCTTGGCCATGGCGAAGCCGATGTTCTTATGGGTTTTGAGCCCTTAGAAACCTTACGTGCTTTAGCCTACTTGGCTCCTCAAGGGAAAATTTTTTCCAGCCTTGATCCCTTACCTCCCGTAAGCGTGAACCTTGGCAAAGAAACCTATCCTGCCATGGATGACATTAAAGCCGCTGTCATTGCTAAGTGTCCAGAAGCCACTTTCTTGCCTTGTCGTAGCCTTGGCCTTGAAGCAGGTTCCATTCAAGCTGGCAATACGGTATTACTTGGCGCCCTTTGCGCAGCTAATATGCTGCCCTTTGGTGCAGAAGCCATTGAAGCAGGGATTCGTAAGTATCTTGCCCCCAAAATTGTGGACGCTAATATTAAAGCCTTACAATTAGGTGTAAAAGCTTTAAGCTAAACAAAGATTATATAAACATAAAAAGGGCTCCACCATGAGGTAGAGCCCTTTTTTTTACATCATTTATTACGGCGTCATCAGCGTATACGCAGTGCTTCTTCTATAATAGCCACATCTTGTGTACTAGCTTCCACACCCAGCGCCGTATGCCCACCATGGCATTGCAAAGCACCGTCTTTTAATTCTAAAAATCCTGCACTCAACACCTTACCATAAGGAAGCTGTTCACGCATATCACCATGGTCAACACGACGAGGAAAAATAAAAGGTACTGGCTGGCCGGAAAAGTCTTCCATAATCAGATATTTCATATCACCCTCACTAGTTTTTAATTACACAAAAAATAAGCTTTTACTGTTTTTTACGATTACGTAAATATTGGCGTACCGCCCTATTATGCTCTGACAATGTTTTTGAAAAAGCATGCTCACCGCCATCAGTAATGGCCACAAAATAAAAATATTTATGTTTTTCTGGGTTAATGGCAGCGCGCATGGCAGCTACCCCCGGAGAACATATGGGCCCCGGTGTTAAGCCCCCATGCTTATAGGTATTGTATATATTACTGGCATCATCCAAATGCTTGCGGCGTAAATTCCCGTCAAAATCTGGGCCAAGGCCATAAATAATGGTGGGGTCAGCCTGCAACAGCATATTAATATCCAAACGATTTCTATATACCCCTGCCACACGGGCACGTTCTGCCCCTATGCCTGTTTCTCTTTCTACAATGGAGGCAAGAATAACAAGCTCGCGTAATTTGTCCGTTTTAGGCTTTGTTTTTTGTGGCCAATACGGAGCCATCTTTGTCCAAAAGGTATCCACAAGACGCCCAGCAATGGCTCTGGCTGTATCCTTATTGGGAACATCTTCCTTCTTGAGTAAATATGTATCCGGCATAAGGAAGCCTTCAGCATTTTTAAAGGGAATACCATAGTGACGCAAAAATTCCGGATCAAAAATAACGGCTTTAAAATCCTCAAAACGAACAAAACCATGCTGTTCAAGCAATTTCCCTGTCTGCCACCATGTAAGCCCTTCACGTATGGTTATGCGGTGTAGTATGGCCTTTCCAAAAACTAATTCATGTAAGATAGCCTCTGGAACCATGGCAGTGCTTAGCTTAAAACGCCCCGCTTGTAACTTATTTCCCACTTGTTTATAGCGCACAAGAAGACGAAATTTAAAACTATCGCTAATAAGCCCTTTTTCTTGCAATTGCGTGGCTACCCCCTGAAAGGTGCTTCCGGGAACCACATCAAACATGATTTCACGTCCTTCGCTTTCCATGGGCGTTTCTAAAAATATTTTCCCTTGCCAAAACACATAGCCTGCTGCACCAAGGGCTACCATGAGGAGAAGAGCTAAAAGTCGTAAGAAGATTTTCATACGCGTCGCTGCTCCTTTTTTTCTTCAGTTTCCGTTAAAAATGATTGCAAAATACGCACAGCCGCTTGTTGATCCAGTACCTCTTTATGCTTTTTACCGCGTAAATTGCTTTCCCACAAGTCAGAGCTGGCCTCCTCGGAAGAAAGAAATTCCGGCATAAGATATATGGGCAGTGTACAACGCCTTTGTAGACGCGCTACAAAATTACGCACTTGCCTTGTGGTAAGGCTTTCACTGCCGTCTTCATACAAGGGTAAGCCTACAACCAAGGCTAAAGGCTGTTCTTCTTCAATGCATGCCAATAGCTTCACAAAGAAATCGGCCTTGGGGCTTTGCGGCGGGCTGTGTATAGTACAACGGGGAAAGGCCATATGCCCTCCCCCGTCTGTCACGGCTATGCCTGTACGCACAAGACCGTAGTCAATACATAGGTATTTCAAAACAATATACCTTTAAATTATACACCCATTTTTTCACGTACCATGACCATGGTTTCTTCAGCAGCTTTACGTGCTTTCTCATTACCATTTTCTATAACTTCATGTACAAGGTCAGGGTTATTATCAAGGAAAATACGGCGTGACTGTAAGGGCTCCAAGAAAGCGCGTAAATTTTCAAGGAAAATCTTTTTGCAATCTACACAGCCAAGGCTAGCATTTTGACAGCCTTCACAAATTTCTGCTTGTTGTTCCTTGGTACCCAAAAGTTCATGATAGGGGAAAAGATTACACACTTTGGGATTACCCGGATCACTTTTGCGCAAACGTGCAGGATCAGTAAACATGCCTTTTACCTTAGGCATAATATCATCCATGCTATCACGTAAGAAAATGCCATTATTATAACTTTTAGACATTTTGCGTCCATCAAGGCCGGGGCATTTGGCAGCAGGTGTTAATCTTGCTTCCACGTCCACAAAGGTTTCCCCATAAAGATGATTAAAGCGACGAGCAATTTCTCTTGTCATTTCAAGATGCGGTAATTGGTCTTGCCCCACCGGAACAAATTTAGGCAAATACATTAAAATATCTGCACTCATAAGCACGGGATAACACAAAAAGCCAGCATTGCTCAAATCTTTATTGGTAATTTGCTGCTGCTGTTCTTTATAAGTGGGACAACGCTCAAGCCATGAAACAGGTGTTATCATAGACAAAAGCAAGGAGAGCTCTGCATGGCTTTTCACAGCAGACTGATTAAATATCACACATTTGTCTGCCTCAATACCGGAAGCTAACCAATCTTTTACCATTTCAAAGGAATTGTTTCTTATGGCAGAAGGGTCAGCAAATTCACTGGTAAGCGCGTGCCAGTCAGCCACAAAGAAAAAAGCTTGGGTTTCTTCCTGAAGCTCTACCCAATTTTTCAGCACACCAAAATAGTGACCAAGGTGTAAAGGACCCGTGGGGCGCATGCCAGAAACGGTACGTAAACGAGGCGTTGTCATATGTTCTCCGTAGTGATTATTTTAACCCGAAGGTTATAAGCATTATATCATTGGTAGCAGATACCAAAGGACCCAGTACATAGCCTAAAAGTCCCGTGGCAAGTAGAAGAATAAGTATAATAAAACCGTACTTTCCTGCGCTCATATACTGCCAAGCAAGCTTTTGCGGCAGAAAATACGCAAGCACCTTACTGCCGTCCAGCGGCGGTATGGGAAGTAGATTTAACCAGCACAAACCGGCATTAATAATTATGCCTGTTTGCAACATGAGTATAAAGAAAATATATGTGGCATTATTTTGCCAAACTGCAAAGGGAAGAACTTCAATAAGTCCACGCAATGCCAAAGCAAAAATAAAAGCCAAACATAGATTAGTTAAAGGGCCAGCCAAAGACACAAGCATCATATCTTTTTGCGGATCCTTAAAATAACGAGGATTTACAGGTACAGGTTTTGCCCACCCAAAAACAAAAGCCCCGGAAAGACTTGTCATGACAAAAACAAGTAGCCCCATGGGGTCAATATGTGGCAAAGGGTTTAAGGTGAGTCTACCCATAAGACGTGCTGTAGGATCGCCGCGCTTAGAAGCTACCCAGCCATGAGCTACTTCGTGTAAAATAATACCTAAAAGCGCAGGCAGTGCGGCCACAGCAAAACGTTTAAATAAAAGTGCAATATCAGCATCAAACATAATGCGCACTTTTAGCACAAGGGCTAGTATAAGACAAGAATAAAAGCCCACGAAAAATGCTACATAAAAAGTCATTGCCTTTATACGCCAATTGACTAAAATACGCTTGTACGTAGTTCTTTGAAAGTAAACACCATACTATTTCCATTTAACACTATAACCCCCTAAAAAATATGTCAGAAAATACAGAAGAAAAATATCAAACTCCCATGATTACCGTGCTTTTGCAGCCTGAAGAAAAAACCTTTGACATGGAGCGCCCTAAAACTGCACGTCAACTTTTAGAAAAACTCGGCCTACGCGAAGAAACAGCGCTGGTAGCCCGCAATGGGCAACTCCTCACCCCTGATGTTCGCATTTACCGCGGTGATTCTCTTTTGGTGCGTAAAGTCACCTCCTCCGGCTAAGCTCTTCACAGAAGGAAAACCTATGCAACATCATATCCGTTTTGATGCTCATGATTTAGTTTTGCACTTACTAGATCAACGCTATCTGCCCACACGCGAAGATTATTTTGCCTGTACCGACACGCAAACAACCATTGAAGCCCTGCAAGTCATGGTGGTGCGTGGCGCACCGGCCATAGGCGTTACAGCAGCATATGGTTGTGTATTAGCATTGAAAGAAGCGCGTGCCCTTAGCCCCGAAGCATGGAAAAAAACTTTAGAAACATTACTGGACTCCCTGGCCGAAGCTCGCCCCACAGCGGTGAATCTTGTTTGGGCGGTACAGCGCATGAAAAGCTTCTGGCAACCTAGCCTTTCTGCCGAAGAGCTCAGTACCCTATGGTTAGCAGAAGCCATACGCATACATGCCGAAGACATTGCTTGTTGTGAAGCCATTGGCAAACACGGCGCCACATGCATTGCAGACGGTGCCACCATCATGACCCATTGTAATGCCGGTGCCCTTGCCACTGCTGGCTATGGTACAGCCCTTGGGGTCATTCGCGGTGCCAAGGATGCAGGTAAAAAAGTAAAAGTTATCGCCAATGAAACACGCCCCTTTTTGCAAGGCGCACGTTTAACAGCATATGAGCTTGCAAAAGATGCCATTGAAGTTACGGTAGCTTGTGACAATGCTTGTGCTTTATTGATGCAAAAGGGTCTTGTGGATTGCGTAGTGGTAGGCGCGGATCGCATTGCCGCCAATGGTGACGCTGCCAATAAAATTGGTACCTATGGTGTCGCTCTTTTGGCTCAGGCATTTAATATCCCTTTCTATGTGGCGGCGCCGCTTTCCACCATAGATAGAGCCACAGCCACAGGAGCCGAAATTCCCATTGAAGAACGCCCTGCCAGTGAGGTGACACATGTGGGTGTCACGCAAATTGTACCCCATGATGTACCGGTGTATAATTTTGCCTTTGACGTGACTCCGGCAGAACTTATTACCGGAATTATCACGGAAAAAGGCGTCTTACGCGCGCCGTATCCTCAGTCCATTGCCGAGGCTTTTGCTCAATAAGAGTAGCCTTATATGTGCAAGGTTCACATAGTATGTTATGCCACAGCAAAGGAGACACCTTCTGCGCTGTGGCCTTTTTTCGCTTGTAAGCAACAAACAAAACATCATATTTTTTGGTGGGATACACTTGAAAATCCTTCCTTTAAACAGTGTGCTAGTCACAGTTTAGCTGCATGGTGCCAAGAGCATGGGCAAAGATTACAAGAAGAATTAAGCACACTTATGCAGCATTTGGCACATGTATACCTTACGGAGCAGCGCCAAGAACTGCATAGCCACTTAGAAGCCGGTGATACCCTATCACAGTGGTACCTTTCCTTACTCTATGAAAAGCACCCCAAAATGCTTCCACACCTGTATAATGCTTGTAAATTACGCGCCTTTGAATGCCTGCTGGAAACACATTGCCCTCAATGTACGCACATTGTTTTACATGTGCCAGACCCCCAAACCCACATAGCCTTACAAGAGTTTTGTCAAAAAACAGGAAAACAATATACCTACTCTCCCATCCCACAAAAAAAGTGGTCGCTTCAGTCATGGGCAAAACGATTGTGGGCATGCCTAGCAGACATCAAGCTCTTGGGGAAAAAACTTTTTTTCCGCCTGCCTCACTTCTGGCAAGCATTTATACGTTTTGGGCATTGGCTCTATAGTATGCGTCACTTACGCAAACGCTGCCCACACACAGCTACCATCAGCACTGCACAGGCTCAGGTAAGCATTGCCACCTACTTTCCGCATATACATAAGGAGCAAGCAGAACAAGGCATTTTTCGCTCACATTATTTTGAAAACTTACACGAAACTTTGCATACGTTTATGCAAGAAAAGAACGTACATATACAATGGCTTTTTATCCGAATTAACTCAGCACAAGCCACATTAAGTGAAAGTATAACTTTGAAGAACACCCTGCAAAGTGTTTCTTTACGTGAAAATACACCACAAAGCTTTCACTACTTAGAAGAATTTCTCCATGCTAAAGATATAGCTCAAGCCTTGAAGCGATTTCTTACTTTGGCATGGCGTTCGCGCCGCGTGGAAAATAGTATAGCTCCCTTTTTTGTCTGGCCACAAAGTGCCATGCCCTTATGGGCGCATAGTAAAGACGCTTGGCGAGCTTCTTTTCAAGGTTGGCGTTGTCTCGAACGTTGCTTACAAAGACAAGCAAGTAAAAACTATGCCAAGCACTGCTCACAATCACATCACGTAAAGCATTTGTGGTCACTTTTTGTTTGGGAAAATTGCCCGTGGGAACGTATGTTTACCGAGGCCATGCACAGAGCTCTTCCGCAGAGTCCCGTGTATGCCATGCAGCACAGCTGCGTGCGTCCTACGGATTTTCGCTATTTCGACGCCCCAAACCTCTTCACCCACGCCCCTCACACGTCCACAGCAGCCATGCTTGCAGATATGTACGCTCTTAACGGCGCACATGCCAAGACGCTTTTACAAAAACATATCCCCAGTGAACGCTTACGTGTGGTTGAAGCTTTACGTTATATGTATATGACGCAACTTCCTGTATTTCAAAAACCACCTCCTTTACGCCACCTTGTTCTCATAACATCGTACTTTCCTGACGAAATAGAAGCGCAAATGCGCACCCTAAGCGCGTGGCTAAAACATAATCACTACTCAAAAATATTCCCTGTAAAAATACATATTAAAGCCCATCCTCATACATCTGTAGAGCCGTATTTAAAGAAATACGCTCTTAACTATGAGAAAATAACTTTACATTCTTGCACACTACATACTTTTTGGCAAAAAGTTCAAGCTTTACATGAACACAATCAAGGATGCATGCTGTGGCTAGCCAATTCCACCACTGTTACCTTGGAAGCCGCCCATATGCGCATCCCCTACTGTGTGCAACAAGCTGAAAACGATTTTACGCTTTGCCCCCTCCATGGCCTCACAAACATCTGCTATGTAAAAAATGCTCATGAAGTACAAAAAGCATTGCAAGAATATGCTTACCCAAGCCCAGCAGAAGATTTTTTCGCATTAAATATGGGATTATCGGGTTGGAAGGCCCTCCTTGGTATTGCCTAAAAGGTGGTTTTCGGTTTATAGATGCAGAGGCGTATGGAACTGACATTTCTTCAATTCGCAACACCATGCATATGCCCATTACTTAAAGGTTGTAAAACGTGCCCATAGTTACCTATCCCGGCCCAGGCTGTATTGTTGAATATATGGAAGCCAATGCCCCACAAATAGCACTTGTTACCGAAGAACAAGGGGGAAAATTACGTCTTTTGCTTCCCAATAGACGAGAAATGCGTCTAAGTATCAATAGATTATTGCCTTGGTCTGGGCCTGTACTTTCTGATATTTCAAGTAAAGATAAAAATATTCAAGCTCTAGAGGAGCATCGTCAAAGCCGTAAGAATTTAGCGCAAGACATTGCTATTATGGATGTTTGGGACATGTCTCAAGGAGAAGTTGAAAAAGCACCTGCCGCTTGGTTTGCAGAACTTTTTGAACAAGCACCCACAGTAGACAGCATAGCCGCCTACGGACATGCTTTATTACATTGCAAAAGTCATTTTAAATTTCAAAACCCACATTTTGAAATTTATTCTGCTGCAGTGGTAGAGGCGCGCCTTGAAGAGCAAAGAATCATACGCGAAAGAGAAAATCTCATAGCAGGTGGCATATCTTTTTTCCGCATTTTATGGGATGTATGGAGCAAAAAACGCACCCTTCCCTTGGAAGCTTCCGATGAATGGCCAAAACCTGAAGTGGCTGCACATTTGGAAGAAATTTTACGTGCCCGCATTGCGGATCCTGAAAGCAATGAATTTGAAGCTGTATGGCGTAGCCTTGTAAAAGGTTTACCCGACGCGCAACATATGGCTTTGCATTTAGCCATGGCTTGGGGCTTAGTTCCTGCGCATTACAATTTTTGGCTTGATAGGGCTGACTACGAAGCCACAGATGCGTGGTCTGACGCTTTTCAAGAAGAGCTTGAGCCCATCATGGAGCAAGTAGCACAAGGTACCATTACCATAGACACACCTTTTATCAGTGTTGATGGCATTACCACCAAAGACATTGACGATGCTTTTTATATTACAAAAAATGCCGAAGGTGTTTATTCCTTACATCTAGCTTTAGCCTGCCCTGCTCTGCTTTGGCCCTTTGAATCTCCTCTTGATAAAACAGTATTGCGCCGCGCCACATCCTTGTATTTACCGGAAGCCACCTACCACATGCTTCCAGAAATGCTTGGCACAGACATATTATCATTGCGCTCACAGCAAGTACGCCCTTCCTTATGCATTCGTTGTGATGTAGACAGTGAAGGAACCATTCTTCTCTGTGAACCTTCGGTACAGTGGGTGAAGTTAGCCGCGAATCTTACCTATGAAGATTGCGAAAATGTGCTTGAAAACGTAGGGAATGAAAATGCCGCATCTGCCTTTAAAGAGCAGCTTCTTCTCGGAGAAGAGCTATCCACGCTACGCCAAAAAGCACGTATAGCCACCGGCGCTGTGGTTATGGATAGACCTGATAATAAAGTTGTGCTAGAGGGTGAAGGCAATGCTACCAAGGTCAGCATAGAAGAGCTTGCGCTCACACCAAGGGCACAATTGCTGGTATCAGAAATGATGGTACTGGCCAGTACAGCCATGGCATTATGGGCCAAAGAACGCGAAATTCCCCTCTTATACCGCACCCAAGATGTGGCCATACCCAAGGAATATGCCGGCATATGGACACAACCGCATCATATGGCGCGCATTATTCGCTCCTTGGTGCCTTCGCAATTGGAGTTGACGCCACGCGCGCATGCCGGCCTTGGGGTCAGTGCGTATGTGCCCATCACTTCACCGCTAAGACGCTACCCTGACCTCATCAATGAGGCTCAAGTACTACACTTTCTCTTGCAAGGTGCGCCACGCTTTAGTAAAGAACATATGGAAAAAATATTACCTCTTCTACATATGCGTATGGACGCTGTGGGACAAGTGCAGCGCTTTCGCCCGCGCTATTGGCGTTTACAATATATGCGCCAAGAAGGGGATAAAAAATGGTGGGATGCTGTCATTACAGAAGAAAATGACAACTTTGCCACAGTGTCTTTACCGCGAGAACAACTCATTGTACGTGGGCGCAGACATCTTTTTGGCGAACGTGCCTGCCCTGGGCAGGAAGTACAAGTACGTATAGGCAAGGTAAACCCCTTGTATAACGAAATTTCTCTTTTAGAAGTTACAGAAATGTGAGGTAAATGATGCAAGTAATTTGGATTGTACTTAGTTTTCTTATCGGTGCCATTCCCTGTGGACTTATCATTGCGCAAACCTATTGCGGCATTGATCCACGCACCGCCGGTTCACACAATGTGGGCTCTACCAATGTGGCACGCTTGTGTGGCAAAGAATGGGGCGTAAAAACACTTATCTGTGATATACTCAAAGGATTTATCCCTGTTACCATAGGCTATGCTTTTGGTGATGGCATGGTGTATATCAGTCTTGTGGCTTTAGCCACAGTGCTTGGACATGTGTTTTCTCCTTTCCTTGATTTCAAGGGCGGTAAAGCCGTGGCCACAAGCATTGGTGTTTTCATGGCCATTGCCTTTTGGCCTCTTTTCTTCGCTGTGTTGGTATGTCTTGCCTGTATCAAGCTCAGCGGTTTTGTTTCTTTAGGGTCTTTAGCTTTAGTGGTAATGGTGCCTGTCTTCCTCCTCTTTGGTGGATACTTTAGCGCTATACCCTTGGCTGTATGTGTTATGGGTCTTGTATTTTGGACTCACAGACAAAATATTCAACGTCTCATCTGCGGCATTGAAAAGCCGTGGACTACAAGCGCCTGTCAGGAGTAAAATATGCAAAACTTCCCCAGCTATAGAGGGAATCTTGAATACGTATGCCTAAGCTGTGAAGCACGCTACGGTAGCGAAGAACTTCTCTACACTTGCCCTCAATGTGGTGGTGTATTTCTTTTAGAAGATACGAATTTTGACACATTAAAAGAGCGCGATGGCAAAGCTTGGCGCGAACTCTTTGATGCCCGTGCTGCCAGTCGTACCACTGCATTACGTGGTATATTCCGCTATTATGAGCTTATGGCACCTGTGATGGACGCGGATGATATTGTGTATCTAGGCGAAGGACATACACCTATAGTAGACGCTTCTCCTGCACTTAAAAAGCATATGGGCTTTGATTTTGCATATAAAAATGATGGCCAAAACCCCAGTGCTTCCTTTAAAGATAGAGGCATGGCTTGTGCTTTTAGTTATTTACAAGCCCTTGTACGTAAAAATAACTGGGAAGAAGTACTTACCGTATGTGCATCCACAGGCGATACTTCTGCCGCTGCTGCACAGTATGCAGCCTATGTGGGCGGCCCCATCAAGTCCGTCGTACTTTTGCCGCATGGTAAAGTTACCCCACAACAGCTTTCACAACCCCTTGGCAGCGGCGCCATTGTACTTGAAGTTCCCGGCGTTTTTGATGACTGCATGAAAGTGGTAGAAGAACTTGCCGAAACATGTCGCGTGGCTCTCCTTAATTCCAAAAATAGCTGGCGTATTCTTGGGCAAGAGTCCTATGCCTATGAAGTGGCGCAATGGTATAATTGGGATGTAAAAGACTTGAACCTCTTTGTGCCCATTGGCAATGCAGGAAATATCACCGCCATCATGTCCGGTTTCCTTAAAATGCATCGCTTAGGTATCATTGAAGCTTTACCACGCATTATTGGTGTTCAATCCCATCATGCCGACCCTGTGTATCGCTATTATGCCGCCGATGCCAACAGCCGCGTATGGGAACCCGTACAAGTTCAAGCTTCTGTGGCTCAAGCAGCCATGATTGGTAATCCTGTTTCTTTCCCGCGTGTACAAAAACTGGTTGATGCTTACATTAAAGCTGCCGGTGAAGATGCTTTCCATGTGGTACAAGTAACAGAACAGCAAATCATGGACGCCATGCTTATAGGTAATAAGCATGGACACATAGCTTGTACACAAGGCGGCGAATGCCTAGCCGGTTTACGCCGAGCCAAAGAATTAGGTCTTGTACAAGAAGGCCAAAAGGCCGTATTGGATGCCACAGCGCATAGTATTAAATTCTCTGGCTTTCAAGATATGTACTTTACAGATAGCTTCCCTGCAGAATACGGCGTAAGCCCTTGCAAGGAATTACAAAATAGCCCAGAGCTTTTACTTGATGCCAAGGAAAAAGAAGGTCTGGACAGTGTTAGCTACACTAAAAAAGTTGCTGACATCATCATTAATAAACTGGCTTTGCAAAAAAAATAATATAACATACAGGGCAAGGCCTTATATGGTTAAGATATAATGAGGTACTTAATGCAAAAACAATCCTTTACCATAGGCAATGTCCATTGCTCTTCTTGCGAAGGAAAAGTTATTAAACTTTTATCGGCGCTGGAAGGGGTTAGCGAAGTTACGGTTAATGTTCTTCGCAAAAAAATGTATGTAACATTTGATACAAACCTTGTACGCGTGGAAGACATAGCGCAAGCTATGCAAGGGGCTGGCTACACAGCTAGCCCCGCCAGCGTCATGGGTGAGGATGCTTCCTCTGAAGAAACGTCCTCTCCTTCTTCAGACATTCCGCCCACAGTGCAAGCCCATGCAGAAGAGCTCAAAACGCCCTTTACCATGGCTCCTGCCCACACATCTTCGCCACAACAAGATGCACAAGAAAAAAATACAGCTCTTGAAGAACAAGCATTTCTTATAAACAGAGCTCATTGTTCCTCTTGTCAGGGTAAAATACACGCTGCACTTATGGCTTTGGATGGTATCGTTAGCGCTGAGGTAAACACCTTACGCCGTTCCGTCGTCATAAAGTATGATGCCACAAAAATACTACCTGCAGATGTTGTCGAAGCTTTTAAAGATTCCAAATATGCTTTACAAGAGGTTACAAAAAACGCATTACCGCCGCTTATTCCTCTTATTCAAGATGTGAAGCAAAAAAAGCTTCCTCAAAAAGATACATCTAAAGCACAAGAACAAACTCACTCCACAGCCAAAAGTGTCAGTGAGGCTGAAAAAAAAAACTCCAAGAGCAAAATTTTAAAATAGGTAATGTTCATTGTACTTCTTGTGAGGACAGAGTACAGAAGCTACTTTTAGCCTTAGGCGGCATTGAAAAAGTACATGTTAATGTTTTACGTAAAACCATGCATGTGCGTTTTGATAATACCTGCATTGATGCTAAGGGTATTAGTGCCGCCATGGAAGGGGCTGGCTACACAGCTACCCCCACGCAGGAAATGTATCAAGCTCTTAATGATATAGCTCCTCCACTATCTTCCGTGCAAGGGCAAAATGCGCCAGCGCCACAGCAAGCGCAAAGCATCCCGCACACGGAAGAAACTTTCCCCTATACTTTAACAGCCTCTCTCTTCTTTGCCACTTTGCTCATGTATGTGGCCATGGCAGACATGTTTCATTTACCATTGCCTCAGCTTTTTCAGGCGCAAAAGCAGCCTCTTACTTGGGCAGGTTTGCAAGCTATTCTGTGCCTTCCCATTCTCTTTTTACATAGACGCATCTTCATTTCAGGCTTTCGGGCTTTGCTACAAAAAAGCCCTAATATGGATAGCCTTGTGGGTTTAGGCTCTGCCAGTGCTGCCATATTTGGTTTTTATACTCTGGTACAAATATACCATGCACAAATACTACAAGAGCCTAAGCTTATAAATTACCTTATAAACAATCTCTATTTTGATTCAGCAGGTATGATTTTAGCTCTCATAGGCCTTGGAAAACATTTTGAATCCAAAGCAAGAATGCGCGCCGGCTCTGCCATTGATGCCCTCATGCGCCTCACACCGCCCACCACGCTTTGCCTGCGTCATGGTCAAGAAGTTAGCATTGCCACCGCTGATGTGCGCGTGGGTGATATTTTGGTGGTACATGCCGGTCAAAGCCTTGCCGCTGACGGTATTATTGTTCACGGGCACGCTTTTATTGATACCTCTGTTATTACAGGCGAAAGCCTACCCCAAGAAAAAAACGTGGGTGACACAGTTATTGGTGCCACAGTAAGCCAATCTGGCTATTTTCATATGCAAGTAACCAAGGCTGGCAATGAAAGCACATTGGCACATATTATTGAACTGGTGGAATCTGCCACAGCTTCCAAGGCTCCCATAGCGCGCCTTGCAGATAAAATCAGTGCCATTTTTGTTCCCATTATTATTATTATTGCCATAGCAAGTTTTGTCACATGGCTTTGCTTAGGTGCAAGTTTTGAATTTGCTTTAAATACAGCCATTTCCGTACTTGTTATATCTTGTCCTTGCGCCTTGGGTCTGGCTACGCCCACTGCCATTATGGTGGGTATGGGTATGGGAGCTGAGAAAGGCATTTTATTCAAATCTGCCGCGGCCTTGGAGCATTTACAAAATGTTGATACCATCATTTTAGACAAAACTGGCACACTTACCCACGGCAAGCCTACCGTAACAGATATTATTCCCTTACAAGGCCATGATGAAACATACTTATTAACCTTTGCTGCTAGCCTTGAAAAGCTCTCAGAACATCCCTTAGGTCAAGCCATAGTGCAAGAAGCTTCAGTCAAAGAACTGACTTTAGAAGGGTCAGAAAGCTTTGCCAACTTTACGCAACTGCCCGGCCTTGGGCTTAGTGCGAAAAAAATATCTGCCCATGACGAAAAAACGTCCCGTCTTTTGGCAGGAAATGCCAGACTTTTAGCCAAGGAAAATATTTCTAATCCTTTACAAGAAAAAGAAAAAGAATTGGCAAGACAAGGCAAAACAGTACTTTATTTTGCTGAAAATCAAGAACTTTTAGGGCTCATTGCCATGGCGGATACCATTAAAAAATCCTCCAAAGAAGCTGTACAAAGCTTAAAATCCCTTGGGCTTAATGTTCTTATGATAACGGGAGATAATGCCCATACAGCCAAGGCCGTACAGCATCAAGTAGATATTGATACCATAGTGGCCGAAGTATTGCCGCAAGAAAAAGCTGAACAAGTACAGAAACTTGAAGATTCAGGCCATAAAGTAGCCATGGTGGGTGATGGTATTAATGATGCACCGGCTTTAGCACAAGCACATGTGGGCATAGCCATTGGTGCCGGCACAGATATTGCTATACAATCTGCAGAAGTGGTACTTATGCAAAGTGACGTGGCACATGTGGCACAAGCTTTACGTCTAAGTAAGGGCGTTATGCGTACCATTCGTCAAAACTTGTTCTGGGCTTTTGCGTACAATGTTGTGCTCATACCCGTGGCAGCAGGTTTTTTTGTAAACTTTGGTATCCTTTTAAGCCCCATGCTGGCTGCAGCCAGTATGAGCCTCAGCTCTTTAACTGTGGTAGGAAATGCTTTACGTTTACGTTGGCAAAAGAATAATTTTTTTGATAACTTCTCACGTTGACAAGATGAAGAACACCAGCCATACTCCACAAAAACAAGGAGATTAGTATGAAAAGACTGGTTTTAAGCAGCATTTTAGCTTTACTTATGTTGTGCACCGCGGGCATCGCCTTTGCAAAAGAAAACCCACTTAAACAACTTACCGGCGCTGTGTGGATGGCTTCTTCAGAAGACAATAAACAAGCCCTTATTTACGGTGTAGAATGCGCCATTAGTATTGAGTATGAAGTGGAAGAACACTTAGCCAAAAAAGCCGGCAAAAGCACAGAGAGAGAAAGCATTATTGCAAACTTAAATCCTTTTGCTAAAAATTGGATTCGCGCTTTTGAACATACTGAAAGAGGTGCCATTGTAAATGAAATTGACGCTTGGTATACAAGCCATAGTGATCAACAAAATATTCCCGTATTTAAAGTACTGTGGAAAGAAATCATAACACCCAAGCTTACAGCGAGGTAAAAAATGAAAAAGATAGCCATTATTAGTGTATTAGCCTTAACTCTTGCCAGCGGCGTTGGTTGTACCAACATGTCAAAAACCACACAAGGCAGTTTAAGCGGTGCTGCTCTAGGCGCAGCTGCCGGCCTTGGTATTGCAGCTATTTCCGGCGGTGCTGCTGGATGGGGCGCCTTAGCTGGCGCAGGCATAGGTGCTTTAGCGGGCGGTGTTGTTGGTAATCAACAAGAAAGACAGTGGTAATCTTACAATACTCTTACCCTATGGGAGGCACCTGTTACAGGTTGCCTCCTTTTTTTACAGAAAAGCCCATAAAAAAAGGAACACCCGTAAAAAGTGTTCCTTTTCTAAAATGTATTATGAGTACATTAGCTTCTATGCGGAGCTAATTCATCAAGATATTCCTGACGTACTTCAAAGCCACCGGCCAAGGCTTTGTCAGCAGCTTCTACAGCTCTTGCAAATTCACCTTTTTCAAAAAGCACGAGGGAAAGGTTATTCCAAGCCGGTGCAAAGTTAGGCTCACGGCGCAAAGCTTCATTACAAGCGGCTTCAGATTCATCATAATCGCCTTCCATAAAATGCGCTGTGGCAAGAGCACTATAAGCCTGAATAAAATTGGGCTCCCACTTGATGGCCTTTCTTAAAGCTTTAATGGCTTTTTCAGGCTCACCACGTTGCAAATGTACAAAGCCAATATTTCCCCAAGGTACAGGAAATTTCGCACGGCAATTGGCAGCTTCTTCATTATAACGTAAGCAACCGTCAAGGTCGCCGCGCTCAAGGCAGATGCCGCCCAGTTGTACAAAAGCTTCAGCAAGGCGTGGAGAGTTGCGCAAAGCTGCTAAAAAGGATTCTTCAGCGCCCACGAAATCTCTTTTTGATAATAGTGCAAGACCAAGATTATAATGGTGGTTAGCACATTGTTCGTTATCTTGAATTTCGCTTTTTAGGTCAGCAATGTATTCGTCAATGTCGTCATAGTTTTTTTTCATTTTATATGTCCTTCTTTCTGTAATAAATCATGATACCAAAGACAAAAATCCATAATGCCCATGTATTTTTCATCTTTATTTACAACACCAAGAGCACATTCCAGCGCTCCGCGTCCATAGTCATTGCTATATTGGCCCTTTTGCGCTGCCAATTGCAAAAATTCACGTACCAACTGCTGCGTGGTACGCTTTGAAACATCAAGACGAATATCTAAAGGATCATTGGGCTTTTGAAATGGATCCCAATTTTCATACCCTATACGATCTACAAATTTGCGTCGTCTTGGGTTCATCCTTTCATAAATTTCGCGTTTTAAGCCTTCTTGTTCTTCATTAAGCTCTTGGCGCGTACCGTCTCTAAAAACGGAGGCAGGAATCATCTCAAGCATGGGAATTATTCCTTTTTTGCTTTTCCAATACCTAAGTATTGTTCATCATATTTAGTCATCAAGGCCATAGAAACCGGCACAAAAACTTGATCCAGCTCTTTAAAGCGGCTTTGCACAGCTATGGCTATATCACGGGAAAGACCATCAAGTCTTTGCTGAATGGCATGCATATGTACTGTAGGATATTGCCCACCCTTAGCAAAGCCTGTTTTACCACAAACATGCCCATGGCCATTAATGTTCATGGGAACACCATATAAACGACAGGTTATGGGACGGCTGGCATAAAGAATACAAGTTTTTTCTTCAGTAAGTAAAGGACATGGCAAGCGCAAACGTGCAGCTTCAGCCATAATTTCCTGTGGATCCTTGCCTTCTTTAGACAGCTTATAAAATTCACGTTTCATGCGCGTAGCTTGACGATCAAGATCTGAAGCACGAGTTAAAACATCAGAACGCTCTCTACCATGTGAAACAGTCTCTGTGAAAGCTTTATTTAAATACATGGCCTCCACGAGGGAAAGATCAAAAAGCGCGCTACAGCAGTCGCTACAGCCTTGTTCACAGGTAACACAGTCCCCGTGAGCGGTACGGATATGAGAGAAAAGAGCGTCGGTTTCGGCTACAAGCGCTTCATAACGAGCAAAAATGGCAGAAAGATCTGGAATCATGCGTATACCTTACAAATAATTTGAAATATGTATCAAAATGCCGCCGAGCGTTATCCACACGGCGGCACCAAATGACTTGGCATTTACACAGATAAGTCTTCTTTTGCTTTTGGCAAGAAGAAAGACACGCTAAAAAAGAAATTTATAAAATCTTTTTCAACGTGCCAAACATATCTGTATGTAAAAACTACATTTCTTCTACGGAAACTGCGGAAGTTTCGCAAACTTCTACGCAAGATTCACAGCCAAGGCATTCTTCTTCGTTGATAACAGCAGATTTGCCTTCTTGAATTTCGTAAACTTCTACGGGGCAAACGTCAACACATTCGCCACAGCCTGTACATTTGTCAGCATCAATAGATACGTTCCAGCTCATAATTTCCTCCAAATGGATGTTTCTTTACGGCAGCTATATTATACTACCAAAGTTTATGGTTTCAACCAGCACGAAGCCGAAGCTCCGTGCTCAATGGCATAGCGTTAGCCCCTAAGAAGTGTCAAGTCTAAATGCAATTTTTCTTCAAAACTCTTTAGAGAGTTATACGCGCATAATACGCTCTTCCATCACGCGCCACATGCAAAAGTACTTGTTGTGACATGCGATGATTCCTAAAAATATGTAAAAATTCCTCAAGATTAGCAGACCTATAATTGCCAATACCTAAAATGGTATCCCCTACTTTAAGCATATAAGCTGGCCCTTTTTTTTCCACACGGGTCACAATGAGCCTTCCATGACTTTCGCTCATGCTAAAACCCCAACGCTTTTCAAAGTGAGAAATGGCCACAGCATCAGAAAAGACTTCCGGCAATACAGCAATACTTTGTTGTTCACCTTGTCGCCATATTTGTAATTGTACCACATTGCCCGGCGTGTGATTACGCAATACCTCTAAATAATCTTGCTTATCACGCACCTGTGTATTGCCCATGCGTAAAATAACATCGCCGCTTTTCAAATCACTTTTTTGCGCAGGAGAACCAGCAAATACGGCTCCTACTAAAACGCCTTGCGGCTTTTTTAAGCCCAAAGCCATGGCCACGCTTTGATCCACATCTTGCCCTTGTATTCCAAGCCAAAGAGGAGAAACACGCCCTTTTCCTAAAATGTCTTGCATAACGCGTGCAGCTTTTTCAATGGGAATAGCAAAACCTATGCCCTGCGCTCTGGCATCAATAACAGTATTAATGCCTATCAATTCACCTAAGATATTTAATAAAGGGCCCCCGCTATTACCGGGGTTAATTGCTGCATCGGTTTGGATAAGATCTGTAATGATACCGGATTTACTACGAACCGTGCGCCCCGTGGCTGAAATAACACCTGTGGTCACTGTGTGCGCAAAACCAAAAGGATTTCCAATGGCAATCACCGTTTCTCCAGGTAACAAATCTGTTTCTTTGCAAATGCGTACCGTGGGTAAATTTTCTGCGCCGCGAATTTGTAAAACAGCTATGTCAAAATCCGGTTCAGCGCCAATGACATCTGCTTCAAATTCACGCCCGTCCAATAAATTAACGCGCACCACATCCCCACCGGCAATGACATGAGCATTGGTCAGCACAAGCCCTTTAACGCCATCCACAATGATACCAGATCCAAGACTTGTATGCGTACGTGCTTGCTCTGGCATATTCCAGTGAGGATTGAAGAAAAATTCATCGATGGAAGAGCGAAAACGCTCTTTAATAACCTTGGTACTGGTAATATTTACCACCGCGGGTCCCACATCTTGAACTGCTTTTACTACAGGCGTTTCGCGTAAATGCCT
This sequence comes from uncultured Desulfovibrionaceae bacterium, assembly GCA_964371225.1. Taxonomy (GTDB): domain Bacteria; phylum Desulfobacterota; class Desulfovibrionia; order Desulfovibrionales; family Desulfovibrionaceae; genus CAYJAD01. Next base: position 29,309 of record CAYJNA010000003.1, read on the forward strand.
TTGTGCTATGGCCTCATGGTTCATCATAAAAAAAGCACACACTATCCCACAAATAATACGTAAACCATATGTATATAGCATAAATACCTCATATAAGACTCCTGCATAATACATTATGTGGAGTTTTTTGGAGCGTTGACCATAGTCAATGTGACTAAAAAAAAGAGTAAGCGCCATTCACTTGCGCTGTTAAGCGATTGTTTTTTGTGCCTTTTGTCCTGCACAGATACATTTTCACAAAAAGACAATGTATTGCAAAAGCACAAAAATACAACTCAAAAACCATTGTGCAGGATTCTTCATATAAAAGATGAGCAATGCACTCACACTACGCAAAAGCCTTATCTTAGGCAAGAAATAGCATGATAAAAACAGCATAGGCATTTTGTCAGTTGCTAAAAAAAGGAAAAAAGCCTACTCTACTCATCGCAAAAGGAGACGTTATGGAAAGCTTACTTATCAATACCTTAAAGCGTATTAGCCCTGTAAATGGAGAACTAAAGCGCACAGCACAGGCACATTTAGACAATCTTACAAAGCCTCAAGGAAGCCTTGCGCGCCTTGAAGAAGTGGCACAGCGCATTTACTGTATACAAAATGGGCGAACCCCTCTACGTGTGGATCCTGTACGTATGTTTACCGTGGCTGGCGACCATGGCGTCACCGAGGAAAATATCTCTCTTTTCCCACAAGAAGTCACACGCCAAATGGTACTGAACTTTCTTCACGGCGGCGCTGGTATCAACGTCTTATGCCGCACTGCCAATATTACCTTAAGCGTAGTGGACGCCGGTTGTGTGGGCGGTGCTTTTCCACCACATAAAGACCTCATCGACAAAAGGCTAGGGCAAGGTACGAAAAATTTTGCCAAAGAACCCGCCATGGATCGCGCCACATGCATAAAAGCTTTATGCTATGGCATTGGCCTTGCCACCGATGCAGTCGCCGAAGGCTATACCACCATTGGCATTGGTGAAATGGGCATTGGTAATACCACCCCTGCCACGGCACTTTTTTCTCATATTTTACAACTCTCACCGCACATAGTGGCAGGTCCCGGCGCCGGTGCAAGCCCTGAAGGGGTGCAACATAAGGCGCATGTCGTAGAAAAAGCATTACGCTTACATGAAAATATTCTTAACAATGGTGATGCCATAGACGTGTTGGCCACCCTTGGCGGATTTGAAATTGCCATCATGGCAGGCATCATATTAGGTGCAGCGCGTGGCGGCTTAATACTTATGGTGGATGGTTTCATTTCCACTTCCGCTTATGTGGCAGCGCGCCATATTTGCCCGCATGTGGATGAATATTGCATATTATCGCACGCATCAGCAGAACCGGGCTATGCCCATGTACTTTCTGCACTTGAACAGCAAGGAGTATACGCCATGCCACTCTTGCATTTAGGGCTTCGCCTTGGCGAAGGCACTGGTGCAGCCTTAGCTGTACCCTTAGTGCGTGCTGCAGTTAATATATTTAATGAAATGGCCACCTTTGACACTGCTCAAGTAAGTAACGAAACAAACAAATAGCTTACAGGCTTTTTGTATAGGTATAATTATGACACCAGCCCTACATGTAAAAAATCTTTCCCGCACCTTCCATGTGCGTCGCGGCATTTTAGGCGAAAGCTTTCCTTTACGCGCTGTGGACGCCATAAACTTAGAGTTACAGCAAGGGGAAATTTTAGGGCTTGTGGGAGAATCTGGCTGCGGAAAATCCACCTTGGGACGCATGATAGCAGGTTTGCTTGCCCCAAGTTGCGGAGAGGTGCTTACACATGGTCAATCATTATATTCAGCTCAAGGCAAAGCGCGCCATGACGGCTCCATACAAATGATTTTCCAAGACCCGTATTCTTCGCTGAATCCGCGCTTATCCATAGGTTTATCCATAGCAGAACCTCTCACGGTACAAGGAGTGCCCAAAAAAGAACGCACACAACGTGTGGAAGAAATGCTGGAACTGGTAGGTTTTAGACCAGAACAAGCTTCGCGCTATCCGCATGAATTTTCGGGTGGGCAACGGCAACGTATCGCTGTGGCACGCGCTCTTATCACACAGCCCCAAATTATTATCTGTGATGAGCCCGTATCTGCTCTTGATGCCTCTGTACAGGCGCAAGTGCTTAACTTGCTCTGTCATGTGCAAGAACGCTTTGCTCCCACATGTATTTTTATTTCTCATGACCTTGCTGTGGTAGGATTTATGTGTCCGCGCATCGCTGTAATGTATCTTGGCCGTATGATAGAGGACGCCCCGCGCGAAGATCTTTTCCAACGCCCCGCGCATCCCTATACGCAAGCTTTGCTCCTTTCCATCCCCTCCCTTGACCCTAGCCAAAAAATTATCACTCCGCCCTTAAGCGGCGAATTACCTAGCCCCTTGGCACCTCCCACAGGATGTACCTTTCATCCTCGCTGTCCACAAGCCATGCCTCAGTGCCAACAAGAAGCTCCCTCATGGACAGAAATTTCTGCAAAGCATAGGGTTCGTTGTCATTTATATAGCTAACAGCATAGGCCTATGCCCATACCATGTCTAAAGTATGTTCAAAATCTTATGCTTGATATTTTTTCATTTATTTACTAATTTCATAAAAGTTGTTTTGTTCTTTGCCTTAACGATTTCTTGTATATGTTTCGTATTTAATGTGCAGTGATTTAGAGAAGCATCTCTACCAACCCAAACATTACGGAGGCATTTGTATGAACGTGGCATCCTCTGCTGACCTTATTTCCCCCATAAAAGTAGGTGAAAAAGTTCCTAACGGTTCCCTTACAGATATGAGCGGAAACACAACACAGCTTTATGATATTTTGCAAAATAAACCGGCGGTAATTATTTTTTATCGCGGCGTATGGTGACGCTTTTGTGTCGCGCAGTTAGCGGGAATTAATACCGTACTCCCTACCCTACAAGAACGTGGATATACTGTTTTTGGCATTTGTCCAGACCTTCCCGAAGGTCTTACAGAAATGCATAGCAGTAAAAAATTAAATTATCCTTTGTACTCAGACAGCTCTATAGAACTTTCTGCAGCCTTTGGTCTTGCTTTTCATATGGCCGATGAGACAGTAGAACTTTACTTAAGCCAATATAAAATTGACCTTGAAAAAGCTTCTGGACAAAAACACCATAACCTTCCTGTGCCTGCCGTGTATGTCATTCAAGCTGACGGTACAGTACATTTTGTACATACCGACCCAGACCACACCACACGTCTTGGCTCTGAAGAGCTTTTAGCTCACGCTCAATAAAGCACATTTATAAAAGGGAGTTTTTTGACTCCCTTTTTCTTTCCCATTTCCAATGTCCACAAGCTAAGCATACGTAAAACACGTAGTATCATTGACATGCCGCACATTTTGTGTTCTTTTACGCTGCATTTTATGAAAAATTGTGCCAACTTCTTTATAAAGATACAATGACATTTTGAGGGTATATACTATGCTCTACCTTGAGTTTTTATTTTTATTTTTTATGCTTTATCTAGGTAGCCGCTTTAGCGGTGTTGGCCTTGGAGCCCTTGCCGCCTTAGGACTTATGGTGGAGGTGTTTATCTTCCGCATGCCTTTGGCAGAACCTCCCGTGGCCGTAATGCTCATTATTCTTTCCGTGGTAACATGCGCTGCCGTGCTGGAGGCAGCCGGCGGCTTAAAGTATATGTTGCAAATAGCTGAGCGTATCTTGCGTAATAACCCCAAACGCATTACCATTCTTGGCCCTTTTGCTACGTACATTATTACCCTGCTCTTAGGTACTGGGCATGCGGTATATTCCATTATGCCCATCATTGGCGATGTGGCCTTAAAAAATAATATACGTCCTGAACGTCCCATGGCCGCCGCTTCTGTGGCTTCACAAATTGGTATTTGCGCCAGCCCCATTGCTGCAGTTACCGTCTACTATTTAAGTCAATTAGCAGAAATAAATCCTAATATTAACCTATTAAGTATTATTATGGTGACCATACCCTCCACAGCTATAGCAGTATTACTCATATCATTATACAGCCTGCATCGTGGTAAAGAATTAAGTGATGACCCTGAATATCAAAAACGCCTAAAAGACCCCAAGTGGCAAAAAATTCTTGAAAGCAAAGCGCCTTCTTCGCATGAGGAAGTGTTGCCTTCCTCCGCCAAAACTGCCGTACTCCTTTTTTTGGTGGCATTGCTCAGCATTATTTTTGTGGCCATGGTACCCGAGGTACGTACCATTGGCCAAAGCCCCATCCCCATGGATAAAATCATTCAAATGATGATGTTGGGCTTTGCAGGTATTATTCTTTTGGTTACGCGTACCAGCACCAGTAAAATTCCTGAAGGAGTGGTTTTTAAATCTGGTATGGTGGCTACCATCGCTATTTTTGGCATAGCGTGGATGAGTGACACGTTCTTTCAATACGCTATGCCTGTGTTTAAAGCTTCCATCACGGATATGGTACACAATTACCCTTGGACATTTGCCTTGGCACTTGCCGCGGTTTCGGTGGTGGTCAACTCACAAGCTGCCACAGCGCGCATTATGCTTCCTGTAGGTCTTGGTCTAGGTTTACCTCCAGAAGTCCTTATTGGCCTTATACCCGCCACCTATGCCTACTTCTTCTTCCCCGTATATCCTTCCGATGTGGCCACGTGTAACTTTGATATTAGCGGTACCACCAAGGTAGGAAAATGGTACTTTAACCACAGCTTTATGATTCCTGGTCTCATAGGTATAAGCACAGCCTGTTGTGTAGGCTATATTTTAGCACACATTATTATTTCATAAAAATCAATTAACGTACAAACATAGGAGCTTATTTTATGTCCACACGTGTAGAACATGACTTTTTGGGCGAACTTGTTATCCCTAACGATGTTTATTATGGCGTGCAAACCTACCGCGCCATAGAAAATTTTTATATTTCGCATAGTAGAATTAAGGATATTCCTGAATTTATCCGTGCATTTGCCTATGTGAAAAAAGCCGCTGCCATGGCTAATAGAGAATTTAATCTGCTACCTGAAGATGTTTTTGCTGCTATTTGCGGTGCCTGTGATGAAATCATTGACGGAAAATTGCATGATCAATTCCCCACCGACTGCCTACAGGGCGGCGCCGGCACATCTTGTAATATGAATGCCAATGAAGTCATTGCCAATAGAGCTTTAGAGCTTATGGGGCACAAAAAAGGTGAGTATGAATACTGCCACCCCAATAATCACGTCAATTGCTCTCAATCTACCAATGACGCCTATCCCACAGCCTTACACCTGGCTCTTCATGCCATGCTGAAAAGGCTCATCAATGCCATCCGTTATTTGCATGATGGTTTTATGCTTAAAGGTGAAGAGTTTAACGATATTGTAAAAATGGGTAGAACACAACTACAAGACGCTGTCCCCATGACCCTTGGCATGGAATTCACCGCCTATGCCACCACCTTAGAAGTGGAAGTGGGACGTTTAGAATACGCTGCCTCTTGCCTTTTAGAAGTTAATATGGGCGCCACTGCCATTGGCACCGGCATTTGTTCACCACAGGGCTATGCGCCTCTTTGTATTGCAAAACTTAAAGAAGTGAGCGGCCTTGATGTAAAGCTTTCCCCTAACCTTATTGAAGCCACATGGGATACAGGCGTTTATGTGCAAGTTTCTGCTGCCATCAAAAGCGCTGCAGTGAAAATTTCTAAAATCTGCAACGACTTAAGACTACTATCCTCTGGCCCACGTTGCGGCCTCAATGAAATTAATTTACCACAATTACAACCCGGATCTTCCATTATGCCAGGCAAAGTAAACCCTGTTATTCCTGAAGTGGTCAATCAGGTATGCTTTGATATTATGGGCAAAGACCTTACAGTAACATTGGCCTCTGAAGCAGGCCAGTTAGAGCTTAATGTTATGGAGCCCGTCATTGCGCATTGCCTCTTTGATGGCCTTAACAGATTACGCCGCGCCGTACGCACCTTGCAGGATAAATGCGTAGATGGCATTACAGCCAATAGAGAAGTGTGTCGTTCCCTTGTGGAAAATAGCATTGGTATTGTTACCGCACTTAATCCACATATTGGCTATGAAGCTTCTGCTTCTGTGGCGCGCGAGGCCTTGGAAAAAAATGCTTCTGTATATGATCTTGTATTGGAGCGTAAACTCTTAAGTAAGGAAGAGTTAGATAAAATTCTTTCCCCCGAAGCCATGCTACATCCTAGAGATATGTAAGCAAAAATAAAAAAATAAAAAACGCCCCTCTGTACCATGTGATTTTTGCACAGAGGGGCACTTTGCATAAAAATTGCTTTTATGGCTGTTTTTATGGCCGTGTAAGACCTGTACCATCTACACCAAAACGCGTATCAAGGTGTACATTATCACCGGGTTTTATAAAGTACCCATCTTCCACCAGCTCAGGTTCCCCCATACTCAAAAGCTGCCCCACAGTTACAAAAGCATATCCTTGCTCTTGCAAACGCTTTATAAGTCGAGGAATGAGCACTTCTGTTCCCTTGGGCACCATATTTCCATGGAAAAGTAAAATGGAACCGGGACGTACCTGAGCCAGTACTTCCTGCACAGCATAAGGTTCGGCATTATCAGGACGCATTTCCCCCACCACATCCCATTGAATGGGCAGCAAACCCTTTTCTTGTAAAAGACGTAAAGCTTGCGGTGAAGAGCGTCCATAAGGGAAACGAAAATATTTTATAAAGGCGGGAAGCTTTTTCTCAGGCTCTCGCACATGAATTTCATCACGAAAAAGCGTGTACTGTGCTTGCATATACTCTATTTGCTCATGCATACCTTGTGCATCCAAAAGAGCAAAATTTCCGTGAGACCATGCATGGTTAGCTATTTCAAAAAGTTCAGAACGCAAAATTTGTCGTGCGCGCACGGCATGAGTGTGTAACCATTTTCCACCCATAAAAAAAGTTGCCCGAATGGAGTTTTTTTGTAAATAATCCACAAGTTTTTTATTATATCCTGTGGTAGTGGTGGCCAGCTCACAAAAATCAAAAGTGAGTGCTACCACTTTACGTTGCCCCACATTGACCCTGCGCACCAAACCATAAGGGGGCTTTTCTCTTGGCGGCATCACCTTTACACTGTTTTCGCTAGAGTTTTTCTCTCTTACACCGTGAACTTTTGCTGCCTGTTCATGTGGTACCACATTACTATTTGGTGCGCTGCCTCGTTTATCCCCCACCATGTCATCAGTGGTACGTAAGGCAAAAACACTACCAAGAAAAAAAGCTATAGACAATAAACAGAGAAAAAACGTGCGCATAGGGTCGCCTTTATAGTAATAATTTTATAAAACATAATAGTTAAAGATAATTAGCGCATTTTTCTATATATTTTTTACATAAAAATCACAAGAAAAAGATGCAGGGAGCGGCCATGAGAAAAACAACAACTTGAAAAATACGCCTTAACAAGCTACTTTAACCGCACACAAGAACGGTACATATGTCTCACAGCACAGGAATATAAAAGAAAAAATGAACAAAAGCCCTCATTTTTCCATACAAGCCAAAAGGGCACAAAAAGGATATATGTCTACGCCACAGCAATGGCATATGAATAGCTATTCCATTCAAGCTAAAGCTCTTACCATGGAAAAATCCCTAACGCATCGTAGCATAAAACGCTTTGCGGATATTATAGGGGCAGTATTGGCATTGCTCCTTTTAGCCCCCCTTTTTCCCCTCATCGCATTGGCCATTTTTCTTGACTCACAAGGCTCCATATTCTTTCGGCAATTGCGCATGGGGCGTCACGGTTCTCTTTTTTACATTTTTAAATTTCGCAGTATGTATCCCAATGCGGAAAAAAATACCGGCCCAGTATGGGCATCGGAAGCAGACCCTCGTATTACAAAGGTGGGTTCCTTTTTGCGCAAAACCCGCCTTGACGAATTGCCGCAATTGCTCAACGTGCTTAAGGGAGATATGAGCCTTGTGGGGCCACGTCCAGAGCGTCCTGAGTTTTTAGACCAGCTTAACAAAAACATCCCCTTTTATAACGCAAGACATAGTGTTAAACCTGGTATGACGGGCTGGGCGCAGGTGCTTTATCCCTATGGTGCTTCCATGGAAGATTCTTTTGAAAAGTTACGTTATGATTTATACTACATCGAAAAGCAAAGTTTTTTGATGGAAATTGAAATACTTTTACGCACTATTCTACTTATATTTACACAGCATGGGGCACGCTAATACCCTTTTAGACAATGCTACTCTATACAGCAGCAAGACATGCTTCAAGCCATAGCATTTGCCTGCACAAGCTTTTGCAATTTTTTGGCATAGCGTTCGCTTTCGCTATAGATACAACCGCAATACGCTTGACGATAAATACCCATTTCCTTTGATATATCAATACCCTTTTGCCATTCATCCCTAAAATCATCGTAGTAAAAGCGTACAGAATGCATGGCTGCCGCCTTTTGTGCGGCATCCACAATTTGTGCATGATCTTGATAGCAAGAGTATAATAATGATGAGCTAAAAGCAGTAAAAGGCGTAGCATTATTGCCCTGCTCGCCCTCTTGTGCCACCTGTGCCTGTGTTGCGCTATGTACATGAGATAAGGTCTGTGCAGTGGCTTGAAGACGCGTATCATAACAATAGCCACAGCGCTCTGCTCCACTATCTTTTTTTCCTGCCACAGCACTGAGCCATGTGGGAAGATGCCACATATCATCCCGAAAAATAACGGTAAAACCTAGCTTTTCAGAACATTCCACCAAGGCCTCACGACGCCGTAAGTATTCACTTAAAGGATGAATATTAGGATTCACAAAAAGTGCCGTTACGCTATGGCCTTGGTCACGCAAGCGTAAAACTGGCACAATGGCACAAGGGCCACAACACACATGAAGTAAAATATGTTCTTTCATACTCTTCCAGTAAAAAATGCCTTTTAGCAAAAGCAGAACTTTCACAAAAAGGCATTTAATTTCATTCATTACATCGTATTATTGTATGCGTACTTCAATGCTTATACGCAATTGTTCTTCAAGTTCACTGATACGTTGCCTTTTAAGGTTAAGCAAGTACAGTGCAAGCTCTGCAGAGGAGGTTTCATAAATATATTTCCCATGCTGTGCAGAGCGCCCCTTGCGTTCCATTTCGCAAAGTGCTTGTAAAGCTTGCCATTCCAAATTACGACGTACCCCAGTTCCACGACAATGAGGGCAAGGTTCCATGGTAATGGCTAAAGCTGAAGAGCCCGTACGCTGGCGTACAATTTCCAATAAACCAAAGGAGGAAATACGTGCCACGTCATGCCGCGCTCTATCATTCTTCATGGCATTACGTAAGGTTTTTTCCACCTCACGCACATGGCTTTTATCGCGCATTTCTATAAAGTCGATAACCACCTGTCCGCCTATATCGCGCAATTTTAAATGTCGCGCAATGGCCTCGGCGGCTTCGATATTGGTTTTTAAAGCCATGGATTCAAAATTGCCCTTACCGGAAATTTTGCCTGAGTTAATATCAATGGCCATGAGGGCTTCTGTTTGGTCAAATACCAAACGTCCGCCGGAAGGAAGAACCACTTCGCGTGCGTAAATCTGCTCTAACTGACGATGCATATTAAAGCGTTCCCACAAAGTCTGACGCACATCGGCATGCATACGAATAAGTTCTTTTTTACGCGGGAAAAGTAAAGACACCGTTTCGCGCAGTCTTTCGGCCACTTCGGTATTATCTACCCACACTTCCGTAACATCATCGGTTAAATAATCACGTATGGCTCTTTCTGCCAAGCCTGACTCTCTATAAAGAAGAATGGGAGCAGAATCACTGACGCCGCGTTTACGAATATCACGCCATACACGTTTTAAATATTGCAAATCGCTCTTTAAGGTGGTTTTGGATGTGCCAGCACTTACAGTACGCACAATCACACCAAGCCCAGCTCCCGGTTCAATTCCGGTCATCATTTCACGTAAGCGCACACGCTCTTCGTCGCTTTCTACCTTACGAGAAACGCCAATTTGCTCTTGCCCTGGTGTCAGCACAAGAAAACGCCCAGGCAAGGATAGCCATGTGGTTAAAAAAGCACCTTTATTTCCAGTGGGTTCCTTAACTACTTGTACAAGAATTTCTTGCCCCGGTTTAATTATCTTTTGAATAGGTGGGAATTTTTTTCCCTTGGCTGTTTCATGATGTGATTGATAGTATTCAGGGTGAATTTCATCAATCTGTAAAAAACCATTTTTATTGGCACCATAGTTCACAAAAGCAGCTTGTAAATTCGCATCAATATTATTCACAACGCCTTTGTAAATATTGCCTTTGGTTTTTACCTGATGCAACATTTCCAAATAATATTCATGGATAATACCATTTTCCACCAAGGCAACTTCTACCTGTTCTCCTTGAACCATGGAAATAAACATCTTACGCTGTGAAGTTTCTACACTTTTTTTCATGGGTGCTGTGCGCGCACGCCCCGGTTTTCCTTCACTTAAAGACGTTCCCCCTTTAAGAGAAACACTGGTTTTCTTCGCCTGTAAAAGAACATCGTCATCTATGTCGTCATCTATTTCATTTTGTAAAATTTCATTGGCAGTGAGAGAGCGTTTCTTTCCGCGTTTTCCGCGCCCTCCGCGGCGTCCGCGACGACTTTTAGCAGGAGAAGCTTCGGTATTTTGCTCTACATTTTCTGCTTTTTCTGTAGAGCTTACACTTTCTACTTCTTCAACATGTTCTATATCAATAATATGAGGTGCTGTAATTTTTGCCACAGGCTCACTGCTTTTTGCCTTTACACCGCGGCGTGGTCTACGAGCCTTTTTCTCTTCGCGCACCACAGGCACTTCAGTGACTTCACGCTCAACACCGGCGCTTTGAGGTTCAGCCACCACTATTTTTTCTTCCTGAGGCGCTAAGGCTTGTGCATCACTACTTACTGGTTCAGAAGTTTTCTTGGTGCGACCGCGCCCTTTTTTAACAGGCTTTAAAGGTTCTTCCTGTGAAAGCTGTTCAGAAACATATGCCCCGCTCTCTTCAGCACTCAAAGGCTCACTTACTGCAGAAACAGGGGGCGTTTCCATGGCCTGTTCTTCTTTAGCTTTAGAACGTGCTGCGGGCTTTCTCCCACGGGCAACGCGTGGCTTTAGAGCTTTATTTTTTCCTGAATCGACAGTAATTTCCGCCACGGATACGTCTTCAGAAGATGCTACTAATGCAACTTCAGTCTTAGTATCAGGCGTCGCATCTCCACTCAATGCTGTTGTTTTTTTTCGAGGGCGTTTGACGGGAGTCTTTTTCTTTTCTGGTAAAGTTTCAGGGCTGTCATTTGATGAAGTTGCAGATGCGTCAGAGGCAGTTTTTTTGGCCCGAGTTGTTGTTTTAGGTGCCGAACGGCGAGTTTTTTTGGGCGCTGGAGCTTGTCCGGATTCAGTGTCAGAAGTATTATCAGCAGTCATAAATATCCTTATGATAGAAATTTCTCAGCCACATTTACCACCGTGCTGTGGGTGGGATTGCGCAGCACATGCCGTGATGGATGGCGCACAACGAGAGGTAACAGTAAGGATTTTTACCCTTTTTGGCAAGTATTAAGATAGTCGACACTGTAAACCACTTAAATATCAATAAAAATAGAATTTATAACACAAAAGTTTTAAAAAATTTTGCCGGAAATAAACGTATGGAATACGTTTTCTAGCAAAATTTAGACATATGAAATACTTTTTTCAGGTGTCGACTACACAAGATACCCTTGGTATGGCTTACCGCCACGTAAAGTAAGCCGTCACTTGCTTACGACATCCCCGAAAGGGGTATTTGGAGTGAGCGTGCCTTTCTTAAAAGCGTGTGGAAACACGTTTTTAAGCATTGACTAAGATAGGACTTCATGAAGAATACTCACACTGCAATGCAAAGCGCTTTATCTTGCTATATAATGATAGCAAAACAGAACAGTCAAAATTTTCCCACATATCCATAGTGCCCGCTTCATTTGTGACATAGGGGAAAAGTCTTCCCCTTTTTCATAAAAAATATGCCTTTTCAGACCTAAAAATTTTTCCTAGTGCCTGTTTTTAAAATATAACACATTAAAATATTACACTTAAAATACTTTGGCACACCGATTGCTATAAGCTAAGTACAGCTTAAACCTTTCAAGGAGGTACATTATGTCTTTGGTCGTAAATAATAACTTAATGGCAATGAATACCGCAAGGAATTTGAACATCCACTATGGTAACCTTGCTCAATCAACGGAAAGACTTTCGTCCGGTCTTCGCATTAACTCCGCAGCTGATGATGCAGCTGGCTTAGCAATTCGCGAATTGCAACGTGCAGACATTGCAACCCTTAATCAAGGTGCGCGCAATGCTAATGACGCCATCTCCATGATTCAAACTGCTGACGGCGCCTTGCAAACCATCGACGAACAGCTCATTCGTATGAAAGAGCTTGCCGAACAAGCCGCAACTGGTACGTATGACTCCACACAACGTTTGATGATTGAGTCTGAATATCAGGCCATCGCATCGGAAATCACACGTATTGCCAACGCAACAGATTTTAACGGCATTAAATTGCTCGACGGTACCCTTTCTGGTGCACACAATGGTAACGGACTTAAATCAACTGGCGAACTTAAAGTTCACTTTGGTACCGCCAACGATAGCGCAGAAGACTATTACTACATCCGCATTGGTGACTCCACTGCCTCCGCTTTAGGCATTGGTAACGCAAGTGCTCCAAACGATCCCGGTTTCAGTGTATCCACACAAGCACAAGCGCAGGAAGCCCTTGTAGCTCTTACTGAAGCCATCGTTTCTAAGGATAAAATTCGTGCACACCTTGGTGCTCTCCAGAACCGTCTAGAAGCAACCATTAGTAATATTAATATTCAAGCGGAAAACTTACAAGCCGCTGAATCTCGGATCTCAGACGTAGACGTTGCCACCGAAATGACAACATTCGTAAAGAATCAGATCCTTACACAAAGTGCGGTAGCCATGTTATCGCAAGCTAACTCACTGCCAAAGATGGCACAGCAGCTTATTGGCGGCTAGTAGACCATCTTATATATAGGCTGTGGCAGACCAAAGACGGGAGGCCTGGGGGATGACGACCTCCGGGCCGGTCTGGAAAAACTTTGGTCACCCAGATGCGCAGCCCTAGTAGTGATACTAGCACAGGATAGGCGCTCACTACTTACAGTAGTCGTCATGAGCGTGCGGCAATAGGCAGCACGCTTCGGGGGCAAGGTTATATGCTAACCTACTTTCTTAAAAACTTATTAGGAAAGAAAAAATGCCCCTAGGGACTAGGGGGTAATGGTTAACAGCGCAAGACGCGCAGCTTCTTGTTCAGCGCGTTTAAGACTTTGCCCTGTGGCCAGTATACTTTTCCCTTGTGGTAAGGTTAAACAGACTTCGTATACCTTAGCATGTTCTGGCCCTGAACTTTTTTGCAGTACATAAACAGGACGGTCTTTATGGAGACGTTGCATGGCCTCTTGCAATTGCGTTTTATAATCTTTTTGTAAATCCTGATTCGCATGCTCAGGCCAATGTTTTGAGAATATATGTAGCACAACAGCAAAGGCAGCGTCATAGCCTCCGTCTTCAAAAACGGCGCCAAGCACCGCTTCCAATGCATCACAAAGTACAGCATCTCTTTGTCTGCCGCCTTGACTTTCCTCACCACGTCCCAAGCGTAAATGTGTATCAATATGAAGTTCTCGAGCAATATTAGCCAGACTTTTAGCAGATACCAAGGAAGAACGAAGCTTTGTAAGATCCCCTTCTCGTACAGTGGGAAAGCGCGTGAATAATACCCAAGATGCACACAATTCAAGAACAGCATCTCCAAGAAATTCTTGCCTTTCATTGTGTACGCCGAGTTTTTTATTTTCATTGGCAAAAGAGCTATGGGTCAAGGCCAATAAAAGGCTCTCAGGCTTTTTAAAAGTATACCCCAAGGTTTCTTGTAATTCTAAATATCTGCCCATAAAAACTCCCCTTTTACACCCCTATCTTAACTATCTGCTTGCACACAGCACTATATATACTTTGTATGCATACAAAATTGCAAGTCATAAGACTTATAAAAGTTTGAGCCCTATGCTATTTGTGCCTATTTATAAAAAATAATAGGTATTTCTCTACAAAAAACCTCTTGCACCTTTCGGCCTTTGCAAAAGCTTATATATGTTTTTATGTATTGCTTAACACAAGAAAAATAAAAGCACACAATGCAAAAATAAAATTTACCTAACAAGACATGAGCCTAAATAAAGCCATTTATTCTTAAGTTTAGCCATATTGACTCACCTCTCTCTCCTTAAAATCCCCATGAACACAAGTATACGGAATTCTTTTTTACCTTGACAGCACGCCCTGCTATGTCTACCTAAAAGGACATAATTTGTAAGGAGATTACTATGGAACAAGATATTCGCTTATGCAAACTCGTCACCGGTGAAGTGGTTATTGGTAAATATGATGCAGCACAAGATGTGCTTACATCTGTAGCTACCATTCAAACCGCACCTTTAAAGCAAGGTGGCGTTCAAATGATGCTCCTCCCTTATGGAGTTCCCTTCGAAAATACTCTTTGCGGTAGCATTGAAGGAAAGCATTTCCTTTATCGTTATTCTGCAGCACCTCAAGAAATCATCAACAAATATCTTGAAGTTTCTAGTAATATCGAAAAAAATGGCGGCCTTGGTAAGTTGCAATTTGGAACACCAGCGCAACAACCTGAAGCTGCAAAGTAGATTACACTCTTCGTAAAAAATAATTATTAAGGGAAGGGGCTTTTCAAAAGTGCTTTCCCTTTACTTCTCTCTAAGGATATACCATGCGTGAATTTTTGCCCCTACTCCCAAGACCTAGTCGTTATCTCGGCATAGAAGAAGGTGCCGTACATAAAGATGCTGTAAAATGTACCTTACGTATAGCGCTTGCCTTTCCTGATACCTATGAAGTAGGCATGTCATACCTTGGGCAAAAAGTTCTTTCTTACGCCATTAACAAGCATGAAAATTGGTGGGCAGAGCGTGTTATGGCTCCTTGCCGTGAAACGGCAGCCATTTTACGAGAGCATACCGTGCCCCTTGCAACGTTAGAGTCTGACACGCCCTTAGCACAAATGCATGCCATTGGTTTTTCCTTAACGCATGAACTTGCCTATACAAATATTTTATATATGCTCGATCTTGGGCATATTCCTTTACGTGCGCAAGATCGCGGTGACGATCTTTTTACTTATCCCATTATCATAGCAGGAGGCGGTGCCACATTAAGCGCGGAGCCTTTGGCTGCCTTTATGGATATGATGGTACTTGGCGAAGGGGAAGAAGCCTTGGTAGATATATGCGCCTTATTGGAGCAAGCCAGAAACCAAGCTTGGACTCGTTCGCAATTTTTAGCTCAAGCACGCCATATACATGGTGTATATATTCCTTCTTTATTTACAGAAAATACGGATGGCACCCTTTCGCCGCTTTATGATGATTATACCACAGTATACCGCCGTATTGTGGCAGATATTAGCAAAGCAGATTATCCAGTACAACAAGCTGTGCCCATTGGTGCTGTGCATAATAGATTATCCTTAGAAATTGCTCGCGGCTGTACACGCGGCTGTCGCTTTTGCCACGCCGGCATGGTGTATAGACCAGTACGTGAACGTTCCTTACCTGATATTAAAAACATCTTAGAAAGCTGTCTTAACGGCACAGGCTTTGATGAAATTTCCTATCTTTCTCTCAGCACGGGCGATTTTTCCGCCTTGAAAAGCCTCTTCATGGATACCGTTGATCGCTGTGCGCAAGAGCAAATTTCTGTATCTCTTCCCTCCTTACGCGTAGGCTCCATTGATGATAGCATCATGGAACGCATGGCAGGCATTCGCCGCACAGGTGCCACTTTAGCCCCTGAAGCCGGTAGCCAAAGACTGCGCGATGTTATTAACAAAGGCATTAGCGAAGAAGAGCTCATGTTGCATATTCAAAAACTTGTGGAGCACGGCTGGCAACAGGTAAAGCTTTACTTTATGATTGGCCTTCCCACAGAAAATTATGAAGATTTAGACGCCATTGTGGAACTTTGTCGTAAAGTGCGCGATATTGCCGGTCGCGGTGGCCCTCGTTTGCAAGTGACAGCGGCTATTTCTCCCTTTGTTCCCAAGCCTTTCACCCCCTTTCAATGGGTAGAACAAATTTCCATGGAAGAAATACACAAGCGTATTTATTATTTACGTGATCAATTTAAAACGCATAAGTGTATAAAAATGCGCTGGCATGAGCCTAGTATGAGTCACCTTGAAGGCATACTTTCGCGCGGCGATAGAAAATTGGCCAATGTCATTGAAAAAGTCTATCATAAAGGCGGCATATTCTCTTCTTGGGTAGAAGGTTTTAGTCTCACACCTTGGCAAGAAGCCATGGAAGAATGCGGCTTAGAAGCAAAAGATTACATAGCAGCGCGCCCCATGGATGAGCCTCTTTGTTGGGATCACCTAGACTGCGGCGTTAGCCCTGCGTATTTACGTAAAGAAATGGAACGCGCTTTGGCTGAAAAAATAACTGAAGATTGTCGTTACCATGCTTGTCGTCAATGTGGCGTGTGCGATACCAAGGCTTCTCCTTCGCGTTTGCCTAAACAAGATGGCGAAGTCATAAAAAATATGCTTAATCTGCCTCAACGAGATCAAGAAGCGCATAAACCACGCCTTGATGAGGAAGGAAGGCTTATTTGCCCGCCTCGCACTAAAGCCGCGCCTCCTGCCATAGCTAAAGAACTTACCATAAAAGCTGTGGAATATCGTGTATGGCACAGCCGTCAGGGACGTTCTGCTTTTTTAAGCCAATTGGAATTACAAGCCATATTAGAGCGTTGTTTACGTCG
Organism: uncultured Desulfovibrionaceae bacterium; assembly: GCA_964371225.1. Taxonomy (GTDB): domain Bacteria; phylum Desulfobacterota; class Desulfovibrionia; order Desulfovibrionales; family Desulfovibrionaceae; genus CAYJAD01. Next base: position 46,184 of record CAYJNA010000003.1, read on the forward strand.
CGCGGGTCTGCCTATGACTTTCTCACAAGGCTTTCACCCTCTCCCCCTCATTTCCTTTGGACGCGCATTGCCCGTAGGCGTTGCTAGCCATGCAGAATGGTTTGCCATCACCTTGCGTCAGCCACTTTCTGCCGACAAGGTAGCTACACTTTTACAAGCTCACTTGCCACAAGGCATGGACGTACTTTGCGTGATGCCTACCAATAAAGCATCACGTACAGAACAAGCCGTTCAAGAAAAATTTTGTTTTACATGTAAAAATCCTGAAAAATATATGGACAACTTTCTGCAAAAATGGCAAGATTTTCTTGAATTAGAAGAGTTCCTTTGGACGCGTGATACCAAAAAAGGGCCGCGCACCACTGATATTCGCGCACTGGTTACTGAGTCGCAAATAGATGAAAAAGAAGGAAAATTCTACTTCACTACCCATTGGCAGCAAGGGTACCTATCACCTTTGTCTCTTGTACTTGCCTTGCTTGGACAAGAATCTTTAACACAGTTTTACTTGGAAAAAACGGAGCAAGTTTTTGCTGATGGGAGCAAATACCCTCCGAGGCCTTGAGGTAGTTATGGCGACAAGAAGCGTTTTTTCAGAGGACATTCCCTTTTCACTTAAATTAAAATCTCTTAGTAACGATGAACTTCTAGATATTTGGGCTGAAACCCAAGAGCTGGAGCGTGTTTTACGTGAAGAATGGGGAGCTGATGTGGAGCTTGCCTATGAGTATGAAAAATTTATTATTTTAGAATTGCAGGCTCGACATTGCAAAAAACGTTTTGTTTCTAAACAAAAGTGCTTTGCTAACGTTTAAGAAATACTAGTATATGGTAAAAAAGGGATACACATTTTACTGCGTATCCCCTTTTATCTTTCTATGTTCTAAATCATTTATTCCCAAACTAAGGCGGCCCAATCGCCTTCGGTAATCATGCGAGCAGGGGGTAAGCCTTGCGCTGTGTACGCTGCTTCCACATCTTTAGCTTGCACCACCAAAAGACCGGAAAGAACCAAGCACCCGCCTTCTTTACGCACTTTTACAAGCTCTGGGGCTAGCTCTATAAGAGGACGTGCTAAGATATTGGCAAGAACCACATCAAAATTACGCCCTTGCACAGCTTCAACTGAGCCCAATACCACCTCAAAGCCTTGCTTCCCTGTAGCATCATAGACGCCAATACCATTAATATCTCTATTTTCAAGAGCATTATCTACGGCAAGTTGATCAATATCTGTTCCTATGCCATACAAGCCAGCATGACAACAGCCCAAGCCCAAAATACCTGAACCTGTGCCAAGGTCTAAAAATTCCATGCCAGCTGTAATGCGGCCACTATCCAATAAGTCAGAGACCACCCCAAGACAAAGGGCTGTAGTGCTATGATGCCCAGTACCAAAGGCAGACTTAGGCTCAATGACTACAGCTTGTCGCCCTTCTAAGTCGGTGCTTTCCATAAGCCATGGAGGCAAGACCATAAAACGCGCACCGCAAGCAATGGGAGTAAAATATTCCCGCCATGCTTCAGTCCAGTCTTTTTGCTCTACTTCACTCACTTCTATACTAGCCATGGGCACCTGAGCTTGTACAGCCTGCGTCAAAGTAGTAATAAATTCTTTGTTTTCGCAATGTACGCGAAATAAAGTTTCCCCTGTGGGCAAGCTTTCTTCTTCCCAACCAAAGGAAATATGTAAAGCCAGTAAACCCCATAAGATTTCTACGGCTTCTTCTTCCACAACAATTTGACAACGGTATAATGTATTCATGGCTTTGGCCTATCGCGGACAGAGAAAAGTGTCAAGACTCACAGAAGATTCCTGCATCATTCATTCTGTGAAGTCCTTCACAGAAGAAAAGAGCACACTACCTCTAAAAAGTGTCATAAAAAAACTTGGGGATCTTTTACCATGAGCAAAAAATCCCCAAGCACGTCAATAAACTACATATAACAAAATAAAACTATTCTGCTTTTTCAGGCTTTCCTTGCTTTACATTTTGGCTGTGTGCAATAATTTCCGGTAAAACTTCCGGTTTAGCCAAAGTAGAAGTATCACCCAATTCCTCAAATTCTCCAGAGGCAATTTTGCGTAACATGCGGCGAATTATTTTACCGGAGCATGTCTTGGGCATGGAGTCCACAAATTGAATCACTTCAGGTGTAGCCAAGGGGCCAATATCGCGACGAATGGCTTCGCGTAAATTTTTACGCAAATCTTCAGACCACGCCACATCTTCTTTCAGGGTCACGTATGCGTAAATACTTTCCCCTTTTAAGTCATGCGGCATACCAACCACGGCAGATTCTGCCACAGAAGGATGTGCTACCAAGGCAGATTCAATTTCTGAGGTAGACAAACGGTGACCGGATACGTTGATGGAATCATCAATACGGCCTAAAATCCAATAATAGCCATCTTCATCCACACGAGCACCATCACCGGATTGATAGCCGTTAAAGCGCTCAAAGTAAGATTTATACTTTTCAGGGTTATTATAAACCCCTTGCATCATACCGGGCCAAGGTTTGCGAATCACAAGGTGTCCGCCTCTTCCATCAGTGTCTTCTTGACCATCACGCCCATCACCACTCATGATGGTGGCATCAATGCCAGGCAAGGGGAAGGTGGCAGAGCCTGGTTTCAACTTGGTAGCATAAGGCATGGCAGCAATCATGGCACCGCCGGTTTCCGTTTGCCACCATGTATCAATGATAGGCAAGTCATCATGGCCGATAACCTTACGATACCACATCCATGCTTCAGGATTAATGGGTTCGCCCACAGAGCCTAAAATACGTAAAGAAGCTAAGTCGTAACGCTCAGGCCATGCTTCACCCACGCGCATAAGAGAACGAATAACCGTAGGCGCCGTATAGAAAATATTCACGCGGAATTTTTCCACAATGCTCCAATACCTGTCAGGCTTAGGATAATTGGGTACGCTTTCGTACATAACAGTGGTGGCACCTAAGGATAAAGGCCCGTACACCATATAGGTATGACCGGTAATCCAGCCGCAATCTGCTGTGCACCAATAAACATCATCATCACGCAAATCAAATACCCATTGCGTGGTGTGTGCTGCATAGGTCAGATAGCCACCGGTGGCGTGCATAACCCCTGTGGGTTTGCCCGTGCTACCGCTGGTATGCAAAAGGAACAAAGTATCGTTGGCATCCATGGATTCACAAGGAAAGTCTGCATCAAGAGTAAAATCATCCAAAAGATCATGCCACCATATGTCACGATTGCGCTTCATGCTCACATCTTGATTAGCACGGTTTACCACAACCACGTGCGCCACTGAGGGGCATTTTTCAATAATAGGGTCAAGATTGGCTTTCAAAGGTTTAATTTTACCGGCGCGAACAGTTCCGTCGGCGGTAATAACAACTTTAGCCTTACAGTCTTGAATACGTCCTAAAACGCCGCCTTCAGCATAACCAGAGAAAATAACCGTATGAATAGCACCAATACGTGCGCAAGCAAGCATGGCAATAACAAGCTCGGGAATCATAGGCATATATAAAGCTACTCTATCCCCCTTACGTACGCGTAAAGAACTTAAGGCATGAGCTATGCGACATACCTCAGTATACATCATTTGGTAGGTGTAACAACGCACTTCGTGTTCACCTTCACCTTGCCAAATAAGGGCAGCTTTATTACGCTTGCCATTGATAAGATGTCTATCGATGCAATTATAAGAAGCATTAAGCTTACCACCCGCAAACCACTTATAAGAGTGTTCTTTATAGTCTGCCTCTAGGACAGAATCCCACGGCTTAAACCAATGTAGTAATTGCTTAGCTCGCTCACCCCAAAAGCCATCTGGGTCTTCAAGCGCCTTACGACAAATAGCTTCATATTCCTCTTGGCTGCGCACCCATGCCGTATCTTTTTTGTGCATGGGGGGAATGTAGGTACGATTTTCATTTTGTAATGTGATAAAGCTATCTTGTGCCATGATGATTCTTCTCTCCTTTTTTGTTAGTAAGCCATGGAAAACAAATTCCCATGATTGCACCGTACACAGAGCGAATATCAGCGTCAAGGGCTCAAAAATTGATTGTTTTAACAATCAATATGTATTTTGTATACCTTTATCCTCATATAAAAAGCCTTCTCTAAAGATAACTAACGCTAATTACAAATAATGACTTTTTTCACAAAACAAATAGCCTTGTTAAAAAAATTTTAAAAAAATTTTAAAAATAATAATAATTTTCCACCTTATTTTATTTTCTTTCTCCTTAGTTCCCTTGATGCTCAGTAGTGTCTGTGTATTCTCCCCGAAAAAAGACCATAGACATAAGAGAATAAGGTATTATATGGCCACATATACCCAGTAAAATATGAGCACATACTCACCTTTTTACTAGACCCCATGCCAACATTTTACTACCATAGTTGCCATCCCCCCTTAACAAGGAATTTTCTATGCTTTCACTTAAAAAAACTTTTGTTCATTTAAGCTTAGCCGCAAGTTTAGTGTGTCTAGGCGCTCCCAACACAAGTATGGCCACAGATGCTGGCAGTGATATTGATCGCCTTATCCAAAGGGCTGAACAAAGACGCATTGCCATAGCCCAGCGCATGGAAAGCAGCACTGTATTCATTTTTGCAGAAACAGATACAGGCATAAGTATGGGTACGGGTTTTGTGGTTGCACCCAATTATATCATGAGTAATGGCCATGTGGTAGCTGAGGGAAAAAGCTTTTATGTAGTTGGCAAGCACTTTTCCCCTAAAGAAGCAAGGCTTATTGAGTGGATTGACAATGATATAAAAGACTTTGCTTTGCTCAAAGTAAATATGCCTGCAGATTTACCTGTGCTCTCTTTCAATATGACGTCGAACCGCACTGATAGGGTAAGCGCTTGGGGCTTTCCATACATGGTAGCGCAATATGATAAAAATTTAGATAATCTCTTTGAAGGTGTGCAAAACAGCATGCCCCCTGTGGTATATACTGAAGGTCATGTGAGTGCGTTTTTACAAGCTCCCAATGGCAGAAAAAGCATTGTACATACTGCAGCCATTGCCGGCGGCAATAGCGGTGGCCCCTTGGTAAACAGCCGAGGGGAAGTCATAGGTATAAATACATGGGGTGCCATAGAAGAAGATGAAGGCGCCTTTATTAATGCCTCTCTTCCGGCGGCAGATGCTGTAGAATTTCTTCGCTCTTGCGGTATAGAGCCTAATATAGTGCAAAATTCCAATACAGCCAGTACCCCCTTTGAAAACAACTCCCCTTCTGCGTCTTCAGGACATTCCCCTCAAGCGCCTCAAAAAGAAACAAACAATCCTTTAGCTAGTTTAGGAAGTATTGTTTCTAGCGGTATTTCAGCAGTGGGAGGGAGCACACCTCAAGTATCTTCCCCCAGCCGTACTGAAAGAAATGACGAACAAGTACCTAGCTCACGCGGCCTTTCAGGCGATGCTTTAGATATTTATGACGAAGCTGTAGCTGGTGATGCCAATGCACAAGCCTATCTTGGCTTAGCACATTGGCAAGGTGACGAGGCTCCTGAAAATATCACTGCAGCCATCACATGGTTACAAAGAGCCAGTACACAAAACAATGCCGATGCTCTTTGTCTTTTGGGGCTTATTTATTTAACGGAGGCAGACCATCATGACCCCAAAAATGGCATGAAGTTATTAGCAAAATCTGCCTCCATAGATGCTGATTACGCTTCTATTTTATCACAATTTCATTTCTTTGGCGAATCCTATGGCGTTGCTCGTAATGCACAAGCATGTCTTGAAGCGGCGCAAAAGGGCGCTGATGTAGACGATCCCGAAGCCATAGCCATGCTAGCTTTCCTCCATTTTTATGGAGAGGACGTGGTAGATATAGATAAAAAACTTGCGTTAAAATATGCGCATAAAGCGGAAAAAGGGAAAGCACCTCTCGCTTATGGCGTGCTGAGCCTATTACATATTAGTGAAGACATCACACCTAGCAGTCCTGAAAAAGCCTTTAGCTATGCACAAAAAGGCGCCGCAGAAGACGATGGCCTTAGTAAAGCTGTTTTAGCCGTGTGTTATTATGATGGTATAGGCACTGAAGTAAATTATGAAAAAGCATTAGAATATGCCCAAGAATCCAGTGAAGAATTTCAAGAACTAGGACAACTTATCTTGGCAAACCTTTATGCTCAAGGCTTTGGCGTCGCTAAAAATCTTCCCTACGCTTTAGCATACTATGATATGGCTGCACGTAAAAACCTTACCAGTGCCATAGAAAATAAAGAGATTTTGGAAGAACAAATGAGTAAAAAAGAAATTCAAGCTGCACAAAAGTACGCGCAACAGTTTTACGCACAAAAGGGACTTACCTATTAAAAAAAAATCAACCAATAAAGCTCACTGGGGAAAATCTTTCACCATATAAAAGATTTTCTCCAGATGTGTTTTACTTTCTATTTCCTAAAGCTCGACTACCATGTCGAGCTTTTTTTTCACAACAGACATGCCTTTGGCAGACCTTATTGCACAACAGCGCTGATTTTTGTCCGATGGCACAGCATGAATTTCATAAATACTAACGCGTATATATTCGATAGTGACCACTAACTGCAATTTTCAGGAATACATGTATCAAGTCTTTCTTGAAGTTCACGTACAAGCCTAGCCACATGAAATCCATCGCAAGCAGCATGATGCACTTGAATTGCCAAAGGAAGCAAAGTTTTCCCCTCAGATGTGAAATACTTACCTATGGTAAAAATAGGAGAAAGATAATTATATCCATTTTGTAAATTCAAATTAAATCCTGTAAAACTTACCCACGGAATACACGAAACATTAAAATAGTTATTGCCAAGTTGTGGCTTAGAATTAAAGCACTCATTCTGGTAACTTTTAACGTCTAAAGCATATTTTTTGAGAAATTTTTGATAGTTTTCACTATACTCTGTCCAGACATTTGTGAATGTTTCTGTCTTATCATGAAATAAGGTAAAACTTGGGTGCACAATATCATAATAGCCAAGATTACCTTGCTCATTATGCCCCATGCAAAACTCCTTATGTGCATTAACGACACAGGAAAGAGTATGCAAAATAGTGGGGAACAATTTGTAATTATTTGATTTTACAAAATATAAAACTTTTGTAATATCAATATTTACCGTCATACTAAAAGTACAAGGAATAACATCGACATATCGTGAATATATTTCTTTTCTGCTCCAATTACCCATATCTATTCTTTCAAAATTCATAATACTTTCTCTCCATCGACTCAAATAAACCTAATATTTAAAAGCTATTCCCAAAGTACACTCATAGGACAATAGTAATAATTTTGCAACCGGCTGCTAGAAAAAGGGGTTTCAAAACGTAAGAAGTGTTATGATGAAGTTTATTGCAAAGAAGTGCTATTAAAAAGAGGTTTTCTCATATTTTTTATATAAATATGAAAAAACCTCCCTGGAAGTTTATAATAAAATATACTGCTCTACTCATATGAAATCGTATACTCTAAAATGCCATTAAGACCCCTTAGAGTATACATAAACAGCAAGTGCAATTTTATTTCATTTTGCTACTACGAATCATGATGAACATACGCACACACATAATAAGTAATACCACAAAACCTAGATAACCATTTATGGTGTAAATATAATTCATTAAAATATTGAAGGGTAAATAAAGGGCAATTCCCATACCCACAAGAGCAAGTGCCAAAGTAATAAGTTTAAATTTACCACTGCCTTCTTGAGCAAAACGTGAACTTGTGGTCCAAAGAAGTGGGCAGGCTGTGGTGTAAATAGCGATAAAAATCAGCACACCAAAGATATAGGCTAAGGGCTCCCAAATACCTTCTGCAATAATTAAGTTAGGAATTTGTGTAACGCTTAGCACATCCATTTGCGCTAAAATGGCAAAGCCAATAATCATATTTACAATGACAAGTACAATGGAGGAAGCTATATTTGCCCGCATTAAGGTACGAAAATCTTCCTTTATACCAAGAGCGGCAGTAAAACCGGCAAGCCATAAAATACAAAAGCCGCCATTTGAAGCGCCTGAAGTAAACCAGTTGGTTCCAGCTTTGGTAACTTTAAGACTACCATCATTAATGGCTGCAATATTTTTAGCAATGCCATCGGCATTTTGCACAAGGCTAATGAGGCAAATAATAACAATAAGCCCAATGAGTGCAGGGGCAATTTTACCAATGACGTTCACAACACTATTAAGACCTAGGATAACAGTGAATGAGGACATGAGCATGATAAGCACGGCGCCAACCATAAGATGCATACCGTATTGTTGCTCTAATGTAGCTGCACCGCCGCCCACCATAACAACAAAAGACATATAGCAAAACAGCACCGTAAACAAATCAAAAATCTTACCGGCAAGGGGGCCACAATAAAAGGCAAAAACATCGCTACCCTTTTCAATATTACCATGCTTTCCTGCCCAAGCGTAACCATAGTTAGCAATCATTAAAATGACTGCAATGGTAATGGCTGTGCCAAAAACATCAAAACCATAGGGGCTGTAATATTGCATTAACTCTTGCCCCGTAGCCACACCAGAACCAATTAAAAATGCCAAAAATGCGCCGGATAAAGTAATCACCCTCAAAACACTGTTCATCTTACCTTCCTTTATAGCTTATATGTTTACCAGTATACGCCTTAGTGCATAGTACATGTATGCATAAGGCGTATACTGACCTGCCACGTCATTACGCTTAAATGTCTCCGTACTCAGTTCTTTTAATGATTTCGTTTTGTGTTTCTTCGATGAGGCTTGTAAATACCGCGCTAAAACCAGACACACGCACCACAAGGTTTTTGTGCTTTTCAGGATTACGTTGCGCTTCTATAAGAGTAGCCTTATTCACAACATTAAATTGAATTTCTCCGCCACCTTGCTCTGCATAGGCGTCAATCATCATACGTAAAGCATCGGTGTGATTCTTTTTATCAAAGAAAGATGGGGTAAATTTCATATCCATAACCATGCCATTGGTGGCACCGGTTAAATCCGTTTTTAGCATGGAGTTAAGGGTGGCTGTGGGACCCACGTGATCTCTTCCTTGTACAGGGGAAAAGGCGCTGGCCATGGCTTCGCCATTGCGCTTTGCATCTGGCAAGGCGCCGGTATGCATACCCATTTTAGCATGATCTTCCACAGAATAGAGCCCCATCTGCCAACGACCGCCGCGCGGATTGGTATAGGTGCTCACTTGCTGTGTGGCAGCATCTACAAGCTCTGCCATAAGAGCATCTACAGCATCTTCATCATTGCCGTATTTAGAGCAGGCAAGAATGTCTTTTTCCAAATCTTCAAAGCCCACAAAGTCTGCTTGCA
>CAYJNA010000004.1:0-3161 GCA_964371225.1 uncultured Desulfovibrionaceae bacterium
CGATTGATTTTTGTGCCTTTCCGCTTGACAGCCATGCTGACAATAGCGGCGCAAACTCCACGCAGTGGCGTTTGTCATTAGTCTGAGACAGACCCATGGGGATCTGCCTCACAAGCATAGCTTTTCTTTATGGAGCCACGTCTACCACATAGGCTTTATCCCATTGTAGGTATTTTTGCGCCACGCGGCGTAAGTCTTCAGGCGTTAATGTCTTTGCCTTCTCAATAAGATTTTTTCTAAAGTCTAAATCCTGCCCAAAGGTAACACGCACAGCGGCTTCACTGGCGCGCGACTTTAAGCTTTGCGCATCACGATAAAAATCCCCTTCCATTTGATTCTTGGCACGCGCCAATAAGGCTTCTGGCAAAGGCTCTTTTTGTATCTTTTCAATGACGCCCTTAAAGCCAGCATGTGCTTTATCCACTTTTTCAGGCTCGGTACCTATGTAAAACAGTAAATAGCCTGTGGTGGGGAAGAAAGATTTTGAGGCCGTTACCGCATAGCCAAGACCTTGATTATCGCGCAACTCATTGAACAATAATCCACTTTGCCCTGCCAAAGCCAATTGTAAAAGCTCTAAAGCCGCGGCATCTTCATGGTCATTGGGCACCGTTTTAAAGACCAACATATGATGGGCTTGTTCGCGACCGGGCACAGTTACATTCAGTTTTTTCTCTGTGCCCCATGTGGGTTCTTGCACAGCGGTGGTGGTGGCAGTGGGCTTTGGTAAGGAGCGAGCAAATGCCAGCACGGCTTCAGTATCAAAATCACCGGCCACTGAAAGCACCCAAGGTTGCTGCGATTGTTGCTTCCAAAAAGCCGCCACATCTTCTTGTGTATAGGCTTCTACCTCTGCAATATCGCCCAAGTTTTTAAAGCCATAGGGGTGCTCATTTCCAAAGAGGAAAGGAGACATAAGGGAAAAAGCATAGCCCAAGGGCTGGTCATCACGTGAGCGAATGGCCGCTATTTGTGTGGCTTTTTCTCTTTGCACTTCTTCTGGGCTCAGTGCAGGTTTTGTAAGAATATCCCTTATGAGGGAAAACATATCTGCATTGAAGCGTGAGGGTTGTTTTGAGGCCAACCAAAACACCTGACGCCCACTGCTGGCACCTAAGCCGGCCACGCGCTCAGCCAAGAAGGTGTCTACCTCTGGAGCTGTCATTTTTTTGGTGGCAGAGACCAACACAGATGCGGTGAGTGCGGCTAAGCCTTCTCTTTTACCACTAAGGCTATTACCGCCTGTCATATAAAAATCCACTGCCGTATAGGGCAAAGTAGCATCGGGAATAAGCACCACCTGACGGCCACCGCCCAAATCCAGTACGCGTTTTTCGCCGCTGGCTTTAGCCGAAATAGTCACAGTACTTTGTTTTTTTGCCGGCCATTGTTCCTGCAAAATGCTTTGCAAATCAGGAATTTTTGTTCCCTTAGGTGCCAATACCGCCACGCTTAATTTTTGCGGTAAAAACCACATATCCATGGCTTCTTGCAATTGGGTTTGATTTACCACATCAATGGCTGAAAGAATATTCTTTTCCCCCTGCTCACCGCCTAAGAATAATTCCATATAGCCTTTCCATGAAGCCAAGCCGGAAAGGGTTTCTTTGGAACGGTGGGTACTGTCTTCCATTTGCACTTGAGCGCGGGCTATGTCTTTGTCTGAAAACGCCGTTGCCTTAAGGGTAGCCATATCAGCCGTAAATTCTTTCCAAAATTTTTCCACATTTTTAGCTTCAAGCTGCACAGTAAAATACACTAAGCCCACACGCTCAAAACCATAATTTGCCACAGAAATACTATCTACCAATTGTTTTTCATATTTATACTTTTTATATAAATAAGAAGTGGCATCACCGCCCATGACCATGGTTAAAATATCTATGGGGGTACTACGCACATCAACAAGGCCGGGCACAGGTAAGGCCATGCCAAGATACACTTTATTCCAATCACCTTCTTGCACATTAATTTTAGCTGACTGCAAATCTTGTGCATTGATGGGGCTCACGGGGTTCATAAGCGCCGTATTTTGCAAAGAGCCAAACAATTTTTGTGCTTCTGCCAATACCTCTTTTTCTTGCACATTACCTACCACCACTAAGAGCATATTTTGCGGTTGATAATATTTGGCAATATACGCGCGCATGGATGCAGGGGTCACAGCCTTAATGGTATCTTCATACCCAATGATGGGATGCTGATAAGGCGTTCCCTTTAGCGCATTGGTATGTAATTCCTTAAATATTCTTTGGGATGGATTATCATTGCCACGTTGTAATTCTGACAAAATGACCAGCTTTTCCGACTCAAGCTCCGCCGCGTCCAAGGTGGGGTAAAAAGCCATATCCTTCACCACATCCAAACTCAAAGCCCAGTGCTTGGAAGGCAAATCCGTTTGATACACGGTATAGTCAAAGCTTGTGGCGGCATTTAAATACCCGCCGGCAGCTTCCACTTCTTGAGAAATGGCGCCCTTGGGTCTTTTTTCTGTACCTTTAAATACCATATGCTCCAACACATGGCTTATGCCGGCATCTTGTGGCGTTTCATAGGCAGAACCCGCCTTCACATACAAACGCGTAGAAACCAAGGGGAAGCGTGCATCTTCCACCACCAGCACCGTAAGGCCGTTTTTAAGCTTTGTAATGTGCGGTGCAGAAGTCAACAAAGAGGCCACAGCACTTTCGCCTTGAACCTCCGTGCTCCCTTGGGTAGAGGCCGATTGCGCCGCTTGGCTCCAATGAGGAATGCTCATAAAAATACCTACTCCCAATGATGCTATAATTTTTTTAGTATATGAAAATGACATACAATCTCCTTATATAAAATAAAGCTATCAAAGAATAAGCCTTCACGTAATAAAAGCAAGCATTTTTAAATATCTTCTTTGATATATGCCTCACTTATTGATAAAAGCCATGGACTACGTGTAGGTTTTCCTTGCGCAAAGTACATTTTTAAGACTTCTGCATAATTCATTATGTGGAGTTTTTGGAGCGTTGACGATGCCCAATGTGACCAAAAAACAAGAGTAAGCACAAAAATACAACTCAAAAACAATTGTGCAGGACGCTTGTTTGTGGAAGAAAAAACTTTTGCTACTTTTACATTCAGATAAAGTATAGTCCAGTATAGAGTTTTGAAATAGAGGCTTGAAA
>CAYJNA010000004.1:3261-9674 GCA_964371225.1 uncultured Desulfovibrionaceae bacterium
TTGAAATAGAGGCTTGAAAAAATGGATTTCAAATATTTTTAGGACTTTGGGAGAAAACCTTATCTTGAGCAAAAAAGGTTTTCTCCCAGTGGATTTAAGTTGTATTTTTATGAACTATTAATGCATAATTTGTTGTTTACGATAGGCAGCGTAGGCTTCGCGCATGGCAACGTAAGGATCCACCGCCACCGACTTAGCATCTTGATATAAAGGTAGCACGCTGTCTAAATCGTTAAATTCAAGTCCCACACGTATGCCCGTAGTAAGGTAGGTGGGGTCTAAATAAAAAGCTGGGTCAATGAAAAAATCCACCGCTGTTCCTATGGAGCCGCGCAAAGAACTGGGGCCATACAAAGGCCACACCACATAAAAACCTTGCCCAATACCCCAAGAACCAAGAGTTTGCCCAAAGTCTTCCCCTTCGCGCGTATAAGGCACCACAGTTTTATGGCGTGCAGCCACATCAATGAGTCCGCCCATACCCACAGTGGTATTAATCATAAAGCGACCAAATTCCACACCGGCCAATTGTACCTTACCCTGTAAAAGAGCATTTACAAAACGCACTGGAAAGAGCAGATTATTAAAAAAATTACTTAAACCACTTTGTACCGGTTCTGGCATGATATAGTCATAAGCATTGTATACAGGGCTTGCTATATGCAAATAAAAAATATCGTTAAAGCCAAACCAAAATCTATTCCATGGCTCCAGTGGGTCTGCAATGCCCTGCACAGGAGCTGCGTCATAATCATCAAGGTCACCACCGGAAAAATCATTTTCCAACTCTTGTATCATGGTAGACTCTTGTAAAGTGCCCTGTTCATAACCTGCTTGCCCTGCCACACGATGTAAACTGGCGGCATGCGCTTCTTGTTTGTGCGCGTCCAATGCCGAAACTACAAAGCAGCAGCACAGGGCTAGAATAACATACAATCTATTCATGGGCGGCGCTCTTCATGGCTGTAGTTCTTTCACGCACACGAGCAATGAGGGACTCAGGAGAGCCGCTTTGCAAAGCATCGTTAAATTGTGTGCGATAATTTTTTACAAGGCTTACCCCTTCCACCAACACATCATACACAACCCAAGTGCCATTTTTAGGAAGCATGCGGTAATTTATGGGAATTTTAACATTATTTTTCATGCTAATAACGGTACGCACTTCCACGCGTTGGCCGTTATTTCCGCTCACAAGCTGACCATAGGTGATGCTTTCCCCATTATAGCCTTCAATGCGCCCTAAATACGTGGCAAAAAGCAATTCTGCAAAGGCCTTGGTAAATTCTTGTTTTTGTTGCGGGCTAAACTTTTTCCAAAAAGCGCCCACGGTACGCATGGAAAACTCACTAAAATCAAAAATGCCATACACTTCTTTTTCAATGGCTGCATTAAGATTTTTGCGCGTGGCAGCATCTTTGTATGCCGGAGATTTCACATAATCTAAAATACGTCCCACCGATGCCTGTAGCGCTTTTTGTGCATCTTCTGGGCTAGAAGCCCACGCAGGTAAGGAACAACACAATATACATACTAAAGCTACACATGATACTAATGAACGACGCATTACACACCTCCAAAGGCAAATTTACCAATAATGGATTCTAAATCCACAGATGATTCTGTATCAACAATTTCATCCCCCGGTGCCAGATAGACATCGGAACCACCAGGAGCAAGACTTACATATTTATCTCCAATGAGACCGCTTGTTTTCACCGAAGCTATGGTATCATCGGTCAGTTTAATATCACCATTTACATATAAAGTCACCTTGGCTTGACCGCGCTCTGCATCAAGCCCTATGGCCGAAACACGCCCCACATCCACACCGGCAATTTCAATGCTGGCACCTACGCGCAAGCCAGAAACAGAAGAAAAATGCGCGGTAACAGCATAACCATCTCCGCCCAATACTTCCATTTTGCCAAGTTTCACTGTGAGGTAAGCTACACACAATAAGCCTAGCAACACAAATATACCCACGTTTATCTCACGAGATGTTTTCATTATGGCCTCTTTATCAAACAACCTTCGTTGCCGTATTTTTTACCTAACACAAATTAGTTGTATTTATATAGTATAAACACTTACTCATGCATCCATGCCTGTAAAGCCGCATGCACAGCAGGGTCTTGTTCTTCAAAATGACTTTGCGCCACAGGCGTAGCCTTACGGGACAAAAAGTCTCGTAAATACACATCTTCCGTTTGCTGTAACTCTTGCCATGCACCGCAAAAAGCAAGCTTTCCCTCATGCAACACCAAGACATGCTCAGCAATATATTCTAAACTTGCCAAATCATGACTTACCACCACCATGGTCATATGCGGAAAAGCTTTTTTCATATCCAAAAGCAGCTGATCCATTTGCGCCGCTGTGATGGGGTCAAGGCCGGAAGTGGGTTCATCGCAAAAAAGTACAGGTGGGTCTGTAATAATGGCGCGGGCAAGGCCGGCTCTTTTCCGCATACCGCCGGAAAGCTGACTGGGATAAAAATGCGCAAAATCTGCCAATCCCACCAAACCCAAGGTACGTAAAGCCGCTTTATGAATCTGCTCCCGTGACAACTTGGTATGCTCATATAAAGGTAGGGACACATTATCCAAAAGCGTCAATGCGCCAAGAAGCGCTCCATCCTGAAAAAGCATGCCCATACGCCGACGCATACGCCGAAAATCTTTATCGGGAAGGGCAAAAAAATCTGTGTCACCCAGTAAAACACGCCCTGCACTGGGACGCGAAAGCCCCACTAAATGCCGCAAGAGCGTGGATTTACCGCTGCCGGAACCGCCCAAAATAACGGAAATCTTCCCTTGAGGTAAATGGGCGTTAATGTCACGCACTACCACATGATCATCATAACCAATGGTGCAATTTTCTAACGTAATGGTGGTATTTTGCATACATTCCTCTACAGCAATAGTGACGTAAGAACATAGTCCGCCACTAAAATAAGACTAGATGCCAATACCACCGCCGATGTGGTGGCATTACCCACAGCGGCAGGCCCCACACTGTCACGGCGTACATGTGCATAATAGCCTTGGTGGCAACATACTGTTATCACAATGAGACCAAAGGTCAGGGCTTTTATAAATCCCCCCATGACATCAGACATGCTCACCGCACTTTGAATTTGATAAAAATACGCCCCTTCATTAATGCCCAGCAAAAGTACGCCTGTTAAGTAGCCTCCTATGATGCCAATAACATTAAAAATGGCCGTCAAAAAAGGAAAGACCACAATGCCAGCCAAAAGACGCGGCGTGGCCAAATAGCCCACAGGTTGAATATCCATCACTTCCAAGGCGTCGATTTGATCAGAAATGCGCATGACGCCAATCTCTGCCGTCATGGCAGAACCCGCGCGTCCCGTGAGCATAATGGCAGTGAGCACGGGGCCAAGCTCACGGATAAGTGTCAATGCCACAGCCGCTCCCAACATTCCTGTGGAGCCAAATTTTACCAAGGTGTAATAGCCCTGCAAACCCAGCACCATACCGCAAAAAAGCCCTATGAGTAAAATAAGGAAAAGCGACATGGAACCCATGGAATACAATTGCTCGCGGCATTTGGAAAAAAGGTGTGGCGTGTGTATTATTTGTTTTAAAGAAGTGAGGAAAAAAAGAAATATACTGCCCATAGTGGCCAATATACTTAAGGCTGTACGCCCTACTTTTTCGCAAAATGACAAAATCATATCTTATTCTACCAATTTCTTTTGCTGTTGCACAGGTTTACCCAGCTTTAATTCTATCATGCGCTCTTGCAATGCTTGCCCTTGTGCCTCTGTTCCACGCATAAGTACCTGTACCATGAGATAATCCCCGCTCTTCACCATACGTGTGCGCATGCCCTCACCTTCCAATTGCGCACGCAAGGTATCCACCGAGTCTTCATTTTTCAGTGAAGCCACTTGGTAAATATAGTCGTACAAAGAATTTACTGTGGGAGCAGGCTTTTCTGGTTTTTGAGCTGCCTCCCCTTGCGTTACGGAAGGAGCGGTATTTTGCGCTATGTCTTGCGCATTGCCCGTATTTTGTGCGGGGGAAGTGTTGGCAGAAGTGTCAGGAGACGTTTTTTGCGTCTCTTGCTCAGATTTCCCTTTTAAAGCAGTGGCATATTTTAGCTCTTCCGGCGACATGATGGCCTTGTGAGCGCGTGCAGGTTCTAAGGGGGCAAGCTCAGTCTGCGTAGCGTCAGAAGAATCTTGTGCTGTATCGCCTTGCGCCGCGCCCTCTTGTGTTTTAGCCAATTCTTTTTCTGCCACAATGTTTGCCAAAGAGGGGCGAGACACATCGTCACGCCCCACAATGACACCCATCATAAAAGCCACCACCACACAACCCACAAGAGCCGTAAAGGCCGTCATTAAAGAAGAAAAACTTAGCGTCATGGTAAAATCCTTCACTGAAGGTTTTTCCGCAGTTTTTTCTGTATTCTTTGTATTCTGTGTATTCTGTGTCATGATGCACTCTTACATTCCATTCAATTACATGGCTTCAGGTGCCGAAACACCCAATAAATCAAGACCAGTGGCCAACACTACACCGGTAGTGCGCAATAGTACTAAACGTGCTGTGGCTAAAGCTACATCTTCTTCTTGCAAAATGTGATGCTTGCTGTAGTAGCTATGCAAAGCAGAGGCAAGTTCAGAAAGATAATGGCTAATATATTGCGGCCCCAAATTACTGGCAGCCAATTTTACCACATGAGGAAAACGAGCTGTCATTCGAATAAGAGCTAAATCGTCGGCATGCGTCAAGGGAGCCACTTGAGCCATAGCGTTTTTAGCCTCTAAAGTCATGCCTCTTTCTTCACAGCGACGCAGTAAGGCACAAATTCTGGCATGAGCATATTGCACATAGTACACAGGATTTTCCATACTACGCTGTTTTACAAGCTCCAAATCAAAATCTAAAGGACTATCACTTTTACGTGATAAGAACATGAAGCGTGCCGCATCTACACCCACTTCAGCCACCACATCGGCCAAAGTTTCAAAGGTACCCGCACGGGTAGACATGCTCACAGGCTTGCCATTTTCCAATAAGTTTACCAATTGAATGAGCACCACATCAAAGGCATTTTGCTCACGCCCAATGGCGGAAATAGCCGCACGCATGCGTGGAATATAGCCATGATGGTCAGCGCCCCACACATCAATGAGATAGTCAAAACCGCGCTCAAATTTATGATGATGGTACGCTATATCAGAAGCAAAGTAGGTCAAAGAGCCATCAGACTTGCGTAGCACTCTATCTTTATCATCACCAAGGCTTTCGGTGGCAAACCACAGGGCATCGTCCTTTTCATAAGAAAGACCAGCTTCCTTTAAAGCTGCAAAGCCGGCATCAATGGCGCCACGCTCCACCAAGGATTTTTCTGAAAACCATACTTCATGCCCCACACGAAAATCTGCCAAATCCTTTTTAATGCCATCCATAATGCTATTCATGGCATACTCATAGCAAATATCTTGCGCCTCAGCTTCATCTTTTTGTAAAAGCTCAGGATCTTTGGCAAGCATTTCATGGGCAATATCAATAATATAAGAGCCCTTATAATAGGATTCTGGCCACTGCACAGGCAAGCCTTTAATTTCTCTGGCGCGTAACCATACAGAAAATCCTAAAAGACGCATTTGATTACCAGCATCATTAATATAATACTCTGTGGCCACTTCATGACCGGCAAAGCGTAAAATTCTGGCCACACTATCACCCACGGCAGCACCGCGACCGTGCCCTATATGCAAGGGGCCGGTGGGATTGGCAGATACATATTCTACCTGTGTTTTTTTCTTTTCATCCACCACATTGGAGCCAAAAGTAGAGCCTTGTGCTTCCATGTGTAAGAGGTTTTCTTGCCAAAACTCAGCTTTAAGTGTCACATTTAAAAAACCCGGCCCTGCCACTTCCACAAGAGCTATGAAAGGTAAAGCTTGTAATTTCTCCGCCAAGCTTTCTGCCAAGGCGCGCGGTGCCATTTTAGCTTCTTTTGCCAGCATCATGGCCACATTAGCGGCAAGGTCTCCGCCATGCTTGGCATCTCTTGGGGGTTCAATGGTGACCTTCTCTGGGAAGGTGAAACCCATATCTTGAACTATATCTTGTAAAGCTTTACGTACAATGTGTTGTGCGTCCATATTTTCCTCAAATAACATAAGTAAAAGTGCCGTCTTTAGGGCTTTATTGCTACGACCACTGTGCTTCTTGGTCAAAATCTGTCAAACAGGCTGTGGAAGGTTTCTCTTCAGTGATGGGGGCTAAGCAGGGTGCCGCCATTTTGGAAAGCACAGCCTTGGGGCCCACTTCTAAGAAAGCACGCACGCCGTCTTGCCATTGCTGCTGCATGGTATCTATCCACTGCACAGAAGAGGTCATTTGTGCCACCATGCATTCACGCAA
>CAYJNA010000004.1:9774-53604 GCA_964371225.1 uncultured Desulfovibrionaceae bacterium
GCCAAAGAAGCGTATTCACCAAGGCTATGCCCTGCTGTGCATGTGGGGGTAAAACGCCCTGCCAAGGCTTGCCATAAAGCAAGATTCACTACAGTTAGAGCGGGTTGCAAAGCACGGGTATCGCTCATGGCGGCGTCATCGCCGTCCCAGTAAATTTCACGAAGGGCTAAACCACTTATATTTTCAGCTTTTTTCCATAAGTCCATGGCATCAGAAGAATGTTCAGCGAGGCGACGCCCCATACCAAGCTCTTGTGCGCCTTGACCAGGAAAAAGAAGTGCGATGTTAGACATACATATCTCCCAAAAAATTAATGCGGTAGTATATGTTAGAGTAGCACAACATGCAAGTTCAACACAGCCCAGAGCGGCACTTTTTTAGTACACTTTTTTTCTCTCTCCACCGCTAACAATCTGGAGTAGTAGCATTTTTGCAACGCATTTTGCTTTTACGTGTAGTAAGTGAAAAAAAGATCTTAAAAAGCTTATCATTAGAAACCTTTTTTCACGCGCTTTGCTTGCCAATACCCTTAAATTCAGATAGGGTAACTGGGAATTTTGCCACCATGCCTTTATACTGGGTATAGGCATTTGGCGAACTTTTCCCTAAGACGCTTGTACGCACTTGGCAAGCAAACAGTATCATAAGGAGTGTTTTTCATGCCAGTTCCTATTCTTGTCAAAGAATCTCTCATACCGGGCACCACAAGTAAGCTTGTTCTAGAAGCTCCACATGTGGCAAAAAAGGCGCAACCAGGGCACTTTGTCATGTTACGCCTTCACGAAGGTGGCGAACGCATACCTCTTACCATTGCCGATGCTGATCCCAAAGCCGGCACCATCACCATTGTTTATATTGTACTGGGTAAGAGCACTGCTTTGCTTGAAACATACAAAGCCGGAGACACCATTCTTGACTTATGCGGCCCCCTTGGCAAGCCCACTCATATTGAGAAAAAAGGCACTGTGGTATGTGTAGGCGGCGGTACAGGCATTGCAGCCATGCACCATATTGCTAAAGGGCATCATCGCGCCGGCAACAAAGTTATAGGCATCATAGGCGCTCGCAGTAAAGATCTTCTGCTTTTTGAAAAAGAGCTTTCCTCCTTTGTGGACGAATTGCTTATTTCCACTGATGATGGCAGTTATGGTCATCAAGGTTTAGTTACCGACTTGCTTGTGGAAAGGCTTGAAAACGACAAGGACATTTTTGAAGTGGTAGCTGTAGGGCCGGTACCCATGATGAGCGCTGTGGCCGCCACCAGCAAACCCTATAACACTCCTACTACAGTAAGCCTCAACTCCATCATGGTAGATGGCATAGGCATGTGTGGTGCTTGTCGTGTTACCGTGGGCGGCAAAACTAAATTTGCCTGTGCCGACGGCCCAGAGTTTGACGGCCATCAGGTAGACTTTGCTGAATTACGTCGCCGCCTTGCTGCCTTTGCTACTCAAGAAAAAACATCTTTTGATCATTATAGGTGTACATGCCATGGAAAATAATACTGAAAAAAAGCCCAAAGCTAAAAAAGCCCAAACTCCACGTACCCCCATGCCTTGCTTGCCTGCGGATATTCGCGCACGCAACTTTGAAGAAGTAGCCATGGGCTACACTTTAGAAATGGCCATGGCTGAAGCGCAACGCTGTATTCAATGTAAAAAACCCAAATGTGTCAGCGGTTGCCCTGTGGAAGTTCCCATTCCGCAATTCATTGCAGCTGTGGCACGTGGCGATATGGACTCAGCCTATCGTATCATCAAAAGCACCAACAGCTTACCTGCTGTTTGCGGACGCGTATGCCCACAAGAAGTACAATGTGAAGGGCAATGCATCTTGGGTGTTAAGGGCGAAGCTGTAGCCATTGGTCGCTTAGAGCGTTTTGTGGCAGATACCTACATTGCCACCACTGCCTGTGAGCAAGTCACGGGTACTAATTCTTGCGCCTTACCCAACCCTGATTTTAAAGTAGCCTGCCTTGGCTCTGGCCCTTCCTCCCTTACCACCGCGGGCTATCTTGCCTCCCAAGGTATTAAAGTGGATGTCTACGAAGCGCTTCACGAGCCCGGCGGCGTTCTTGTTTACGGCATTCCCTCCTTCCGCTTACCCAAGGATGTGGTGGCTACAGAACTCAACGGCCTACGCCTCTCCGGTGTGGATTTCAAGCTTAATTGGGTGGGCGGGCGCACCGTCACCGTGCAAGACCTTTTTGACGATGGCTATGATGCTATTTTCATTGGTGTGGGCGCGGGACTTCCCATGTTCCTTAATATCCCCGGTGAAAACTATGTGGGTGTATTCTCTGCCAATGAGTATTTAACTCGCGCCAACTTAGGGCGTGCTTATCTCTTCCCAGAGCAAGATACCCCCATCTATTCCGGTAAGAACGTCACTGTTTACGGTGCAGGGAACGTGGCCATGGACGCTGCCCGTACAGCCATGCGCCTTGGTGCAGAAAGCGTGCATATTGTGTATCGCCGTACCCGCGCTGAAATGCCTGCACGTCTTGAAGAAATTCATCATGCTGAGGAAGAAGGCATTCAATTGGAGCTTTTGGCTTCGCCCTTGCAATTTAACGGCGATGACAAATTAAATCTCAAATCTGTAACCTTACAGCGCATGCAGCTTGGTGAGCCTGATGCCTCCGGCCGTTGCAGACCAGTGCCCATTGAAGGCGATATCTACGAACTTCCTACAGATCTTGCCATCATTGCCCTTGGTACACAGTCTAACCCCATTTTATTGGAAGCAACCCCAGACCTTGAGCTTAACAAGTGGGGCTATATCACCGTGAATGAAGAAACGGGTGAAACATCCATTCCCAACGTCTTTGCCGGCGGCGACATTGTTACCGGTGCTGCCACGGTTATTTTAGCCATGGGCGCAGGACGTAAAGCAGCTCAAGAAATCAGTAAACGTTTATTGGGTGATAAGGCACGCTAGTATCCCCCTTCAATACGCTTCTTATGCCCTAAAAATACACTGTATTTTTAGGGCATTTTTCTTTATGGCTGTCCTCAATGCTCCACCCCCCCCGCATAATAAAGGAGGCAGGAACCTTACCGCCATGTAAAATAAGCCCTCACTTGCTTACATCGTCCCCGAAAGGGGTATTTGGAGTGAGCGTGCCTTTCTTAATAAACCGTGAAAATACATTGTTAAGCATCGACAGTGTAAACTTTTTCTATGCGGCTCCCCCATTGACAAAACAGTGCAAAGGCCTCACTTAATAAAAAGATTATTTTATTTTCACAGGTACACACTATGTTTTTTCTTATTTTTGCAGTGTTATTAAGTTTTGGCTGCAGCTATATCAGCTTGCGCCTTATTCCTCGCACTTCCTTACAAGGCTATAAAAAATACATGGCCTACGCTCTTTGCTTTAGCCCCATGATATATCTTCCTGTGCGCTATAGTGTGCGTTCTTTATCCAGAGCCGGAGAGCTCATTCCCCCCTGGTTAGATGTGAGCCTCTACGTCGCTCATATACTCATAGGCTCTTTATCTGTGATTGCTGTGGTGGTTTTTGCCTCTGATATTCTTTTGTTATGCAAATCCTTGTGGCATCGCTTTTATAAAAAAGAAGCTTCTGTAACAAAAAAAGCGCCCACCTCACCCCATAGCAGACGCCTATTTTTACAAAACTCTCTCAGCGCTGGCATTGTGGCTGTGGGTGGTAGTCTTGTGACCTATGGCGTCAGTGAGGCCGTGGGTATGCCGCAAATGAAACATGTAGATGTGCCCATTAAAAACTTACCGCCGGAGCTACACGGTTACACCATTGCACAGCTCACAGATATTCACATTAATAAGCCCGTGCCGCCCACACGACTCCAAAATATTGTGGCGCAAATAAATGCTCTAAAGCCCGATGCTGTGGTTATTACAGGTGACCTTTCAGACAGTTTTCCTGAGCAAGTACGTGAAGAAATGGAGCCCTTGCGCCAATTACGTTCTCAAGACGGCACTTTTTTTGTCAGTGGCAACCATGAATATTATACAGATATTGATGCATGGGAAGCTGAGATTGAGCGCCTTGGCATTACGAATTTACATAATGAACATCGTGTCATTGAAAGACAAGGGCACAGACTGCTCATGTGTGGTGTGCCAGACATTACCGCCCCGCGCATGTCAAATCATGCCTCTGACCCCATAGCCGCCCAAAGAGGCAGCCAAGAAGGCGATATTAAAATATTGTTGGCTCACCAGCCACAAAGTATTTATAAGGGCGCAAAGGTAAACTATCATTTGCAAATTTCCGGACACACCCACGGCGGACAGCTCTTCCCTTGGACATACGTGACAGATTTGGTACAACCCTATATTCACGGACTTTATATCGTTGAAAATACACAGCTTTATGTAAGCCGTGGTACCGGCTATTGGGGGCCTCCCATACGCATTGGCGCGCCGGCAGAAGTGGCCTTCCTCAAGCTTGTGCCAGCTTAGGTAATGAAGACACGCTTTCACGCCATGTCTTATGCTATAGTCTTGAATGTACATTTAGACGTAACAATGCTAAAAAAAATCATAACTTGAAATTTTGATACTTTTTTAGGAGGCTTTATGCGTATATCTTGCCTAGTGTTACTCACAAGTTTAACCTTTTTATGGGGCTGTGCCAGCGGCTTTGAACAAAATTATCACCCTGTTCAAAACCCCATTGCCACAAGTATCCCCTTAAAGAGGTGTGCCACCCCAAAAGTGGAAAAACTTGGCCCCCATGCCAACATAAAAGGTATAAAAGAAAGCATGCTTGCTGACGGCTATGTACTCATAGGTGAAGCGCGTTGGGAAAGTATTAATGAGGAGAGTAATGAAACAGCCATGGAGCAAGGCCAAAAAGTTGGCGCATGTTTAGTGCTTTGGCGCCGCGCAGATGCAGGTATTTTGCATACCACACGCACCGTGACTGATTATACTCCAGCGCATACCACCACCGTTAAGGTAAAAAACAAACATGGGCACAGCACTAAAACCATAGATGTTCCGGCGAAAACAACCTATCACGAAGAACCTGTAGATTATCAGCGTTATGAATATATGGGATTGTTTTTTGCTAAATTACAAGGCGGGGGTGAAGCTCTAGGCATAGAATCCGCCAGCCCTTCCACACAATATATGGCAAAACATGATAGCCGTCGTGGTATCATGGTGGTGGAAGTGACACCTCATGGCGCTGCGTATAATGCCAATATTTTTCCCGGCGATGTTATCTTAAAGCTCAATGGGCAGGATGTAACTTTTGGTTCTCCACTTCGCCTTATACCCCATGAGGAAAATATCCTCCTCATTGACAGAAATGGTAAGCAATTAACCAAAAAAATTGTCTCTGGCGCAGGGCAGTCCTATATGTAATGAAAAAGCCCTGTATTTCTTCTCCGTATATAACAAGAGATACAGGGCTTTATTTTTTCTAGAACCGAAAACTGAGACCTCTGCGCAATTCATTGCGTAAGGTCTCATGAAGCGTTGACGACAGTCAATGCGACCAAAAATCAAGAATAGGCGTAGCTTTGCTTCGCCGTTAAATGATTGATTTTTGTGCCTTTACCTCTGCACATGTTATTTTACACTTCGAACAGTTTTTCAAATTTCAAATACAAAGTTATATTTGAAAATAATTGTGCAGAAGTCTCAAACTATAAATACGCACTAGGCTACGTCATTACCCACAAGTTCAATGAGGCGTACAAGTTGATTGGTAAAGCCAGCTTCATTGTCATACCATACAATGGCCTTTACCAAGTTGCGCTCACTAACCATGGTACACAAAGAGTCCACGACACCACCATAGGTGCTGCCCATATGATCCACAGACACAAGGGGCTCTTCGCAATAGCCAAGGTTTACCTTCAAATGATTTTCACTGGCATGTTTAAAAGCAGCATTAACTTCTTCCACTGTGCAGGCTTTTTCCACTTCGCAAGTCACGTCTACCAAGGAAACGTTGGCTGTGGGCACGCGTACAGCCATACCGGTAAGTTTACCTGAAAGTTCAGGCAATACCAAAGCTACAGCCTTGGCCGCACCAGTGGTTGTGGGCACCATGGAAACAGCAGCCGCACGACCACGACGCATATCCTTATGGGTACCGTCCAAAATACGCTGGCTCATGGTATAGGAGTGAATAGTATTTACTATGCCGTGTACAATGCCAAAGCTTTCGTGCAAAACTTTGACGGCAGGCGCCAAACAGTTGGTGGTACACGAAGCTGCAGAAATAACATCGTGCTTAGCAGCATCATACATAGCATCATTAACACCCATTACCACAGTAATATCTGCATCTTTAGAAGGAGCAGAGATGATAGCTTTTCTGGCACCACATGCTATGTGCTCAGCAAGGCCGGCGCGTAATTTAATGGAGCCAGTAGTTTCAACAGCCACATCCACACCATATTTTTCCCATTCCCAAGCACCATGGCTACAGCGCGTTACAGGAATATGCACACCATTAACAATGAGACCTTGGTCATCATGCTCCACAGTACCAGGAAAACGACCTTGCGTGGAATCATACTTAAGCAAATATGCCAAGGATTCATTGGTGGCACGAGCGTTGATAGCGCCAATTTTAATCTTTTCCTGAGCTGCAACTAAACGTACCAAATATCGACCAATGCGCCCAAAGCCATTGATGCCTATAGTGATGGACATATTTTCTCCTTCTCTCAAAATGCCATATACATATGTTAAGGTTTATAGAATAAGACCCCTGTACTCACAGGGGTCTTTTTTTTTACATTTTTCCAGATGCGCCCATAACATTACGAATCTTATGAGCTACCATGTCTTTCACAGCGGTGCGCGCAGGACTTAAATAACCGCGCGGGTCAAACTGTTCCGGACTGTCGGTAAAAAATTTACGTATGGTGGCCGTCATGGCTAAGCGGATATCTGTATCCACGTTAATTTTGCACACGCCAGAGGCTGCAGCCTTACGTAGCATATCTTCGGGTATACCCTTGGCGCCGCCCACATTACCGCCATAGGCGTTACACATGGCAACAAATTCTTCAGGTACTGAAGATGCCCCGTGCAATACCAAAGGATAATTAGGGAGTAAAGCAGATATTTTGTCCAAACGTGCAAAATCAAGCTCTGCCTTATCTTTAAATTTATACGCCCCGTGGCTAGTACCAATGGCAATGGCTAAAGAGTCACACGCTGTACGTTGTACAAATTCCACAGCTTGGTCAGGGTCTGTGTACACATGCTCATCGGATTGAACATGCTCTTCTATGCCGGCAAGCTTACCCAATTCAGCTTCTACCCAAACGCCTTTATCATGCGCATATTCCACCACTTGCTTTGTGATGGCTATATTTTCTTCAAATGAAAGATGCGAACCATCAATCATCACAGAGGTAAAACCACCATCTATGCAGTCCTTGCACATCTCAAAGGTAGCACCATGATCTAAGTGAATAACCACTGGTACATCATCTTCTATTAAAGCTGCTTCCACAAGCTTCATAATATACACTTGCCCTGCATATTTACGCGCTCCAGCAGAAACTTGTAAAATAACGGGGGCTTTTTCTTGTGCAGCAGCTTGCATAATTCCCTGAATAATTTCCATATTATTCACGTTAAAACCGCCAATGGCATAACCTTCGGCATAGGCACGTTTAAACATGTCGTGTGGTCCAATAAGTGGCATGGGTGACTCCTTTTTCTAAGTGAATAAATTCAATCAAACAAATCGCTCAAGCTTAGCGCAAAAGCATGAAAAACGAAAGGGGAAAAACACCAAAAAGGTATTTTTCCCCTTACAGAACAAAAAAACGTACTCTCCACACTTTTACGAATGCCTATGCCAAGGGAGTTTCTTTTCCGCATAGGCAAAACAGCGCGTACAAAGTAAGGAAATGCCTAAATAGGTCACAAGTATAAGTGTCCACGCTTCAAAGGGAAGGCGTGTAATGGCCACTATTTCCATACCTTGAAAGGTCAACTCCGGCACAGAAATCAAAGCGGCCAATGCAGAATCTTTAAAAATAGACACATACTGTCCTGCCAAGGGAGGAAGCATTATGGGAAGAGATTGTGGTAAAAGCACATATAAAAATTGCTGTCGACGTGAAAAACCCATGGCGGCGGCGGCGTCCCATTGCCCCAAAGGTAAACTTTGCAGGCCGGCGCGTACAATTTCTGCCACATAGGCACCCTGATAACAGCCCAATGTGAGCACAGCAGCCAGCATTCTATCCATGTTTTCCGGAGCCGCAAAAAGAAAGGAGAGCACATCTTGCGCCCCTTGCGGTAAGGTACGCACCATTTCCCCCACCAAGGCCAAGGTATTTTCACTGGCTAAGAAATACAGCAAAAATAATAAAACCAATGGCGGCGTATTACGCAAAAAAACAAGAATGGCGTACAGCACCCCATGCACAAGCCCCTTACTATGGGTAGCCAAATACACCCCCATGGCCAAACCCACTCCCAAGGCCAATATCCCCGCCCATAGCCCCAAGCGTAAAGTGGCAAAAAGACCTTTAAGCAACAGCCCCATATGCCAGCCTTCAGCGTCCTTCCATGCCACATACTGTGCCATGCTATCCCACTGCCATTGCGTGGGTAAGGCCTTAGGCGAACTTTGCCCCCCCTGAGACCACAAGAAACAAAGTGTGCCTGCTAAAAGTATAAGAATAAGTATATCTAGCCAGAGCCAGCGTTTTATATAATTTTTTGTTACGGACATGGATGAATAGTGCCAAAGTGTTTTTAGGAGCGCAAGTTTTATTACAAATATTTTATCTTAAACTAACCATCTGTTTACATACATATCTGTAGAATATAGCTCACATTTCTTCTTCTGTGTAGATAATATTTTAAACACACTCGCGCCCTTTTCTTCTCACACAGGCAAAAAATAAAGCCTGCCACCACAGAAAACACAAGCCACAAAAGCATATTTATCTCTTTTTTTTACACAAAGTCTTTATTGCATAAAATGCTTTTTACAGCTATAAGCGACACGTAGCACAATGATGAAGCGCTTACTAACTATCACAGATACTTAGATGTATGGTTGAGCGCTCACTTTTATAAATAAAAACAGGACATTGAAGTATCACTTCCATAATGTACCCCACCTTATCATTTTTACAGCTTTCCCCAAGCGCAGTGCAAAATGTTTAGGATTTTGTTATGAAAATACAGCATATTATTAAAAAAATATTTCTTTCTCTCTTGGCGCTCATCTGCCTTGGCGGCATTGTGGGCGTAGCCGGTGTGGTGGGGGTCTTTTATTGGGCCGCGCGCGACCTCCCTGCCATGGATCGCATAGCAGATTTTCGCCCCCCTCAAGCCACTGTGGTATTAGCCAGAGACGGCTCCCCCTTGGGAAGCCTTTTTCATGAAAAGCGATTTATGGTTCCCTTGGAGCTCATGTCACCTCACATTACCAAAGCCTTCATGGCCGCAGAAGATGACGGATTTTATCAGCATGTGGGTGTAGACCCCATCGCCATCATGCGCGCTGCCATAGTAAACTTCCAAACAGGCAGAAATAAGCAAGGCGGCAGTACCATTACCCAGCAAGTTATCAAGCAATTACTGCTCACACCGGAAAAAAGCTATAAACGTAAAATAAAAGAAGCCATCTTGGCATATAGATTAGAAAAAGAGCTTACCAAGGATGAAATTTTAAGTATTTACTTAAATCAAATCTTCTTAGGGCAAAAAGCCTATGGGGTGGAAGCCGCTTCACGTACCTACTTTGGTAAACATGCTACAGATATTACTTTAGCCGAAAGCGCCCTCTTGGCCGGTATGCCGCAAGCTCCTAGCCGTTACAATCCTTTTCGTTATCCGGAATCTGCCAAGGCTCGTCAACTTTATGTGTTGCGTCGCTTGCGCGAATTAAAATGGATTACCGAAGAGGAATATACCCAAGCTGTCAACGAACCCCTCGTCTATTGGACAATGCCGGAAACGCAAATGGGCGCCGCCGGTTGGTATATGGAAGAAGTGCGTCGCTTACTCATAGAGTTTTTCAGCGTGGAAAATATGGTTATCATGGGCATAGACAGTACTAAATCCGGTGCTGACTATGTATATGAAGCAGGTCTTACTGTTACCACGGCCATGGACCCCATGCATCAAAACGCCGCTGATTTGGGTTTACGTAAAGCATTGGAAGAATTGGCACGTCGTCAAGGTTGGCGTGGCCCCATACAAAAGATTTTGCCTGACCAACACGCCGCCTTTGTGGAAAAAAGTGCCTTCAGCCCTTATGACCTCATTGGAGGGCGTTGGGTACGCGGCCTTGTGACCGCTGTGCAAGAAAAAAATGCCACAGTGGCCTTGGGGCGCGGCTATGTGGGCGATGTTAATGTCAGCACCATGAAGTGGGCACGCCCTGTTAATCCTAAAGCCTTACCTTCCTATAATATACGTGACGCACGTAAAGTGCTCAACGTGGGCGATGTGGTATGGCTAGCCCAACCCCACAGTAAAGCCAAAGAAGTGAAGGAAAAAGGAAAAGTGGTGGTCATAGAACCCACCTATGATGCCAGCCTTGTGAAAGAAGGCGTACCCATTGAATTGGCATTACAGCAGATGCCCGTGGCGCAAGGAGCTTTAGTCTCCATTGAGCCCAGTACAGGGGATGTGGTGGCCTTGGTGGGCGGTTATGAATTTGGCAGCAGCCATTTTAACCGCGCAGTACAAAGCTTACGCCAGCCAGGCTCTGCCTTTAAACCCATAGTTTACTCTGCCGCCATGGATAGAGGCTTTAGCGCAGCCACGCTCTTACCCGACGAGCCCTATACCTACATAAACCCCGAGACAGGGCAAGCGTGGACGCCCTCCAACTATGACCATAAATTCAATGGCCCCATGGAGCTTTACAAAGCTTTAGCTTCATCAAGAAATATTCCCACCGTACGAGTGGCAGAATATATTGGCATTGACGCTGTTATAGAAAGAGCGCAAGGCCTTGGCATTACTTCAGCTTTTCCGCGCTATTTAACGGCCAGCTTGGGCGCAGTGGAAGTGTCTCCTTTAAACTTAACACAAGCGTTTACAGCCTTTGCCAACCAAGGTTGGGCATGTCGCCCGCGCATTATCACGTCCATTAAAGATGTGAACGGCAAGGAAATTTACAACCAACCCCCAGAACATTGGCAAGCCATTAGTCCAGAAAATGCCTATATTATGGCTTCCATGCTCAAAAGAGTGGTTTCCGGTGGTACAGCCACGAGAGCCCGTGTGCTCAATAAACCCATGGCAGGCAAAACCGGTACCACCAACAATGAGCACGACACATGGTTCATTGGCTTTACCCCTCATTTGGTTTCCGGCATTTATGTAGGTTACGATCAACTGGCGCCTCTAGGTCGTCGTGAAACAGGCGGTACCACTGCACTGCCCGGTTTTGTGGAATACCGTAAACATGTGGAAAAATTCTACCCTGCTGATGACTTCGTGGTGCCTCCCGGCATCTCCGTTATCAATGGCTTAGGCTTTAGAGACAGTGAGCCCTATGAAGGCACTGTAGAATTTACATTTGAAGAACAAGAAGAGGAATTTCCCTTACAAGATGGGCTTTTCCCTGACGATTCACAAGGGGATTTTACCCCCGGCACCTCCGCCGAAGACTTATTAAAACAACTTTTTTAAGGACATATTATGCCAGCATACGGTTCACTTGTTATTTTTGTTACTCCCAAAGGAAAAAGATACCTTAAACGCGTGGAGGAAGGTCAGGACTGGCACAGCAATGACGGTATCCTTTCCATGGAAGAAGTGTCTCAAGTTCATTATGGGACGCATTTATACACCACCACAGGTGTGCCCATTCGCATACAAGAACCACATTTGCACGACATTTTAAAAGGGGTAAAACGCCAAACCCAAATCATTTACCCCAAAGACATAGCCTATATCTGTATGCGCCTTGGTGTGGGCGAAGGACGCACAGTCATAGAAGCCGGCTCCGGCTCCGGTGCCTTAACCGTAGGCATGTCATGGTTTTCCGGTAAAACAGGGCATGTACATACCCATGAAGCTCGCGAAGAGTTTCATAAATTAGTACGTCGTAATTTAGAATGGGCTGGAGTGGGACACAATGTCACGCAACATCACCGCGATATTGCCGAAGGCTTTGCTGTGGACAATGCCGACGCGCTTTTCCTTGATGTGCGCACCCCTTGGGATTACTTAGATCATGTGGTGAAAGCCGTACGCCCCGGCGCCTCCTTGGCTTTTTTACTGCCCACCGTGGATCAAGTGAGTAAACTCTTACTCGGCTTAGAACGTGGGCCTTTTTCCGATGTGGAAGTTTGTGAAATATTTATTCGACATTGGAAGCCCATTGCCGACAGATTGCGCCCCAATGATCGTATGATTGCACACACAGGCTTCTTGGTTTTCTGCCGCCAACAAGAACGTAATGAAGATTTTGAATCCAGAAAACCCTTGGGTACCCGTGAACGCAAACAAGAAGCGGCGCGCCTTGCCCGTTTAGAGTCTGACACCAGAACTGATAACGATACAGATTTTGAAGGTTAAAAAATGAAAAAAGATATTATTTTAGCAGCTGCTGCCAAATTATTTGCCCAAAATGGCTATGCACGTACTTCCACGGTGGTATTGGCACAAGAAGCCGGCGTGGCAGAAGGCACCATTTTTCGTCACTTTAAAAGCAAAGAAGATCTCTTTATTACTCTTATTCTGCGCTTGAAAGAAAAGCTACTCCAAGATGTTTATCAATACCTTGATGCCCAAGAGCATGAAACAGGCATTGATTATATTAACTCTACGGTGAAGGCCATTTACATCTTCATGCGTAAAAATAGCGCAGACTTTGCTCTGCTTCTACGTGATGCCCCCGGCTGTTATGGAGAAACCAATAGCAAAGCCTTTGATAATGTAAGTTCCCTCTTCACCTTATTGCATGAACATTTACAACAGGCCATTGAACGCGGACAAGAAGAAGGCACCATTCGTAAAGATTTACACCCCGGCGACACAGCATGTTTGGTGGCCTCTTCCCTAGTAGGGCTTATGCGCTCGGTACACTTGGGCTTTTTACGCCCCTCAGAAGAAATTTTACAAAATTATTTACTCTGTAATCGCGCCATGTTGGAATGTAAATAACACTACATCTTCATCGCCATTTACTTTTTTTCTGTATATGAACTGCCGACACATTTTTTTGTGCCGGCAGTTCGTGTTTTAAACGCCCATGCTTTCTTTTACTCCAAGCCAAGCGTACACACTTGCTCCGCTGAAGCACTTTTCTTTTGGCTGGCATGTAAAATCTTTTCTGCTTCATGACGGCACTGCGCACAAACCTGACGCGGCGCATGCACGCAAAGCCCTACACCACCACGCGATGATTGCGTTTGTGTCACCACCAAACCAGCGCAAGCATCACAAAGGCGTGTTTTTTCAAGCTGCTCATCATACAATCTATCTGTATCATAATAAATGGTACGCTCACGCACCCACCAGCCTTGTTGGGCATGCCCTTCATGGGAAGTACTGGGAGGCGTATGATATATTTGCAGAGCATCATCACAAACTTGAGCTATATAATTTGTAATTTTAGGATCCTGTTGCAATAAATCTTTAGTCCATTGCGGTTCGTAAATATCCTCAAAGTTTTTCTCCGCCAGCGCCAAACAAATGGCTAAGTTCACATAGGGCAAAGCACCGCGTATGGCATAGCCCCCTTCCAGCACGGCCACATGCGGCTGTAACATGGCTGTAAGCTTGGCATAGCCTTGAGCTGTCAGGCGCATATGCGCCAAAGGGTCAGTAAAGTGATTATCTTGCCCTGCAGAGTTCACAATGATGTGTGGCTTAAAATCCTTCAATATGGGCATAACGGCATGCTCCATGGCGTAGAGGTAGCCAAGGTCTCCGGTATGTGGCGGTAAAGGAATATTAATGGTTTTCCCCAAAGCGCCAGGACCGCCACATTCATGCACAAAGCCTGAGCCGGGATACAAAGTGCGTCCGTCTTGGTGTAAAGAAATAAAAAGCGTATGGGGATCATTCCAAAAAATATCTTGGCTGCCATCACCATGATGGCAATCAGTATCCACCACGGCAATGCGTAATGGCTCTCCATGCACCAATGGGTAGGTGTCCCGAATAAAATCCAGCATAATGGCTTCTATATTTACATTACAAAAGCCTCTATTGCCATGTGTTATGCGCATGGCATGATGCCCCGGCGGACGCACCAAGGCAAAAGCACGCTTGCACTGCTTTTCCATAACTAATTGAGCTGCACGCAAGGCACCACCGGCTGAAGCCAAATGAGAAGCAGCACATACTTTTTCCGCAGAAGGAAAGCAAAAATGCGTACGCTGCACTTGCGCATGTGTCGCGAGTATGGGCTTGTATTCTACAATTCCCCCTAGATCAAAAAGCCCTTCTTCGCGCAATTGATCTTGGGTGTAGAGCAACCTCTCTTCCCTTTCAGGATGCGTAGGAGAAATGGCAAAATCAAAAGCAGGAAAAAAAACAATACCTAAATCTTCACTCTTTTTTTGCATGCCTTCCCTCCATGTATTTCGATAGCTAAAAAAAAGGGGAAGTCCTTAGTATAAAGAAGATTCCCCTTAAAGCATTCACTATACCATAGTGCTAATCGTCAAAAACTTCGTCATCACCGGCTTCAAAAATATCGGCCGCATAACGGGCATGACTTACCATTTCACTGTAAGCGCTTAAAGCTTGGGCAAAGGCCATATTGCTGGTGGCATGGGCTACAAAAAGCACATCATCAAAATCTCTCAGTACAAAAACACCGCCACTTTGTGAAGGCGCGCGGTACACTTCGCACCATATTTTGCTATCGTCCCCCAGGCAGGAATGCACTTGCCATGGTGGTGTAGGAACGCCACTATCATCGCATTGGATGCTAGATTTTTCCGTTAAGATTTGCTCCAAACGTTTACCTGTCCACTCTAACTTATAAAATTCAAAATGCATAATTTCCCCCTATGGATTTTTTATTATACTAAAGCTTGTATACATTGAGCCAAGACATTTCGCGGCTCTTGGCTGGCATCAATGAGGCAAAAGCGTTGTGGATCTTGGCGAGCTTGTGCCAAATAACTTTCCCGTATACGCTGATGAAAAGCTCTATTTTCGGCGTCAAAGCGCCCTTCGCTCACAGCATTTCCCTGCATTTCGTTACGCGCATGGGCACGAGTCAGCCCCTGCTCCACTTCTAAATCCAGCAAAAGTACTTTTTCCGGCAAAAGCCCATCAATGGCCTCTTGGTTCAACATTGCCAAACGCGCCACATCAAGCCCACGCCCGCCCCCTTGATAGGCCACGGTGGAATGAATAAAACGATCGCATAAAACCACATGTCCGCGCTCCAAGGCCGGACGAATCACCTGTGACACATGCTGCGCTCTATCGGCTAAAAAAAGAAAAAGCTCGGCCTGTGAGCACATGCTGGAACGCGTATCCAATAACAAAGCCCGCAACACCTTACCAAGCTCACTGCCGCCAGGTTCACGCGTACACAGTACTTCCCGCCCAAGGCTTTCAAAATGCGCTTGCAAGGCACGTTGCACAGTGGATTTACCGGAGCCTTCTATGCCTTCAAGAGTGATAAACATTGCGCCTCCATGAGAGTAGTGGTTGCTAAGGCTTTATTGGCTGTTTTTTGTACTTGCGGCGTAGGTTCTGGTTTATACATTTGCCGCTCTAAGGTACGTTGGTACTCAGACCAGCCAACCTCACCTTCTTGCCAATCGTCAAAAATATGTCGGCACTGCGCCATTTTAGCGTCAATATTATCAATATAATGTAAAAGCATGGCCTCTGCCGTTTGTGGCACGCGAACAGAACCAAACTCATACGTGCCATGATGGCTCAATATAAGATGTTTAAAGTGCATCATATGAGCATCTTCAAGCCCAGACTTTAACAGAAAAGGTTGTAAATATTCAAGTGCCAATGCCATATGCCCAAGCAAACGTCCGGCATCGGAATAGTCTGTCACAAGGCCATAGGAAAATTCCCAAATTTTACCCACATCATGAAACAAAGCCCCCACCAAAAGAACCTGCCTGTCCAGCTCTGGATACTGATCCGCCATGCTCATGGCAAGCTTTGCCACGCCAAGGCTATGCTCTAGCAAACCGCCCCTATAGGCATGATGCACACTTTTAGCCGCCGGACATTCCTTAAAAGCCTTGCATATTTCCTCTTGCTTAAACACAGAAAAAACAAATTTCTTCCAAGGCTTATATGTAAGTTCTTTTTTGCATAGCATTTCTAGCTCTTGCCACATACTTTCCACATCATGAGGACTGCAAATAACATAGCGCGTCATGTCTAATTGTGCTGTTTGCTCTGCATCTAAAATTTGCAAAGTATCAATACTTACTTGCACTTGTTCACGATATAAAGATGTACGCCCCGTAATTTCTATAAAAGAACCGGCTGGTAATGCGCTCACATCTTGGCTCAAAGGGCTCCAAATTTTAGCTTCCACATGCCCCGTGGCATCGCGTAATTCTACCTTCCAAAAGGGGCCATTCTTGGCTTGCTGCAAAGTGGCCGCCCCCACTAAAAAAACGCCGTGGATTTCTCTTTGTGGTGTAATATCCTTAATATAAAGTTGTTCGTGCATATACTTCTCTCGCGTACTTTTTAAAATAATAAACAACTTGAATTTTAAAGCAAAAAATGAAAGTATTTATAAGTTGTTTTGTGCATATATTTCAAGGAAACTTTATTCCCTCATGACTTTGCAGATTCCTTTTTTTTGGAGGACTTGTCAAATGAACATTTTATTAACCAATGATGACGGCATTTATGCTGTGGGACTTCGCGCCCTTTACACAGCCTTTGTAGAAGCCGGACACACGGTCTATGCCGTGGCGCCGCTTACGGAACAATCTGCCGTATCCAACTCTTTAACAGTATTTAATGCCCTACGCACCAAGGAAATTGTGGATTGCGAATTTTCCGGCTTAGGCGTACATGGCACTCCAGCGGACTGCGTTAAGCTGGCTCTTGCAGCACTCCTACCCAAAAAACCGGACTTGGTCATATCCGGCATCAACTCCGGCCCCAATGTGGGCCCTGACATACGCTATTCCGGCACCGTAGCCGCCGCTTGTGAGGCCGTCCATGCAGGTATACATGCCATGGCTCTTTCTTTTGATAACTATCGCCCCATAGACTTATTGGCGCAAGCACGCCATGCTGAAGGTTTGGCACAAAGCCTCCCTTGGGATTTTATCCCCGCCCGTTGTGTGGTGAATATTAACTATCCTGACAGACCCATAAGCGAAGTGCTTGGCGTACGCGCTTGCGCGCAAACCACCGCCTTGTGGGATGATAGTTATGATGAACGCCAAGACCCGCGAGGCAATAAATATTGGTGGCTACACGGAAATATGCGCACGCAAGATGTGGAAGAAGAGTCTGACAGAGGCTTACTTAGCAAAGGCTATATTACGGTAACGCCTTTACGATTTGAATACACACATACTACGTGCTTAACAGAGCTGCACAAAGTTTTTGGCTAGCACAATAATAGCTCGTCAGTATAAAGCATTTTCTCCGCGATAGCACTCATAAGGCTTTTCAAATGCAGGTAGCATTTGAAAAGCCTTTGAGATAAACTGGTATGGCATACCTACAAATACTGCCCTTAAAGTGCCATAGTGAAAACTTGCTAAAAATGGCATTTTTCACTATGCTTCCTTTACTTTTTTTATTTAAGGATTTTTATGGGACGATTTTCTGATTTTGATGAAGTGACCGCAGCCTTATATGTTGACTTTGATAATATTTATACACGCTTTTTAGAAATGGACCCTGAGGCGGCACGTGCTTTTGGCACCATGCCCCATCGCTGGATAAAATGGCTTGAAACCCATGCTTTGCGTATGCTGTATGGTGATGGCGTGCGTAGACGCATTTTAAAACGAGTGTGCTATATTAACCCACAACGCTATCATGACTTTCGCACCAATTTCATACGCGCCGCTTTTCGTGTCATTGACTGCCCCCCTTTAACACAACAAGGCAAAACCAGCACAGACATTCACCTTGTGATGGATTGTATGGATGATTTATCCCATTCCACACGCTTTGAAGAATTTATCATTCTTTCCGGTGATGCTGATTTCACCCCCCTGCTCATTCGCTTGCAAGAACATGCACGACGCACTTTAGTGCTTTCCGTGGGCTATTCTTCCCCTGCCTATACGGCGGCGGCCTCATGGCGCATTCGCGAAGACTGGTTTATGAAGCAAGCTTTATTGGAAGATACCTCACCCGATACACAGCATTTTCACGGTGTTTCCCCCTTAGACTCCACAGATAGAGATTGGTAATGATTTTAGAAATTGGCCTCATAGTGGTAGGCATACCCTTAGGATATGCAGTACATAAGAAAAAAGCAGCCGTAAGTGCTACAAATCACGCCCTTTCCGGTATAATTTACACTTTGCTTTTTCTCATTGGTTTAAGCCTTGGCAGCAATGAAGACCTCTTGGCGCGAGTAGGAGAGCTGGGCATACAGGGTGTGATTATAGGCATTCTTTCAGCCCTTGGCAGTGTTTTTGCTGTCTGTTTTTTATTTCGCTCCTTTTTTGGCACTGCGCTCAAAAATGTTAAGAACACACCTCAGTGCTTCTCTCATGAAGAAGCGCAAGAAAAACATGGGACAACGCCCCCCAAGGCCAAGGCAGGTGTGTAATGAAGGGGAGCCTTTTTATTTTATTTTTCTTTGTTAGCGGTATTATTGTGGGTACCTTTGATCTTATTCCGCAAGAAACTGGCGATACCTTACTCAGCTATGCCCTGTATGCCATGTTGGTTTTAGCCGGTATGTGCATGGGTTTTGACACAAGAAATTTTCTGATTATACGAAATTTTGGTTTTAAAATTTTGCTCTTGCCCGTGGGTAGTGTGGTGGGTACAGCCTTAGGTGTAGGTGTAGCATGGCTACTACTTTCCGCTCTTGGCTACTATCTCTCCATGCGCGATGTCATGGGCGTGGGAGCAGGTTTTGGATATTACAGCTTATCTTCTGTAATGATAGCCAAGTTTGGTAACGCAGAGCTTGGTTCTGTGGCACTTATAGCCAATATCAGTCGTGAGCTTTTAACCTTACTCTTTGCCCCGCTCTTGGTGCGTTATGCCGGAGGCCTTGCCCCCGTAGCTGCTGGCGGCGCCACAACCATGGACACGTGCATGCCTGTTATTGCCCGTTATGCCGGTGAAGAATACGCCATCATGGGCGTCTTCTCAGGTATGGTTTTAACCATGGCAGTGCCCATATTTGTAACAGCACTTTTTACATGGTAAATGCCTTATAAAAAGGCGTCATACAAAAGACGCTCCCTATGCACAGTATTGACATAATACATTCTGTACTGCATACTGATACCGTCAATATTTTTTTAAAAGGAAGGAATTTTTATGTTTCGTATTTTAATGACAGCTCTCCTCGCCTTAGGACTGTTTTGCTCCATAGCCATAGCTAAAGACAAGACGTACACCGTAGCTTCTGACGGCACATGGCCTCCCATGGAATACCTTGATGACAATAAAAAAGTTATTGGTTATTCCACTGACTATATCCGCGCTGTGGGTAAAGAAATGGGCGTAGAGTTTGACATTCGTAATGTGGCATGGGACGGCATTTTTGCTGGTGTTGCCGCTGGTAACTACGACATCGTAGCCTCCTCTGTAACCATTACCCCTGAGCGTCAAAAGCAATTCCTTTTCACAGATCCTTACTGTGAAATCCGCCAAGCACTTATTGTCCCCATTGATTCCACCATTAAAAGCATGGCAGACCTTAAGGGCAAAAAAGTGGGCGGTCAAATTGGCACCACAGGTATTTTTGTAGTACAAAAAGCTGATGTGGGCGCAGAAATTAAAGAATACGAAGACTTAGGCCTTGCCGCTGAAGATATGGCCAATGGCCGCATTGACGCTGTCATGGCTGATGCCCCTGTTTCTAAATACTTTGCCAATAAGCGTAAAGACTATGCTAACAAGTTCAAAGTAGTTTATGAAACCCCAGAAGCTGAGTATTATGGCTTCACTTTGAAAAAAGGCCAAGAAGACTTGGTTAAAATCTTGAATGAAGGCATTAAGCGTGTTCAAGAAAAAGGCATTGAAAAAGAATTAAAAATTAAGTGGATGGGCGCAGAATAATTCTTCGCATCGTGGACACTTTTCCTGCGGCAACGTGTATTTTATATAGACGTTGCCGCAGGCTTTATACAGGAAATACATGAGTACAAATCCCCCCCATAACAATGAAGAACGCGGCACAGTAAAAATTCTTACCAGCGAAGGTGTAAGCATACCAGACCCTAAAGAATGGCGCCTCATTAATGCATGGTCTATCTCCCTTACTGGAGCCATTGCCACTTTAATATGTCTTTGCACTTTTTGGCCAGATCCCTATATAAATATTATACAATTTTTGCCCGATGGACTTATAGTTACCTTCCAAGTAACCTTCCTTTCCATTGCCTGTGCCATTCCCATGGGTTTACTTACAGGTCTTGGACGTATTTCACAAAATCGCCTTATAAATCTTGTGGCTTCCACCTATGTGGAAATCATACGCGGTATCCCTCTTTTAGTACAAATTTTTTATATTTATTTTGCTCTTGCTAAGTTTTTGAATGTCAGTGGTCTTATGTCCGCTGTTATTGCCATTTCTTTTTGTTACGGCGCCTATATGGGCGAAGTTTTTCGCGCGGGCATACTTGCCATACCCAAAGGGCAAACCGAAGCAGCGCGCTCCCTTGGCTTTACCCGCTTTCAAACCATGTTCCGCGTGGTATTGCCGCAAGCTTGGCGCACCATTCTTCCCCCTGTGGGCAATGAGTGTATTGCCATGCTGAAAGATACAGCTCTTGTATCCGTCATGGCCATGCCTGACCTTATGCAACGTGGGCGTGCCTATGCGGCTAAAACCTATCTTTATTTTGAGACCTACACCGTAATTGCACTCGTTTACCTTATTATCACACTTCTTCTATCAAAATGCGTAAGCATCATGGAAGGAAGGTTGAACTATTATGACAAAAGAAAATAATCCCATCATTAGCATTCGTAATGTATGGAAGTACTTTGGTGAACTTCCTGCCCTACAAGACGTAAGCCTTGATATACAAAGCGGGCAACGTGTTGTTATCATCGGGCCATCAGGTTCAGGAAAATCTACCCTTTTACGCTCCATCAACCGCCTTGAAGAGGTGGATCAAGGCGTGATTACCGTGGACGGGCGCGATGTTACCAGTGATGCGCATGATATTAATGCCATTCGCCAAGATTTAGGCATGGTTTTTCAGCAATTTAATCTTTTCCCGCACAAAACCGTCTTGGAAAATCTTACCATGGCGCCTATCAAGCTGAAAAATATACCTAAGCATGATGCCGAAGAACGCGCATTGGTGCTTTTAAAGCGTGTAGGCATTAGCGATAAAGCCAATGTATACCCAGCCCTGCTTTCAGGTGGCCAGCAGCAACGTGTGGCCATTGCCCGCGCCCTTGCCATGCAGCCCAGCATTATGCTTTTTGACGAGCCCACTTCTGCCCTTGATCCAGAAATGGTGGGGGAAGTTTTGGACGTTATGGTGGGTCTTGCAGAAGATGGTATGACCATGGTTTGTGTAACGCATGAAATGGGCTTTGCCCGCACCGTGGCCGACCGCATCATTTTTATGGATCATGGGCAAATTGTAGAAACAGGTACGCCAGACCAAATTTTCGAGTCACCGCGTGCTCCACGTTTAAAACAATTCCTCAACCAAATTCTCTAATATGGCACGCATTGTCGTGGCCGTTAGTGGCGGCGCAGATTCCCTTTATGCTCTGCTCTCTTTACAAGAGGCAGGGCATGAAGTTGTGGCCTTACACGGGCTTTTCTTACCAGATGCCACATCCCATACTGCACATGAAAGCAAAGAGAACATGGCAACCTTGCCTGAGGGCATAGATGCCTTGGATAAGCTTTGCCAAAAACGTAATATTCCCTTTCACATTTGCAATTTGCGCAAAGCTTTTGACCAAGCTGTCATTACGACCTTTGTACAAGACTATGCCTCTGGCCGCACCCCCAATCCCTGTGCTTTGTGCAATAAGCATATAAAATTTGGTCTTCTTATGGATGCGGCCTTGGAACTTGGCGCAGAGTATTTTGCCACAGGGCACTATGCCACGCTTCGTACTCTCTCCAGCACACAAAGTGCAAAAAGCCCTCTAAGCAAAGCACAAGATGCCGGAAAAGACCAAAGTTACTTTTTATCCTTAGTGCCAAAAGAGCGCTTTGCCAAAGTACTTTTCCCCTTGGCACAGACGCAAAAAAGCGCCAATAAAGCCTTTTTGCAAGACCGTCAAATAGCCATCCCCATAGCTAAAGAAAGTCAAGAAATTTGTTTTGTACCTGCTGATGCCTATCGTGATTTCATGCTTACTGGCGCACAGCAACGCCGTATAAAGCTTGGAAAACCCGGCCCTATCTTCATACGTGAAGATGGACAAGAGATACTGCTACCTAAAAAATATGGCGGTGAACATGTGGGTCTTTGGCAATATACTGAAGGTCAAAGACGCGGCCTTGGAGTAGCATGGAAAGAACCCTTATATGTATGCGCCAAAGATGATGAGCGCAATGCGCTTATCTTGGGTAATAAAAGCGAAGCCACTTTGCAGGGGTGCTTAGTGGAAAAAATGAATTTTTTGGTAGCGTATGACCATTGGCCAAAGCAAGTTTTTGTGCGGGTGCGTTATCGTCAGCAAGAAGCCCCTGCTCTCTGTGTACTAGAGGCGCAAAACTTACGCATTACCTTTAGTCAAAGCCAAACACCCACAGCACCTGGGCAAATTGCCGCCATATATGATGCTACAGGAAATATTCTTGCCGGCGGCATCATCAGCGCCACTTTTTAATACAGCGCAAAAAAAACCTCTGTGGCAAATCCACAGAGGTTTTTTTCATATTGTCATGGGGCAAGGCGCATAGAGCAAAACACGCTCAAATTGACTGCATAAAAGCTTAAGAGCTTTTTTCCAATCATGGGGTTCCCTCACCATATAAATACCTTCCCAGGGCGGCGTGAGAGCTTGTTTAGTGCCGGCGAAAAAAGCTTCAGCCTCTTCCTGCTCCAAACCTTGTACATAGTGTACAAAGTCATCCATGGCACCCGCCGTCACCAAAGAATCCACCTTACCATAATGCGTCAAACTAGCCGGTATATGGTAAAAAAGCTCCACATGGGCATTATGTTCTTTTTGTAAAGCACATAATGCCTTCACATGACTTTCTTCCAATGGATGCTCTTTAAACCCAGAAAAAATTATGCAAGCACCTTGGCCACGAGCACTAATGCTAAGCCGAAGGCAATAACTATGATGTCCTGACGTCTGCTCTTGGAAATTTTGTTCCACATGATATACTCCTCAAGTCTCTCATTATTGCAAGAAAGTTAATGCTACCCATAGGGCAAGCACGGCTTTAAGCCCTGCCACCACAAAGCCCATGGCGGCGCCAGAAAGCCCCGCGGCCTTAATGTCAGACAGACGTGTGGTCAGACCAATGCTCGAAAAGCCCAGCAAGAAACACCAATCCATAAAAGTGGTAGCCATTTTTACTTCTGCTGTTTCTAAAAAGCCCAAGGTATTCAAGGTAACAATGGCAATAAAGCCCACAACGAAGACAGGAAATTTATCCACAATCATCTTCATCTTGCTGCTACCTTGCATTTGAGACTGCACTTCGGCATCTTGGGTAGCCACCATGATGGCTAAGGTAAGTACAATGAAAGGCAAGAAGATAACACGCCCAATATTATACACCCCTGCAATAACACCAGCGTCTTGGCTATAAGCAAAGCCAGCCGCAAGCACTTGGGCAGAGTTAATAACACCTACACCTACAAAGGCGCCAAATTGGTTGGCAGATAAGGAAAACCACTGCCCTACAAAGGGAAAGACTAATAAAGCCAAAAGACCAAACATAAGCACTACGGCAATGGTATAGGCCATGTCTTCGTTTTTAGCGCGTACAGCAGGGGCAATGGCCACAGCCGCAGACACACCACAAACTGAAAGCCCTGCAGCCAAACAAGCGCTGAGCGAAGGAGACATTTTTAACTTTCGGCCTATCCACATAAGTATAAGCGCTGAACCAAAAAGGAAAACTGCTATGATAACAATAGCTTCGGTTCCTGTCTTCAGTAAGCCTGCAAAAGAGTATTTACAGCCCATAACAACAATACCAGTTTTCGTTAATATGGTGGAGAACTGCAAGCCCGGCTTACATACTTCTGGCACACCAAAAATATTCAAGATGGCCATACCAAGAATAATTGCAACGATAAAGTTACTAAGATTCATGTTTTTTATTATGGGATGTAAGGAGGTAAGTATGGGGGTTACATACCAAGCCACCAAGGCTACCGTCACAAAAAGTATCATGCCCGGCAAAACTTTTGC
This sequence comes from uncultured Desulfovibrionaceae bacterium, assembly GCA_964371225.1. Lineage (GTDB taxonomy): Bacteria > Desulfobacterota > Desulfovibrionia > Desulfovibrionales > Desulfovibrionaceae > CAYJAD01. The sequence goes on from CAYJNA010000004.1 coordinate 34,240, forward strand.
CACTTGAGCACCGACACTTTGTTTGTCTTCACTTGTTGTTGTCATTAAACACTCCTAAAGCAAATTTTCACATACTCCGTCTTGACATCAAAATAAACCTAGGTCAAGCAGTGTACCGAGAATTTGAGAAAAATCTCTCATTGCCTAAAAACCAATTGCCACTCAAGAATTTCCAAAACAACATGCCAATTTGTAGCATCTTTGCTTATATTGTCCTAAATACCTCCTACTTTTTTTACACCGTCGCATTTTTGCGACTTTATGGGCAGTATTGTGAAAAAAAGAATTTAATTAGCCCGTTGTAGACTGAACAAAGTTAAATACAGAGTTTTTTACTATTAAATAGTTTTCTGTATCCTCAATATATCTACATGTGATTTATTTCTTAAAGCGCTGCGATAAAAAGAACAACAAACAATGTAGCATTAGAGTTTTAAATACGTATACTGAAACTACTGTAGCTGTATACACTTGCCGCACAAAAAAATTGAATGTTACACTACTTTCGCAAAATTTTTTATATTAGGATATGCTAATAAGCTTTTAACATATTTCCCTTAAAAAATGAAGATAATACTTGCATAAAGATATTATTCTCTCTCAACTGCCTAAGGCATATCTAAAACGCGCCTGATAAGCGTATTGTGTACTCATACGCCCAAAAAAAAAGCCTCTGCGAAAATATCACAGAGGCTTACCACAATATAGAATACGTGATTACTCCTTCATTATCAGCTACTCAGAGGAACCAAAGGCAATGGGCAACACTTCATCTATATGCGCCACAGGGTGTACAGATATTTTTGCCAATAAGTCCTTAGGAATATCTTCCAAGTCTTTCACATTATTTTTAGGTATAATCACATGCTGTAAGTCACGTGCCACAGCGGCAAGAATTTTTTCCTTAATACCGCCCACGGGGAGAACACGTCCGCGCAAGGTAATTTCCCCTGTCATGCAAAGATCAGCGTTGACGCTTTTCTCTGTAAGGGCTGAAATAAGCGCTGTGCACAAGGTTATACCAGCTGATGGGCCGTCCTTGGGGGTAGCACCTGCAGGTACGTGAATGTGAATATCGTGCCTACGGGTAAAGTCCACATCAATACCTAGCTCCACAGCACGGCTACGAATATATGAGAGCCCAGCTTGCGCGCTTTCTTTCATAACATCGCCCAATTGCCCTGTGAGCAGCAAGGCGCCCTTACCCTTCATAAGAGTGACTTCGATATTAAGCACATCGCCACCAAAAGGCGTCCATGCCAGACCCAAAGCCGCCCCCGGAGACAATTGCTTTTCTGCATCATCTTCCACAAAGCGTGGTATACCTAGCAACTTGGGTACTTGCGCTTCCGACACCTTAAAGGCGCCTTCTTTACCCTCTGCTCTCTTACGTGCCAGTTTACGACAAATGGCACCCAATTCGCGTTCAAGATTACGTAAACCAGCTTCACGCGTATATTCTTTAATAACGCGTTCCACAGCCTTATCAGAAATACTCACATCCTTAGGCTTCAATCCATGTTCTTTAATCATCTTAGGAAGAAGATGTATGTCAGCAATGGATTTTTTCTCATGTACCGTATAGCCCGGTAAAGTAATAATTTCCATTCTATCGCGCAAAGGAGCCGGAATGGTATCTAAATTATTAGCTGTGCACAAAAACATAATCTTTGACAAGTCAAAGGGAACATTAAGGTAGTGATCACTAAAAGTACTATTTTGCTCAGGGTCAAGCACCTCTAAAAGAGCAGAAGAAGGATCTCCCCTAAAGTCCGCGCCAAGCTTATCAAGCTCATCCAAAACAATAACAGGGTTTTTGGTACCGGCTTGCTTTAAAGCTTGTACAATACGTCCAGGCATGGCGCCAATATAGGTGCGTCTGTGCCCGCGAATTTCAGCTTCATCACGCATGCCGCCCAAGGAAAGCCTTTGAAATTTACGCCCTAAAGCGCGCGCAATGGAACGCCCAAGAGAGGTTTTTCCCGTCCCTGGAGGGCCCACAAAGCATAAAATCGGCCCTTTGGAATTGGGATTCAGCTTGCGCACGGATAAATACTCTAAAATACGATCTTTTACCTTTTCCAAGGCGTAATGATCTTCATTTAAAATATTTGACGCATTTTTAATATCAAGGCTATCGCGTGTGGTTTTCCTCCAAGGAAGTTCCACTAACCATTCCAAATAGGTGCGTACCACATTGGCTTCAGAAGAGTCCGAATGCATGGAACCCAAGCGACGTAATTGTTTATCGGCTTCTTTACGCACATCTTTGGGCATACCGGCCTTGGCTACGGCTCTAGTAAGATCATCAATTTCTTCTTCTTGATCTGGCTGACCGTCTCCAAGCTCTTGGCGAATAGCCTTCATTTGTTCGCGCAAATAGTAATCTTTTTGCGCTTTATCCATACCTTCGCGTGCAGAAGATTGAATGCGTGCCTGCATGGTGGCCACTTCCACTTCTTTGTTAAGCTGTCTATTCACCAGCTCCAAGCGAATGATAGGATTCTCTTCTTCCAAAATGGCCTGTGCGTCTTCAATTTTCATGCGCAAATTGGCGGCAATAAGATCGGCCAGGTGCCCCGGGTCATCTACATTTTGCAACATATTCACCACATCTGTGCTGGAAATGCCGCGCAAGGTAAGAATTTTTTCGCTTTGCTCACGTGCAGAGCGCAACATGGCTTCTACTTCAGGGGAAGAGTCTACGCTAAGTTCTTCTATGGCTTCCACTTCTGCTTCAAGGAAGGGATCTTCTTGCGTAAAGCCCTTCACGCGGGCACGGCTAACCCCTTGCACCAAAACTTTAATACGCCCATCAGGCATTTTAAGCATGCGCATTACGTTGACAATGGAGCCCAAGGTAAACAAATCTTCTGAGGTAGGATCTTCATTGTTTTCATCTTTTTGCGTGCATACAAAAAGGTAACGATCTCTATCCAAGGTAGCTTCCATGGCCTGAACAGATTTATCCCTACCAATAAATAGAGGTAAAATCATGTAGTTAAATACCACTACATCACGCACAGCTAGCACGGGCATAACACTGGGGAAAGGAGATTGATCTGCAAATTGATCTGCATCATCATCTTCTTGCGTTTGCTCTTCTGCTTCTGTTTGCGTGTCTTCAGAAAGCTCATAAGGCGTTTCTGTTTCTTGCTCAAACATGGAACCTTCCTCTTCGGAAGGGGCATCTAGACTTATATCTCTATCTTTATTTTTTTCTGACATAATATTCACTCCTCAAATATCGTAGAGGAAGCTTGCGCTTACTAAAACGTATACCCAGATAAGATACTACGACACTGTTTTTCTGTAATAATAATATGCTCTATAAATGCTATGCCCATGGGGGGGCTTAATTGCCGTAGCTGCTCAGTGAGAACTAAATCTGCCCGAGAAGGCTTGGCATTACCACTAGGATGATTATGCACCAAGATAAAACCATGAGCCTTACGCTCAAGTACCTTACCTATAATGTCTCGCGGTGTTATGGGAATGGACGAAATGCTCCCTTGCATCAGTCTTTCCCAGCCCAAGCAGCGATGTCCTGCATCTACCAATGCTATCCAGCACTCTTCACAGGTCATACCCATAAACCGTGCCTTGGCTGCCATGGCTATGGCCTCCGGTGAGGCCAGCACTTCTTTTTGTACAAGAGGTGCCACCGCGGTGCGTGCCATGCATTCGCGTAAAACTTGCCATAAGGTCCAAGTTCCTACGCCAAAGCCGGCAAATTGTTCTAATTCTTCTTGTCTTGCTGTAAGCACGCTGGAAAGGGAACCAAAGTGTTTTAAAAGCTGCTTAGCAAGTGGCTTTGTATCTTTGCGCATGAGCGCATAGCCCAATAGGATTTCCAAAAGCTCATAATCTTCAACACGCTGAGGATCGTCTAAAAAACGCCCCTTAAGCCTTTGCCTATGTCCGGCCTGAAAATCATCTTTTGAACTCTTTCTTGTCATAAGTAAACAGTCTTCTGTTAAACGCAAGGGGTAGAAGATAAAAAGCCTATTTTTTTGCCCTCAAAAGCACAACGAGTGTGTACTATCTTTGCGTTATTTTTTGCAGGCTAAAAATATGTATCAACTCTGTTACAAGTGCCTCTAAAGTTTGTTCTACATTGCGTTCGCCGCTTTTAATGGCCTGTTCTGCATGTACAATGCAAGTAAAAATTTGTGCTACACCACCAAAACCTAGTCTGCGTGCGCAGGCCTCCTTTTCCTTGGCTGCAACAGGGTGCATACGCGGGTTCTCACCGGCTAAAATCTGCCAAAGGGTTTTGGCATCCCGCGACAATAAAGCTAAAAAAGGAAATAATAAGGCTTCCATATCATGCTGACTACGATGTACTTCACGCCAAGCAGCGTTTATATTTCCTGCATACACATGATTCATGAAAGAAAAAATATTTGATTCTGGAATATATGAACCCGCCCCTACCATGGTCATTTGAACATGCCCATCATTTGCTGCGAGCTGGAGTTTATCCAATTCGCCATCAATGGCTGTGGCATCTGGAGGTACGCTGGCGCAAAGTGCATCTAAGGCATGTGGTTCAAAAGTGAGGCCAAGATTTTGCGCCTTACTTTGTATATACTTTTTAATGCCGCTAATATCAAGCCCAGAATGACGCCAAATCCAACCTTTTTTGTCGGCAAAGCTTACTGACTTTTGCTTAAGCACATGAGCAGGGAGCTTTGGTTGGCCTTTCTCCCAAGGCCCTTCGAGGCATAATATGAGCCATGTCAATGGGTTAGGATTAGATAAAGCGCTTGAAATTTCTTTCCATCTGGCGGCTGAAATATTTTGCGCATTACGTAAAATAAGTAGACGTGGCTTAGAAAAAAGCCCTTGCAGCATGAGATGTTCCCAAAAAGCCTGACTAAGGTCTTCATCGCCCCAGTACACATGCCTTTCCCAAGCTGTTGTTGCAGATGGCGCAAGGGCATTGCCCATAAGACCAGAGCCCATGGCGTCAGTATTTTCCATATGGGCAGGAAAATCTTGCACCAGCTTTTCTATGTGGCGTTTAATGAGCCCGGCATCGGGGCATATACAAAAATAAAATCCTGGTCGAGACATGGTTCTCAAGCCTTATTCAGCTATACGGAAGTCACTTTTTTATACTTACTTGGAGTTCTGCACAATGCAGTACGCAGTGGCCATGCAAGCATGACACTGACCCATGATGGGCATCAGAGCCCATACCGCCCTCTTGGTGGACCAAGAGGAGGAACAGTTTTAAGGCTGTTCCTCCGTACTAAAACCTAATTAGCTACAATGTTCACGAGTTTTTGTGGGACAACAATAACCTTACGCACAGCGAGACCGCTCAAATGTTTTTGAACTTGAGCATCCGCCAAAGCAAGCTTTTCTGCATCTTCCTTGGAAGTTGCCGCAGGAATTTCTAACTTGCCACGCAATTTACCGTTAATTTGTACCACCAGCGTAATCACATCTTGTGCTGTGGCTTCTGCACTCCATGCGGGCCATGCTCTGTCAGACACTTCACCTTCATGACCAAGATCTTGCCAAAGCTCTTCGCTCATATGCGGCGTAAAAGGACAAAGTAAGGTAATAACCGTACCCATGGCAGAAGAAAATACCTGACGTCCTGCTTCATCGCGCAAAGCTTCGCGGCTCAAATACATGGCATTGACCAATTCCATAATGGCAGCAATGGCGGTATTGAATTGATACTTATTTTCAATATCACTCTGCACTTTTTTCACTGTCAGGTGTTCTTTACGGCGTAAATCTTTAGCAACATCACTCTTTTGTGCCGCATGGGCTTGTTCTGCTGTGCTGGAACAAGAAGCCATGGGCAGTAAATAGGCGCGTTCATCGGCAAAAAGACGCCATACACGATTTAAAAAGCGTGACGACCCATCAATACCTGATTCTGACCAATCAAAATCGCGCTCAGGAGGTGCGGCAAAAAGGCAGAAAAGGCGTACGGTATCAGCGCCGTATTTTTCTATCATATGTGTAGGATCAACCACATTCCCCTTGGACTTGGACATCTTAGACCCGTCCATAAGTACCATACCTTGGGTAAGCAAATTGGAGAAAGGTTCGTCCATATCTTCAGGATAAAATCCTAAATCGCGCAAAGCTTTGGTGTAAAAGCGCGAATACAGTAAGTGTAAAATGGCATGTTCCACGCCGCCAATGTATTGATCCACAGGCATCCAATGTTTGATAATGTCTTTATCAAAGGGAGCTGTCTCATTACGTGCATCGGCATAGCGGGCAAAATACCACGAAGATTCCACAAAAGTATCCATGGTATCGGTTTCGCGTCTGGCTTTGGCACCGCATTGTGGACATGTACACTCATAAAAAGAAGGTGCGTCAGGTAAGGGTGAGCGTCCGTCTTCCTTGGTTTTCACATCCAAAGGCAATACCACGGGTAAATTTTCTTCTTTTTCAGGCACCGCACCGCATGCGTCGCAGAAAATCACAGGAATGGGCGCGCCCCAGTAACGCTGACGTGAAATATTCCAATCGCGCAAACGATATTGCACGGTGGATTTGCCAAGATTTTTTTCTTCCAAAGCCTTGGCTACGGCTTTTTTGCCCTCTTCATGCGCAATACCATCAAATTCCTGCGAGTTGCACATAATGCCTGCACCTGTCCACGCTTCCGTCATGGTGGCCACATCTAAAGGTGCCTCACCTTCTTGTAAGGGAGGCTGAATCACAGGAATAAAGCTTAAACCGTATTTTTTTGCAAATTCAAAGTCACGTTGGTCATGAGCAGGAACGCCCATAACAGCACCGGTGCCATAGTCTGCCAAAACAAAATTCCCTAGCCATATGGGTACTTGCTTGCCTGTGAAAGGATGCGTGCAATACGCTCCCGTGGCAATACCTTCTTTTACTAAGGTTTCTGACTGTCTATCCATGCGATCCATATTGCGAATACGTTCCACAAAGGCGCGTACATCAGCTTCTTGCTCTTTACCGGCAATGAGCTGTTCCACCAAGGGATGCTCTGGGGCAAGGGTCATGAAGCTTACGCCAAAGACCGTATCAGGACGGGTGGTAAAAACATCAATGCCTTTATATTCCTTCCCGTCCACGGTGAGCGCGTCTTCCAAGGGGAAGGTAATTTCTGCCCCGTGAGACTTGCCAATCCAATTATTTTGCATGGCTATAACGCGTTCCGGCCAGCCTTTATGTAATTTATCAAGGTCTGCCAAGAGTTCTTCGGCATAGGCTGTAATACGTACAAACCATTGCGTCAGCTCTTTTTGCTCCACGGTGGAATCACAACGCCAGCAAAGACCGTCAATAACTTGCTCATTGGCCAATACAGTATGACAATCGGGGCACCAATTTTGCGGCGCTTTTTTACGATAGATCAGGTCTTTTTCCAGCATTTTCAAAAAGAAAAGCTGTTCCCAACGGTAATATTCCGGTACGCATGTGGCCACTTCTCTATTCCAATCATAGGAATAGCCCAAGCGGCGTAATTGCGTGCGCATATTATCAATATTGGAAAAAGTCCATGCGGCAGGGTGGGTATTATTTTTAATGGCGGCATTTTCCGCAGGCAAGCCCAAAGCATCCCAACCCATGGGGTGTAACACATTGAAACCTTGCATACGTTTAAAGCGTGCCACTACGTCACCTATGGAGTAGTTACGCACATGCCCCATATGAATATTTCCCGAAGGGTAAGGCAGCATTTCCAGCACATAGTACTTAGGCTTGGGGGAAGTGTGCGAAACGGCAAAGGTTTGTTCTTTGTCCCAATGGGCTTGCCATTTTACTTCTATGCTACCTGGTGTATATTTATCCTGCGTCATGAACTTTGACTCTCTTATAACAATTTATTTTTTAGTAATTTCGCCGCTTTCAAGGGCTTTGGCTGTGGCATCTAAGATACCATTCAAAAAGGATCGAGCGCTTTCTTCGCCATATTGACGTGAAAGCTCCAAAGCTTCATTAATAGCCACCTTGGCAGGGATGTCTTCTCTGTACAGCATTTCATACATGGCCATGCGTAAAATAGTTAATTCTATGCGACCCATACGATTTATACGCCAATTGTGTGAGTATTGAGCAATGAGCGCATCCAAGTCTTTTTCATTGCTCCAAATGCCAGCCACCAATTCCCAAGCAAAACCTTGAAAATTGTCAGCCATATCTTCTTTTTCTACAAAGTCCGGAGACTTACGAAAAGCGGAACGTACCCCTTCCAAGGTTTGTGCTGGGGTAAAAGAAAGGCTGTATAGAACCTGAAAAGCAAAACTCCGCTCACTGCGGCGTGAATTTTTTTTGGACATTTAAATGTGCTCCAACACACGTACGGTTTCAAGCACAGCGGCGGCGGCTTCTACGCCTTTATTGCCAGCCTTGGTACCTGCGCGTTCAATGGCTTGTTCTAAGTTATCTGTGGTTAATAGACCAAAACCTACGGGAATACCGGATTCTAAAGACACTTGTGCTAGACCCTTGGTAGCTTCATTGGCTACAAAGTCAAAATGCGGTGTACCGCCACGAATAACAGCGCCCAATGCCAATATGCCATCGCAATCTTTTTTAGCAGCGATTTTTTTGCAGACCACAGGCATTTCAAAGGCACCAGGAATGCGTACAATGGTAATATCTTTTTCTGCACAGCCGTGACGTACAAGATAATCCACAGCACCGCCCACCAAACGATCCACAATAAAGTCGTTAAAACGTGTGGCTATGATGGTAAATTTAAGCCCTTTGGCATCCAACATGCCTTCTACGGTACGAACTTTTGACATATATCCCTCCGAAATAGTATATATAGCATTCATATTTTAAACTGCTTTCTTGGGGAAATCTCTTTTAAAAAAATTTCCCCAAGAAAAAATAACTTCATATATTACTTTGCAACTTCACTGCCAATCTTGTCGGCGCAATCGGTGCATAATTCTGTAAACAAATGCCCCATTTTATCTTTTTTAGTTTGCAAATACACACTATTGCATTCGCAAGCCTTGGTTTCAATGGCTACACGTTCCACAATTTCAATGCCATAACCTTCAAGACCCACAATTTTCTTGGGGTTATTGGTCATCATGCGCATTTTGTGAATGCCAAGGTCCACCAATATTTGTGCGCCGGTACCGTAATCACGTAAATCAGGCGCAAAGCCCAATTTTTCGTTGGCTTCCACCGTATCATACCCTTGGTCTTGCAATGCATAGGCGCGAATTTTATTGGCAAGGCCAATGCCACGCCCTTCTTGGCGCATATACAACACCACACCGCGCCCTGCTTTTTCAATGCTTTGTAAGGCAGCGCCCAATTGACCGCGACAATCGCAACGAATGGAGCCCAGCGCATCGCCGGTGAGGCATTCGCTATGTACACGCACTAAGACAGGATCTGTACCGGAAATGTCGCCCTTAACAATGGCCACATGCTCACTGCTATCCACATCATTTTCATAGGCAATTATGGAAAAATCACCATAAATGGAGGGGAGTTTAGCCTCTGCCACACGGCGCACGGACACTTGCCCACGCCCCATACGATAGCGGATAAGATCTTTTACAGCAGCAATTTTCAGCCCATGCTCAGCGGCAAAAACTTCTAATTCAGGAAGGCGCATCATTTCACCGTCATCATTCATAATTTCACAAATGACAGCGGCATCTTTGCAACCGGCTAATACCGATAAATCCACGGAGCCTTCTGTTTGGCCGGCGCGAACAAGTACACCGCCAGGACGCGCACGTAAAGGAAAAATATGCCCTGGAGTTACTATATCTTCAGGACGTACATCATCTGCCACAGCGGCTAAAATGGTGGTGGCTCTGTCACTGGCAGAAATGCCTGTGGTGACGCCATGACGCGCTTCAATGGATACGGTGAAATTGGTACCAAATTTAGACCCATTACGTTGGGTCATAAGACCAAGGTTTAAGTGGTCACAACGCTCAGCGCTTAGGGGTAAACAAATAAGGCCGCGACCGTATTTCGCCATAAAATTAATAACAGCTGGGGTTACATGCTCAGCAGCAATGGTTAAATCCCCTTCATTTTCACGGTCTTCATCATCCACAAGGATAATCATTTTACCCTGACGGATATCTTCAATGGCCTCTTCAATGGAACACAATGGCATAGTATATTTCCTTATAATACAAACGGCCTATAAAAAGCCGTGTTGTTGTAATAAACTTTCGGTAATGGCGCTTTTTTCCTCTGTCTGCCCGCCCACATAAGGCTTAAGCATATGACGCACATATTTACCTATAATGTCCGTTTCAAGATTAACTTTCGTCCCCACTTGCCATGCTCCCACAGTGGTCACAGACCACGTTTCGGGAATAACATTTACTTCCAAGAAGTCTGCGCCGCAAGCATTCACAGTAAGACTTATGCCATCCAAGGTTACAGAACCTTTGGATATAATTTCTGCGCTGTACTGCTCTGGAAAGTGTAGGGTAATACAGCGCGACTGCCCCACCATGGTACTCTTAGTCACCGTAGCAACACAATCCACATGGCCGCTCACCATATGTCCCCCAAGGCGCTGCCCCACAGCAAGAGCGCGCTCTAAGTTCACCTTCTGACCAAGGCAGAGTAAACCTATATTGGTATGTGCCAAAGACTCGGCAGAAACAAAGGCCGTAAAAGAATGAGAATCACCACTTTCCACTGTAAGGCACACGCCATTAACAGCTATGGATTCCCCTATTTCCAGCGAATCCAGCATAAAATGCGTACGCAAGGAAAGCCTTTTGTCCGCCCCTTGATTTTGTATGGCAGTAAGGGTGCCCTGCCCTTGAATAAGTCCTGTAAACATTATTTAGGTCTCAACACTATATGTATATCTTCGCCATGCATTTCATAATCACTGATACGCAAACTTAAAGCCTCAGACATATTGGTGGGGCTATTACCATCAAAAAGTGGCTTTGCTTCGTTATCACCCAAAATACAAGGTGCTAAATGTAAGTGAAATTCATCCACCAAGCCCAGCTCCAACAAACTCAAAGCCAATTTACCGCCACCTTCACACAGCACATAGGGGCAATTAAGCTCTGTAAAAAGACGTTCCAAAAGCACATCCAATTGTGGCAAGCGCACAGCACCGCTTTGTGGAGATTGCGACCATACCCTAGCGCCCATTTCTTCAAGCGCCTTGGCTGTGGGGGAAGCAGCTCCGGCCGGTGTAGAAAAGAAAATAGCATCTTTGGGACGTGTTTGCAAAATGGTATTGTCCAAACTAACAACGGGCAAACGTGAAGTCACAATACATGCCAAAGGTTGCGGGCCTTCTTCCCCTTCTGGATAGCGTACGGTAAGGCGTGGATTATCGGCGCGGAAAGTACCACCGCCTATCATAATGGCGCCACCCACTTGCGCAATTTTTCTGCGCATGAGCTGTACTCTATGGCGTGAGCCTTCGCCGCTCACCCATTGTGACTGCCCTGTACGTGTAGCTATGCGTCCATCAAGGGTGGAAGCCAGCTTTAAAAAAACATAGGGGCGCTTTTTTTCACGCCAGCACAAAAAATCTGCTAAAATATCACGGCAAAGCTGCGCCTCAACGCCTTCTTCTACCTTTATACCTTGTGAGGCCAAATAAGCAGCGCCGCCAGCAGCCACATCATTGGGGTCTCGCTGACCAAAGACCACATGCTTAATACCTGCTTTAACAATGGCCGCGGTACAAGGTGGTGTTTTGCCATGATGATGGCAAGGCTCCAAGGTAACCACCATGGTACACTGACTTGCATCTACGCCCTTGGCAGCAGCATCTTGCAGACAAACCACTTCGGCATGAGGGCCTCCATAAACTTTATGCCATCCTTCTGCCACGATAACACCGTCACGTACAAGTACCGCCCCCACAGAGGGGTTGGGATACACATGGGCGCGCCCTTGCAAAGCCAGATGGGCTGCATGACGCATATGTGAGGCAAAAGCAGATTCTTCCATAAAGTTACTCCTGAGGGCGCTCTACATGCACACAAGTAATATTGGCCTCGCGAAGCATTTGCACAGCTAAATCATCGGGGTAATATTCCACATAGGATATTGTTTTTATACCGCAATTAATAAGCAACTTCGTGCAAATACCACAAGGGAATGTGGTACAATAAATATCAGCACCGGCAAGTTGTACCCCATGGGTGGCCGCTTGCACAATGATGTTTTGTTCTGCGTGGATGGCACGACAAATTTCATGACGCTCCCCTGAGGGGATGTTCATTTGTTGTCGTAAACACCCTATATCTAGACAATGGCGCATACCCGCAGGGGCACCATTATAGCCTGTGGCAAGAATGCGATTATCCTTCACGGCCACAGCACCAACCTTACGGCGCGAACATGTACTACGTTCTGCCACCATATAGGCAATACGCATAAAATATTCCGGCCAAGGCAATCTTTCCATACAGTCCTCTTTCACTTCAAAGGCTCTACACATAAAAGCACAGATTTTAGGCACATCCCAAAGCCATGCTCTACCAAGCCGCAGAGCATATGATGTAAAAAACAAAGAAGTTACGCAACAATATACGTAATATCTGTATTTTAAACTCGCCATGACACAGCCAAAGCTGCATAAAGTTGACGCTTTAGTATAGACAATGGCCGTATTTTACGAAAATAACCATACACAGTAAGCCCGCCTTTGCCAAGTATAAAAGGGGACAAAAACGTTCTCAAAAAGACTGTTATATAATTCATTGCGTGAAATCTTTATTCTTGTGATTTTTTTCTTTTCAGTATGGGGAAAATCTTATACCATAAAATTTCATCGTCTCTTGTGTACACAGACTTTTACAACAATCATGGCCGCTTTTGCCAGTAAAAGCTGTGATACAAACCTTGTGTTATGTAGTGATAAAGCCCGTAATGCCTACTTGAGCAAAATCCGCTAGGAGTACGCTATGCTTGAATCCACCGCCATTTACGCTCAGGCCACCGTACCGGAACACTCTGTTCATTTTATGCAAGCGGTTTCGCAAGGAGAAGCCTTTGTGGAAAATGGCTATTTGTGCTATGCTGCGCAAGATTGGCTCACTATCATAGGCTACCCTTTGGCTACGGCACAAAATCCCGCGCCCCCCTACACACATCAAAGTTTTTTACAAGCCAAAAGCCAAGCTGTGAGCCGTACCGGTGCGACACAATGCTATGCCATCGCTCCGGATTTCCCTCCCGAGTTACAACAATATATTGAAGAGAAAGACGTTTTTTACACCCTATCCGCGCAAGCACCCATACCAACAGCATTACGCGCCCCTGTACGAAAAGCGCAGGAGAAATTACGTATAGAAGTGGGCTCTGCATTTACACCAGAGCATCGTCGCCTTTGGACGGAATTTTTAGCCAAAAGCGGACAAAATACTCATGCCCCCATGTCTGCCATGGTGCGCCGTCTTTTCCTTGCCACCCCCGCAGTATTGCAAGCACCGCAAACACATTTACGTTTGCTCAATGCCTATGACCACCAAGGGCACCTTTGCGCCACCCTCTTAGTGGACTTTGCCCCCAAGGAGTTTTGTGCCTATCTGCTAGGAGCGCATTCGCGCACCTTTTATACGCCCCACGCGGCCGATGCGCTTTTTGCCCACATGCTGCACATGGCGCGCCAAGAAAAAAAGACTTTTTTACATTTGGGGCTGGGTGTTCATGAAGGCATTAGCCGCTTTAAACGCAAATGGGGGGCACTGCCTAGCCTGCCCTTTTTACGCGCCGCTTGGCAAGAAAAGCCACAGCATACCAACATAAAAGGCGATATGCAAAAACTCTTCTTAACGGCCTTGGGAAGCGCTCAGTACACACAAAACACTTCCCCCACGCATGACTTACGCATGCTTATGGGGCAGTCCAAAAGGCAAATTTTCGCCGCCATGCCAGAGCAACGCCCCTATGCCATGCTTTGGCAAGTGCAAAAAGGAAATAAAATTTCGTGGATTGGCGGCTCTGCACACTTTTTTTGTTATTCCTTCGAACGCTCCTTTCGTGCGCTTTTTGAACATGTAGATACAGTGCTCTTTGAAGGGCCGCTGGATGCCCAAAGCTTACATGTGGTAGAAGCCGAAGGCAAACGTCTCACCCCAGAGCAGCAACCCTTACTACCTCTTTTAAACGAAGCAGAAATTTGCGCTTTAGAGCGTATGGTACGCGGCCCTGAAGGTTTTTGGCCAAGATTGCTGAATATGCAAGCGCGTCGACGCGTGGATGTGCGCTGGTACCTTGCCCACACACGCCCTTGGACGGCGCTTTTCACCCTCTGGACAGGCTATTTAGAACGTAAGGGCTGGCAACAGTCGGTGGATTTGGAAGCATGGCATCTGGCGCATGACATGCAAAAAAATGTTGTGGGCATGGAAAGCCTTGAAGAGCAATTGGCTTCGCTCAATGCCGTGCCAGCGGAACGCGTGGTACGCTATTTTCAAAACTGCCAACGCTGGCCAAAAATGATACGTAAGAATGTTCAAGCCTATCTTAACGGCGACCTTTTACGCCTTATGGGCACCAGCGCAGAATTTCCCACACGCACCCACACCATTATTAATAAGCGTGATGAGCGCTTTCGTCAGCGTATGCGCCCCTTCTTAGAGCAAGGACGTGCGGCTGTTTTTGTGGGTACAGCGCATATGCTCCAGCTACGCACCATGCTTAAGGAAGATGGCTTTACCTTACAGCAAGTACAGCCCACATGGCGACATAAAATGCGGGCACGCCTTGCCGCCAAGGAGACAAGTAATGCCCCTTAATAGCACAATATGTACACAGCTTACTACACAGCAAAGCAATCATATAAGCTTACAAGCCATGACACCGGATCAACTACTCCCCTATGTGCATGCCGTAAGCCAGAGTACATCCTTTACCATGGGCTCTTTTCTTGTACATTATCACAGTGGACACGCCATTGTGGTGGGCTATCCTTTGGACGAAAACTTTCAGCCTGAAAACATGCACACGCCGCGCTATCAAGAACAATTACAACTGGCTTTGGGCGAACAGCTACAACTACTTATGCCAACGCCTTCCATTGAACGCCTCAGCGTGCTTGCCCCCGTACGTGCGCATGTCATCCCTGAAAACGCCACCATACTCCATGACAATTACTATATTTTGCCATTACCTTTACAGCACAGCACTTTACAAAAAGTACACTCCACATGCCGCCGAGCCGCACCGTATATCACCATAGAGCAAAGTCACGGGGAAAGCGCTTGGAGCAGCGCCCATCAAGAACTCATGCTACACTACATAGGACGCCAAGGCATAAGTAAGGAAATGAGCAGTATTTTTCAAAGTCTTGGCCTTTATTGCCGCCATGCACCGCAAGTGCGGCTTTTCTCTGCTTATGATACGCAGACTGGAGAGCTCTTGGGCTACACTGTGGGAGATTTTACCTCCTTACATACTGCTTTTTATATGTTTGCTTTTCGTAAACCTTCTGCGCACCCCGGCACCGCCGAAGTTTTACTTATGGCATTATTAGAGGAAGCCCAACAACGCGGGTATAGCTCATGTAATTTGGGTCTTGGTATTCATAAAGGCATACGATTTTTTAAAGAAAAATGGGGCGCAGTGCCCGCCTTGCCCTTTATTCAATGTTCATGGCTGCAAGCAGAACAAAAGCCTAAAAACCAAGCCACGCATTGGCTTGCACGTCTTTTCTCTTAAGGATGCACCATGCAAAACATCTTCCCTCTCGCGCCTTTACCAACAAATGCCCTCAATATCTTTCAGCATAAAAGCCTGCGCGAAGCCAGCATTTGGGAACTTGTTAAAGACCTTATACGCCCCAAACCACGCCCGCTGGATTGTTTGCAAGTGGAAATAACGTCTCATTGCGCAGCTAAATGTACGTATTGCCCACACACCACCGATGCCGCCACATGGCAAGCACAACATATGCAGCCGCATACCTTCGCAAATCTTTGGCCTCTCTTACAACAAAGCACGCGAGTACATTTACAAGGTTGGGGAGAACCTCTTTTACATCCGTATTTTTTTGACTTCGTGGCCTTAGCCCGCAAGGCCGGATGTCTTGTATCTTCCACCTCATGCGCCATGCACCTTTCTGAAAAAAAAGTTAAGAAAATCCTTGAGAGCGGTATAGATATTTTAGCTTTTTCCCTAGCTGGCACCGATGCTCAAAGCAATGCCGTTCGCGCCGGAGCAGATTTTCATACCGTATGCGACAACATCACCCTTTTACAAAAATTACGTAAAGAACATTGGGCTGTACACTTAGAAATTCATGTGGCCTATCTCCTTTTGGCCGACCGTATGGAGGCTATTCTAGCCTTACCTAAACTTTTACATGACCTTGGCGTACCCACAGCCATCATCAGCACATTGGATTATGCCCCCTCTGCAGCACAAGCAGCCTTGGCACTGACGGCCAGCGCAACACCGGCTTCGCAAGAAAAACTTGCACGTGCGCAAAAGCTGTTACAGCAAGCCCGTGAAGAAGCCCATAACTATGGCATTGCCTTTCACTACGCTTTACCCAGTGCCACCATGGCCAGCACATGCCGCGAAAATATACAAAAAAGCCTCTATATCAGTGCCACAGGGCATGTTTCTCCTTGCGTGTATTTGCAGGTTCCATCCCAACAAAGTATGCAGGAAGCATGTATTTTTGGCAATGTTAATGAAGAAAATGCGGCGGGCATTTGGGAAAAAGACGATTTTGTACGCTTTCGTCAAGATCATGCCGCAGGTCACCCCAGCACCCCCTTATGTCTCCATTGCGTAAAACGCTATGAAGTTGCACAAAGTTAGCCTGTATAAAAAAATAGAGAACTTTTCTTCCCTTTTTCGCAAGAGTCTACAACGCTAACTCCCGCATTATGCCAAGAGCCTTATTTGTGTTTTAAAGCTTTTTTGTATAATGCATTGTGCAGACGTGGTATACTACACTTACTAAAAGGATGTTTCACTGTGGCTGCAAAAGATACAACTTCACGAGATTGGCGCGAAAGAGTAGTACGCCTCAGCATGGGTCTCTGTATAGGCTGTGCTTTTTTAGCGCTGTATCTTTGGCAACCTCTCATTGTACAGCAAGCCGACAGAAATATTTATGACATCTTTTTACGCGCCAATGGCGGCGGCACCCCCTCCCCCACCCCTGCACTCATAGATATAGATGATGCCAGCCTTGCCAGCATAGGCCAATGGCCTTGGCCACGTCACATTGTGGGAAAATTAGTAGCCAACCTTACCGAAGCCGGCGCCGCAGCCATAGGGCTTGATATTATCTTTTCAGAGCCGGACAATACATCTTTAAAAAGCTTACAAGAATCCTTCGAACAGCATTTTAATATGCATTTGCCCTTAACAAGCATTCCAGCGGAATTGTATGATAATGATCGTATTTTCGCCACCATACTACAGCAAAGCCCTGTGGTTTTAGGCTCATTTACGCAATTTAAAGGGCATATTACCCCCTTGCCTCCAGACAATCTCCCTGCTGACGGCATCTGGATTAATGCGCCCAAGGGCAGTTTAGAAGCCACACGTTTCATCCCCAAAGGCCTTGGCGCCACTTTACCCTTACCGGAATTACGCGCTGTGGCACCCTTGGCTACTTTAAATGCAGAATCAGACCCTGACGGCATTACGCGCTCCATTCCCTTATTAACACAAGTGGGTGATCGCATATTTATTTCTTTGGCAGTACGTTCTTTAATGCGCGCACTGGGTGAAAGCACCTTGGGGCTCAGCACCAGTCCAGAAGGCCTTAAAGCCTTGCACGTAAAAAAATATACCATCCCCGTGCAAGTGGATGGCAGCTTTATGGTGCCCTATCGCGGTGGTCGTAAATACTACCCCACCTTTAGCGCCGCGGATATTTTGCACAATAAAATTCCCCCTGAAGAAATACAAGGACGTATTTTCATCGTGGGCACTTCAGCTCCAGGTTTATTGGACATACGCCCCACACCCTTTGATGCCATCTATTCCGGTGCAGAAATACATGCCGCCGTGCTTGATGCTATTTTAAGTCAACGCTTTATACAAATACCTTCTGCCCACGAAAAAATTCAAAAAGTGGCCATCATTGCTTTAGGAATATGCGGGGCAGCCTTTTTTGCCATAGTACCGCCATTGGGCTATTTTCCTGTATTCATAGCACTTATAGGCACCATTCTTTGGGGCACATGGGATGCCTTTCGCGACGGCGTCTATTTATCTCCTTTATATGCCATGCTTACCATTTTTACACAGGCCGGTATGTTGCTTGTCATACGTTTTTGGCAAGAAGCACAGCAAAAACGTACCTTACGCAATGCTTTTAGCCGTTATATTGCGCCGGACATGGTGAAGCGCATTGTAGAAAGAGGAGAAGTGGTTTTGGCAGGGGAAGAACGCACAGTGACCTTACTTTTTTCTGATATTCGTAATTTCACATCGCTGTCTGAAAAGCTGACACCTAATCAAGTGGTTTCGGCTCTAAACCGTTATTTTACTCCCATGACAGCCATCATTCATCACAGCCAAGGTACAGTGGATAAATTCATCGGTGATTCTGTCATGGCCTTTTGGAATGCGCCTTTGAATGTGCCGCGTCACCCTTTATTAGCCATTAACAGCGCATTGCATATGCATGATGCCCTACACAAGCTTAATCAAACATTACACGAGGAAATGCAAATCACATTTAATATGGGTATTGGCATACATACGGGAAAAGTTTTTGTGGGAAACATGGGCAGTGCCGAACTTTTGGACTATACTTGCATAGGTGATAGCGTCAACCTTGCTGCGCGCCTCGAAGGGCTCTGCCCCCTCTACGGCGCTAAAATTCTCACCTCTTCCACCACGGCGCAATTGTGCCAAAGTTACGTTGAAGAACTCAAAGAGCTTCAAAGCCCTAAAGAAAAAAATGAGCACATCCCCACAGAAGTGCCGTATTTTCTCCCCCTAGATGCCATTCGCGTTAAAGGCAAAATGCACCCTGTGGAAATTTGCATGCCCATTCCCTTGGCCGAAAAAGCCTTAAGAGAAGAGGAAATAGAACAATTCATTGAAGCCAGAAAATATTATCTTTGCGGGTATTTTCAAAAATCCTTTTCTGCCTTTACCCAATTACAAAAGGATTTCCCCCATACCACCCTCTATGCTTTGTATGCTCACCGTAGCAACACTTTGCAAGCAGCACCGCCACCTAACTGGGATGGCGTATGGACATATACTGAAAAATAAAATGCAGGCAGGGTATAAAAAAACGCCTATGCCACACATTGCACAGGCGTTTAGGCTCATTTTTAACGTATTAGTCGACACTGAAAAAGCACTTAAATGCCAGTAAAGATAGAATTTCTGGCAAAATCTAGACATATGAAATGCTTTTTTCAGCTGTCGGCTACCCAAGACGTGCCTCTGGCA
>CAYJNA010000005.1:0-53087 GCA_964371225.1 uncultured Desulfovibrionaceae bacterium
AAGATATTCGTGTGAACGGTGCATGGGGTTACGCAATTGTAATGCAGCAACCTTACCCCAGTTACGCTCATCCATTTTAGCACGAAGCTCAGCAGGAGTTAGGTATACGCCAGGGAATTTGGTGGGGAAGTCACCTTGGGAAAGTACTTTAACAGTACCGGCCACGTTAAATTCCTTTTGCTCCATAACCATCTTCACGCCAGGGTGATCTTCTAAAGCTACATCCCAGAACTTTTCGGAGTCAGGGCCTTCACCCTTAAAGATAAGTTCGCATTCCCATTTCTTGTCAGCTTCAGTCATTTCATAGACTTCATCCACTTTCATGGTAGCCATAAGCTCACCATTACGTACAAGAGCAACTTCTTCACCCACTTTTACGGCCGCAGCGTCGTCTTTAGAAATATCAAGGGTCACAGGCACAGGCCAGAAGCAACCACAAGCTAAAGTCATGTTTTCACACACGCTCTTCCAGTCAGCCTTGTTCATGAAACCGCTTAATGGAGAGAATCCACCAATACCCATCATGATAAGGTCACCCTTAGCACGAGAGGAAATTTCAATTTGCTTTAAGCTAGCTGCTTTGGCTTTTTCTGCATCAAGAGCAGCACCTTCAAGCAAGCAACATACAAGACCATAGGGACCATGTGGGGGAACCAATCTAGACATCGTGAAAACCTCCAAGAATTTGTGTTGTGTGTAATGAGCATGAAACAGATTAATGATGAAACTCACATGCCACAAAAAACTGATTCATGCATAAGTCCATATTGTGAAAAATCTAACAACATGTCAAGTTACTTTTTTCACTTTCGCAACATCCTTCACTTTTTGTAGATATTGCGCAGCAAAACTAAACTCTTCTATGTAAGGCAAGTCTCTTATACCACACTGTCAACCACTGCACAAGTCACCACAGGCAAAAAAATGAAAACTACAGTACATTAAGCACGAACACTCTCTTCCAAAGCACAGTCTAGCATCTTTAAACAACATTTAAAAAAAGGGATAACATACTGTGAAGATAGAATTTTAAAGTCAAGAAATCACAATACACCTTGCCATGTATGAAACAAACAAAGGATCTTTTCTGACAAAATAAAAACAAGCAGCGTATCTTTTTTAATGTCAAACAGCCATAAGACATGCCACATGTCTATATTATTGCAACATGAAATCAGCCAAAATTGCTTTGTATGCCAGGTGCTAAGACTCATTCTTCGTCAACCAAGCACTTGCTTCCCGCTGGGATACACTTCTCACGCTTCTAAGAGAATAGTACAAGCAAACAGACTTTTTTTGAAGATACGTTGCAATATGGTTTTAGCTTTGGAGAGATTACCGTAAGTAGTGAAAATAAAAATAACACAAAGAAACATGCCTTTGCTTTGTTCCTAAAGGGGTGATTTTTTCTGTTTTAACTTTATATAGTATTTTTTGGCTTCATAAATATTTTTACGAATCTGACTAAAGATACAGAAATAATGATGCAGATTTCTTTACATAACAAAACTTCAATATAGTAACTTGCGTCAGAGTCTTAAATAGCAAATGAAAGTTATTCAAAGAAAAATATAAATATATTGATTATAAATACTACAAAAAACAAGAGAAAAAAAGTATCACTCTCACCTCTTGTAAAAAATGCATATAAAAATATTTTTTGTAACATAAAAAGTGCCACTCTAAACTTTTTCTAAAATTTCACAAGAAACAAAAAGATTTTTTTTCACACTATCTATTTGAATTTTAAGCTGAAAATTTGTCGTTATTTTTTCTATTTTTCCTTGCTAAACAAAATAAAAAAAATTATACTTAGCTCACGAAGTTAACAACAACAAGGAAGGTAAACCTTATGTTACGTAAATCATGTTCCGCAGCACTTTTGATGCTCTGCTTATTTCCTATCTTAGGAACTGAAGCACATAGTGCTCAAAAAGTAGCGGGCGGTAGCCTCACTGGCGGCCCTTACGAATTAGTAGAAGAAGGGAACGCAGGAAAAGTACAAACATCTATGTCTCAAACCATTAATGCTGTACTTAAAACACACAAATCATTAAAATCTATTCAAGAAAATCGCGAAGTTGCTATTCATGAGTTAGACGCTTCTCGTGCTGGCTATGGCCCACGCATTGACAT
Organism: uncultured Desulfovibrionaceae bacterium; assembly: GCA_964371225.1. GTDB lineage: Bacteria > Desulfobacterota > Desulfovibrionia > Desulfovibrionales > Desulfovibrionaceae > CAYJAD01. The sequence goes on from CAYJNA010000005.1 coordinate 2,137, forward strand.
TACAGGTAATGCTGGTCTCACCAACCAGAACTCTCTTACCACGCGTAGCAATGGCAATGCTAGCTACTTTCACTCCACCGGAAGCATACAGCTTTTATTGACACAGCCCATTTGGGATGGCTTTGCAACACGTAGCCGCGTACGTGCCAGTGAATCTTTGCTTCGCTCCGTATCTAGCCGTGTTATAGACAATGCTACTACACTTGCTCTTGATGGTATCATTGCGCACGTTGACCTTATTTGGCGTCGCAAAAACCTTACACTTGCTGATAAAAACGTACAAACCCACCACAGAATTTTGGCTCTTACTAAAGAGCGGGAAGCTACCGGTGCAGACGTTCTTGCCAGTGTTACTCAAACGCAAGGTCGCCTTGTGGGCGCTCTTTCTACATTTGAAGATAGCAGATCTTCCCTTATTCAAGGTGAAGCATCCTATCGTCGTTTAACAGAGCTTCCAGTGCCTGCAGCTCTTGGTCCTGTTAAGCAACCTTTGAAAATGTTCTCTACACCTGAAGAAGTTCTTGCTCTTGCTAAAGTGAATAACCCTAAAGTTATCGCTTACCTTGAAGACGTACAAACAGCACAAGCTAATAAAGAGTTAACCGACTCTGCGTTCCACCCTGTTATTAACCTTGAAGCTGGCCCAAGCTACAGCAACAACGGTTACGAATACAATGGTGAAGAATGGACTGCCAGCATGGATATTCTTGGTACCATTAGCTGGAATATTTTCAACAGTGGTGCTGACGTAGCTGCTTCTAAAGCTGCTGCTGCACGTATTCGCGAATCACGTCAAACAGCTTACAGCTTCATGGACGATTTGACTCTTGATATTGAAAACTCATGGACTGATTACAAAACAGCCATTACTCAATTGGCATATCATTTAGAAGCTATTAGCTACAATATCCAAACTCGTGATGCCTACATGGAACAATATCTTATTGGCCAACGTACATTACTTGACTTACTTGACGCTGAAAACGAACTTTACAACTCTGAAATCCAAGCTGTTACAGCACGTGCCAACGTACTTATCAGCACATACCGCTTGTATGCATTAGCAGGTTTGCTCTTACCAGAGCTTAATATTTCTGCTGAGCAAGTGCTTATTAAGCCAGCTGAGTAAACACTCTTTTTGTTTAATTAAAGCATATTTTAACTTTCCATAAGTGGCTATGGCTACTTATGGAAAGTTTTTTTTGGGGTTGACAAATAGTACTTTCACTCCTAAATTAAGAAGACAGTAATCATGTAAAATTACGAGCGAAATACTATGTCTTCAGAAAAAAAAACTTCTTTCTTAGCTAAAGAACAAAACTCTGAAAAAGCACTCTCTGTGGAAGAAAGTGCCCTGCAAAGTCTTTCGCTTTCAAAACAGGGATCTCAAGTATCCATCAACACAAATACATCCCACATAACATCACAAAAACAAATTCAAGAGACACAAAGTCCTGAGACGAAAAGAATTTCATCAGTTGTTAATAAATCTCCTTCACAGGGGACAAAACCACAAGAAGTTTCCATGACAGAAAAAAAATTGCCAGGTACAACACCTACGCCAGAAAAGGCCTCTGCATCTACAGTGAAGCAACCGTTAGGAAGCCCTCAAACTGCTGCAAGCACACAGCCCTCTACCACAAGTAGAGGTGTGCAAGCCAGTGCGCCACAGGCCTCCAAGATAGAGACTCCTTATGCACAAAAAGATGGAGTATCTTCGCAGATAAAAGCAGCTGCTACAGCTAAACCCGTAGGCATGTCTACAGGGAGCTCTACTGGCGTAACTTCCAGCGGAGCAAATGCCACGGCTAACAAGCCTATGCAAAAAGCAGCTCAGCCCGCTATGCAGAAAAGTGAGCAAAGCGCATCTTCTCCTGCAGGCCTGGCCAAGCCTAATTTGTCTCCCCCAAAAGCTTCTGCTGAGCAGGTAGAGAAAAAGATAGCTCCATCTGTTATGCCTTCTGAGCCTAGTAATACCACGGGCGCTCAAAATGCTGCAAAAGTAGAAACAGAAAAGGCCGCAGCGGAAAGTGTGATAAAAAGCGCAGAGACACAAGAAACATCTGCACAACAAGAAGTGCCTATGCAACAAGAAGCGCCTGCACAACACGCTGCACCCGCAGCAGGTGATGCTGCCCAGCAAAATTTTGAGCCTGAAGCCATGCCTGTAGCTCCAGCAGAAGTGGACTATGTTCCACCACTGTTGCGTAGCTTAAGCTCCTTGCTTCGCCTACGCGGTAAAAGTGTTTCACCACAATTTTTATATGCAGGCCTTGCCGGTATTGGTGAAGTAACCCCTGGTGAGTGCATACGCGCTGCGGCACGCTCTGGCCTTCAAGCCAAAATTATTCAACGTCCGACTTTAGACGATATTTCGCCTTTAACACTGCCTTGTGTGCTTATTTTACAAAACGGACGTTCTTGCGTACTCACAGCACTTTCACAGCATCTTGCTACCATTATCTTACCAGAACTTGGAGATGAACCACAGCAAGTAAATAGAGATAGAATTGCCGATGAATACACAGGTTATGCCGTATTTGGTTCTGTGGACAATCACGGCGATAAACGTATTGAATCTTTCAGACGCCCTCAAGGCAAGCGCTGGTTTTGGGACGCCATTAAGCACTATGGCCCCATTTATCGACACGCGGCTTTTGCTAGTGTAATTATTAACTTAATTGCTCTAGGCAGCCCACTCTTCGTTATGAACGTATATGATAGAGTTGTGCCCAATAATGCCATTGACACCCTATGGGTTTTAGCTATTGGTATCAGCCTTGCGTACCTTTTTGACTTCTTATTACGCACGCTGCGTAACCATTTTGTAGATACTGCGGGTCGTAATGCCGACGTTGTTATCTCCAGTATGCTTGTAGATAAAGTGCTTTCTATGCAATTGGATCACAAGCCGGAATCCACCGGGGCTCTCGTAAACAACGTGCGTGAATTTGAATCATTACGAGAATTTTTCAGTTCATCTACACTGTTGTCTTGTATTGACTTGCCCTTCCTCTTCCTCTTCATCATTTTCTTGGGCTTTATCGGCGGGCCACTTATCATCTTACCTTTGGTTGCCATGCCCATCATGTTTGGCGCAGGTATACTTTTGCAATCATTGGCAAAGCGCGCCGCAGAAAACAGCTATTCTCAAAATATGCACAAGAATGCGCTCTTAACGGAAATTGTTAATGGCCTTGAAACACTCAAGTGCTGCCAAGGTGAAACTCGCATGCAACACATGTGGGAAACCGTGGTGGAAGAATCTGCTCAAGCTAACATTGAAACCAAGAAATACGGTTCATTAGCTGTAGGATTTTCTGTATTTATTACGCAATTTGTCACCGTGGCCATGGTTGTATGGGGCGTGCATCTTATTGCTGCTGGAGAGCTCACCATGGGAGGTCTCATTGGTAGTAATATTTTGGCTGGTCGTGCCATGGCACCACTTATGCAAATGGCTGGACTTATTACCCGTTACCAAAATTCACGTATTTCGCTTGACGCGCTTAATACTCTTATGTCTTTACCTTCAGAAGACAGGGACGCCAACACCACCGTAGACTTCGGTCCTTTGGATCCGGCCTTTACCCTTGAAGGTGTGAGTTTTGCATACCCCAATGCCGCACGTACAGCCGTAGAAGATTTGTCTTTGCATATCGCTCCTGGTGAAAAAGTAGGTGTTATTGGTCGCATGGGCTCTGGCAAATCTACCCTAATTCGCTTACTTATCGGCCTCTATCAGCCCACTGAAGGAGCTGTGAAATTTGGCGGTATTGATATTCGCCAGATGGCTGGTACCGATTTGCGCACACGCGTAGGTTTTGCACCACAAGACACCGTATTGTTTTACGGTAGCGTACGCGATAATATTGTTCTTGGTGACCCTTTTGTAAGTGACCAAAGAATGCTACGCGCCTCTTCTATCTCAAGTGTGACGGACTTTATCCGAACAAAACCTGAAGGCTTTGGCACGCAGGTGGGTGAACAAGGTAAAGCCCTCTCCGGCGGACAAAGACAAGCCATTGGTTTGGCGCGTGCCCTTGTGCGTGACCCAGAAGTGCTTATTTTAGATGAGCCTACAAGTAATATGGATACTTCATCTGAGCTCACAGTACAAACGCGTTTAATGAAACACATGAGAAATAAGACGCTTATTTTAGTAACACATCGCATGAGTATGCTCAAACTTGTAGACAGACTCATTGTTATGGACGGCGGACGAATTGTAGCTGATGGTCCCAAAGACCTTGTTATAGAAAAATTGCGCTCCTCTTCCATGACGAAAGCTCAAGAACAAAAACAGCAAGAGCTTTCTGTATAAAGACGTAGGCACGTCTTAACTCAAAACATATTGAGGTAGTATTATGCAACCGACAAATAAAAATAAACAAAATCATCATAACCCCATGGGTGATCCTTTGCTTAATGAAGCAGGGGCAGACCTTATCAATACCGAAGAGCAAAGCAAAATCTTACCCGATGAGCTTGTGTATGCCGATGTTGTGGAAGCAGCCTTACAGCGTAACCCTTCCACACATGCACGCATGCTCTCGTTGGCCACAGGGCTTTTTATTATCATCTTTGTAGGCTGGGCTGCATGGGCAGAGGTAGACGAGGTGACACGCGCTGAGGGTAAAGTCATAGCCTCTCAAGGAACACAGATTATTCAAAACCTTGAAGGTGGTATTTTACAAGCTGTATTGGTGCGCGAAGGTCAAATCATTACACAAGGCACGCCCCTTGCGCGTTTGGATAACGAAGTAGCAGCGTCTACTTTTAGAGATGCGCTCACTAAATCTTTGGAAAGCCGCGCTGCCATTGCTCGTCTTGAAGCAGAATTAAGTGATACTGTCCCTGTTTTCCCAGATGATATTAAAACTTCTGCGCCACAGGTTATAGCAGACCAAATTACGGTTATGGAAGCACGTAAATTGCAGCGTCAAAGTGAATTACGTCTTCTAGAGTCACAGTATGACCAACGTATTAGAGAAGTTGAAGAACAAGAAACACGTAAAACGTCTGTAGCTCGTAACCTTGCTTTAGCCATCGAACAACGTAATACGGTTTTACCTTTGCTAGAGCGTAAAAACTATTCTCGTATTGAATTTTTAGACTTAGAGCAAAAAGTAGCTAACCTAGAAGGTGAGCTCAATGGTCTGGCAGCTTCTATCCCCAAAACACAAGCCGCTGCCAATGAAGCAAAACAGCGTATTGCTTTCCGTAAAGCTGAACTTGACGCTGCCATAACAGAAGAAATCAATAAATACCGTACAGAACTCAACTCTTTAAAAGAAACTCTTTCTGCCGGTAGTGACCGTGTAACCCGTACCGTCATGCGTGCCCCTGTAAACGGAACTGTGAAGCAAATTCACATTAATACCATTGGTGGTGTTGTAAAACCGGGTGAACCCATCATGGAAATTGTACCCCTTGATGACACCTTATTAGTTGAAGTAAAAGTGCGCCCTTCTGACGTAGCATTCTTACATCCTAACCAAAAAGCCATGGTGAAGTTTTCTGCCTATGACTTTGGTATCTATGGCGGACTCGAAGGTGTGTTAGAGCAAATTAGTGCGGACACCATTGAGGATAAACAAGGTGAAGTTTTCTATCTTGCCAAATTGCGTACACAGAAAAATGGTATCATTTACCACGATGAAACCTTGCCCATTATCCCCGGCATGACAGCCACGGCTGATATTCTCACCGGTCGTAAAACCATTTTAGATTATATATTAAAACCCATTTTAAAAGCACATCAAAACGCACTTCGTGAAAGGTAGGATCCATGTCGAAAGCTCTCTCTACACCTAGGACTCGCTACCGCGGCATCCTTCTTATACTCTTGATTATGCTCACGGTTGCGGGCTCATCAGTACTCTTTGCCGCGTATACTTTACGCCATGCTGCTGAAAGTATGGAAAATAATCTCAAAATCACGTTGAGCTCTGATGCTGCATCCAAAGCCGCAGAGGTGCAACTTTGGTTTCAAACATTAGAAGCAGACACCAAACGCTTTGTAAGCAAAGACATGCTTCGCTTATACTGCTCTGAATACATGGAGCATAATCAGCAATTAGACAGTGGACAAATTCCCACCTGGGCCTTGCAAGATGGCGCTGGTGAATTGGATTTAGAAAGCACTAAAGAAGCTATTTTACAGCAGCTTCTTGCTTTCATGCGCGAAGAAGAAGATGTGGTAGATGCAGGTATTTGGGATACAAATTTACGCCCTTTGTTCTTGTCATCTGACCATATATCCACACTCACACCTTTACAAGATGGGGTTATGCGCCAAGCTTTAGAGAATGCAAAACCCACTTTTTCTATTATCTATAATAGTCCCAATGGACTTATGATTAATTTAGCATACCCCATCTTTCCACCAGAATACTCTGATTTAGACAAAGGCACACCTGTAGGAGTAACTTTACTCTTTGTACCTTTAGAAAATATCCTTGCAAAAATTTTGCAAAAAGACATAGACGACTCATCTCCTTATCGTCTCATGCAGTGGACAGATGATTCAGAAGAATTATTGCAATATGCTGATTTGAATAGTGGGCAGCTTACCTTTTTGGCAAACTGGCTCGCACCACGTAATACACTTCTACCTTTAGAAAAACGTCTTCTCAGTAACGGTGGAGAAGTCTACTCCATAGGTGTACCTATTCAAGGGTATGATATGCTTATTACTCATGAGCAACCAGCCCATGAAGCAGAAGAATTTTACAATAACTTTAAAATTATCATGTATTCCATGGTAGGTGCCAGCATCTTCCTTACATTCCTTGTGGGTGGTATGGGATGGTGGTTCCTTGTGCACCGTAGTGAGCAAGACATCACTAAAAACATGCGCTTACTCTATGAAGATGTACACACTAAGCAACAAATTCTCAATGGTATCAACGCAACTTTAGTCGATGGTGTTGTTTTAACAGATAGCCTTGGAAATATTCAATACGCCAACGCTAGCTTTGCTAAAATGGTGCAGCATGATATTGAAACGCTTTATGGCTACAAAATGGGTAACATTATGAACCCAGAAGCCGCCGAGCGTTTACAACTCCAATTGGATAAGGTGGTACGCACGGAAAATACACATACCTTTGAAGACAAAATTACCGTGCATGGTAACTTACTCTATCTACAAGCTGTATGTACGCCGTATTTTGGTGCCAAAAACCGCGTTGACGGTGTGGTATCCGTATATAGAGACGTGACGCAAATGCTTTTAGAACGTGAAAAAGAACAAGCACGTGTGGAACAGCTTATACAAGTACTCACCATGGCCATTGAGCTTGTAAACCCGTACCTTTGCGGACATTCACAAGCCATAGGAGATTTGGCCAATAAGCTTGCTATCAACTTAAAGTGCTCTTCAGAAGAACTAAAAACACTGCGTATTTCTGCAGCCTTAAGCCAAATTGGTATGCTCAGCTTACCACAAGAATTGCTTAACAAAAAAGGGGCTCTCACCGAAGAGGAACGTGTTCTTATGCACACCCACGTGGATAAAACATGCAAAATTTTGGCAGACTTTGATTTTGGCTTACCTATCCAAGCTACCATTAGCCAAATGTATGAGAATATGGATGGTTCCGGTTACCCTAATCACATTCAAGGGGATGAAATTGCATTCTTACCTCGTATCCTAGCTGTTTCCAACGTATTTTGCGCCATTTTACGTCCTCGCGTATATCGTAAAGCAAAAACACTCAAGGAAACACTTATGCTATTGGATAAGGATAAACAACAATTTGATCCTAAAGTTATTGCAGCTTTACATGCTTATTCCGCCACAGAAGAAGGAAAGGCATTTATCGCACAACTACAGCGTAAGAACGTGCATTCATAGAAGGTACTTGTGAAAGTTCTTTTTCTACCACACAACTTTCCTGGTCCATTTCGCGGCACTGCCAGTCGTCTTGCGACCTTAGATGATGCAAAGATTCTCTTTGTAAGTGGAAGATCTCGCAACGATGTACGTATTCCGGGGGTTGGGCGCATTTTGGTTAATCAGCCGCCTGTTCCCCCGATAAAAGATAGAGCAGAGCTTGAAGCCGTGCGTGGCATACGTCGTGCCACGCACATGGCTCATGTACTCACTCGTTTAAAAGGAACAGGGTTTACACCAGACATAGTCATAGGCAATGCCGGCTATGGTTACTCGCTTTATGTTAAAGACATTTTTCCCACGTCATTTCTTGTGGCCTATGCTGAAGGCTTTCAGGAGTCAGGGAGTAATTTTACACTCTTTAGTAGAGGAAAGGATCACCCCACTTTAGATTTTTCCCCTGAACGAGTACGAAACTTCTTTCAGTGGAATGCCTTACATGATTGTCATATGGCGTATACGTCTACACAATGGCAAAAATCACTCTACCCTGCAAACCTTGCTAAAAACATACAAGTGTTTCATGAAGGAGTAGATACAGAGTTTTTTAAGCCACAAGATGGTGTGAAGTTTGTGGTAGAAGACTGTGATCTTTCGCATGTGGAAGAACTCATCACATTCTCAGGGCGCAGCTTAGAAAGCAATCAAGTATGCCCTGCTTTTCTCCACGCCTTCCCACATATTTTAGAACAGCGCCCCAAGGCACACATTCTTATCATGTCTGCCTCTTCGGCCAAAAACAATCCTCAAACGGAAAAATGGCGCACCATGTTGCGTGAAACCTACGATTTGGACGAAAGAAGAATACATTTTATTAACTTTCGCCCGCATAAAGACTATCGTATGCTTTTACAAGCTTCTCATGTGCATATTTTTCTTTCTGCTCCCTTGGCGCTTTCTTCAGGTATTTTTGAAGCTATGAGCTGCCAATGCCTTGTGATTGCAGCTGATTCAGGCCCCATAAGTGAAGTTATTTCACATGGAAATAATGGATTTCTTTACGCAGGTAATGATAGTGCGAGCTTGGCCGAAATGACAGTGTCACTTTTAGAACGTAAGGACATGATGGAACCTATACGCAAAGCTGCACGAAATACCATCACACAAAACTTTAATGTTATTAAACAAACTCAAAAAACAGTAAGTACCATTTTAAAGAAACATAAATCTTGGAAACAGGAACAATCTTAGCCCTACGCTGAGCTTTATATGCAAAAAACTTATTTCTCTTCAAAGCAGCACTCACAATGCATTTATAAAAGTTTGCTTATCATCATAAGCATTCTCTTTGTATTTGGCATGCAGTCTACTGCTCACGCTGCTACCCCCAAGCTCTTTGGTTCCATTGAGTTTAAAGGTTCTATGAAGGGCTTAAAGCAATGGCTAAGCGTCAAAGACAGACATCTTAAAAATAATATTTTAATACCTGGTTCAAAGCTTAATCACGGCACAACGTGGGACTCCTTAATGGCCAAGCTCAAAGGCAAAGACACGCTCACACAGCTAAAAATTGTGAACAATTTTTGGAACCAGTGGCCGTACAAGCAAGACCCATCTGTGTACAAATCTCCTGACTATTGGGCCACACCAGCAGAATTTAAAAAACGTTCTGGCGACTGTGAAGATTATGCCATAGCTAAATATTTTACTTTGCGTAGCGCTGGTTTTCCCGTGTCTCAAATGCGCATCGTCGTCGTAAAAGATACCATTTTAAGACTTGCTCATGCTGTCCTTGCAGTATATGTTGGCGAAGAAGTCTACATTTTAGATAACCTGTCACGAAACGTGCTCTCTCATAAGCGGATACGTAACTACATTCCACAGTATTCCGTGAATGAAAACAATAGATGGATGCATGTTATGCCCAAAAAAAAATAGACGGAGAAACTCATGTACGAAGAAAAACAAAATGATCTTGTACCAAGCGCACAAGGCACACCAAAGCGCTCTCGCCTTGTACTCTTTGGCGGTGTAGTTTTAGCTTTTTGCGGTGTTACGGCCATTCTATGTCATACGTTTTACTCCGCACAAAAAAGCGATATTCTTCTTTCCCAAGAGGAGCGTTTGCAATTAAATGTGGATACCACGGTTGAAAGCATACGTTTATGGAGAGTTAGCTTGGAAAACCAAGCAGAAAGAGTGAGTGAATCTGAGCTTTTCCGCCTTTTCGCCCAAGATATTGCCAGCATGAATAGTAGTGATGTAAAATTACTCAATGATGCTGAAATGGTGGAAAGTGAAAATGAAGACTTTACCTACATTGCTGAACAACTGCCCATGATGCGCAGCATACTTCTGGATTTCACCTCTTACAATGGCTTACACGATGCGCGCATTACCAGTGCCAACGGCAATACATTACTCTCTTCTGCGCCGCGCCCTCTTCCCATTTCTCCCTTACAAGTGAGCGCCATCAAGACAGCTATTGCTCAAGGGAAAACAAGCTATGCCCCTGTGCAAAATTCAACCACAGGCATGATGCTTGACTATGCTTCCCCCATTTTGGCAGAGCAAGCCGAAAGTAATAAAGCCGTGGCTACTTTCCTTATTACAACTCCAGTAACGGGGCAATTAGCCAACTTTTTAAATCGCACATCAGGGCAAAATCAAGAAATTCGTTGTAGCCTTTTACAGTTACATAATGATACTTGGGAAGTGTTGCGTTCTGATTCTACTCAAGAACTTCCTGAAACTATTACTATTGCTTCCGATGCAAAAAAATTGCCCTTTGGTAGCCGAGCTGCTGTATCTGGTAATGGTCAAGTATATTCCATTGGGCAACGCATTTCTGATTTAAATTGGATGGTGGTGCAGGAAATCCCCGCATCATTAGTAGATGCTCAACTAAGCCGTGCCTTTAACTTAGTTTACGGAGCAGGTATTTTTCTTTGCCTCAGCGTCTTGCTCATGTTTGCCTTAGTTTGGTGGATTATGATTGGCCGTGAACAACGTACCGTGGCTGAACAATTTAGAAAACTCTACCAAGTTATCAGAAAGCAAAAGCACTTACTCGACAGCATCAATGTGTCCTTAGACGTAGGCCTTATTATGGCTGATGTCAGTGGTACTTTACATTTGGCAAACCGCGCTTTTGCTGAAATTATCGATAGAGATGAAAAAGAATTGCAAGGGGAAAACTTGCATAATGTCATCACGGATAAGGCCGCTTTCCAAATTCAAGAAGCCATTTCCACTGTGTCCAAAACAGAAAATTCTAAAACCATTGAACTTGTGCTCACCATCAAAGGCGAAGAGCGTCTCTTCCGCGCTACACTGTTCCCCTTCATGGATAGCGAAGACAGCACAGCTGCAGCCGTTATAACCATGCAAGATATTACAGAGTTCCGCAGAAATAGCGAAAAACGCAATAAGCAGCAAATGAGCACCATTGAAGCTTTAGTTGGCACCATTGAACGCGTTGACCCCTATTTGGCAGGACACTCTAGTTTAATGCGCCGTTTATCTGAGCTTTTGGCTGATGAAATGACTCTGGAAGGTAAGGATAAAGACACCTTGGCCACAGCAGCAGTGCTCTCACAAATTGGTAGAATTTTTGTACCGCGTGAATTATTATCAAAAACAGGCAAACTCTCCCCTGAAGAACAAGCTGAATTGGGTAGAATTCCTGAATATGCTTACAATATTTTGAGCACCATTGACTTTGGTATTCCTGTGCCTAGCGCCATTTTACAAATGAATGAAAAATTAGATGGAACAGGTTCCCCCAACAAATTACAAGATAGCCAAATTTCACTGCATGGGCGTGTGCTTGGCATCATCAACACTTTCTGCGCCATGGTAAGCCCACGCGCTTTCCGTGATGGCTTGCCCATTGATAAAGCGCTAAGCATTTTGCGTGAAAATAGTAATGCTTATGACCAAGAAATAGTAGCGAAGCTTACAACAGTTCTCAATACTGCCGAAGGCTCACAAGCTGTCAATGAGCGCTTAACTAGCGTTAATAAATAATATAATCTTAGAAAAGCCCTTGTGCTCATTTTTGAATCAGAGCATAAGGGCTTTTTCACACATAATAACTTCTTTTTCTGATTATTTTTACTCTTTCCCCTGTACAAAAGGCATTGCGTAGATATCTTCTTTTTAGTGAAAATACCTCTGAAATGGCGCTTGGCAGTTCACGGTATAACGAGACTTAAGACTTTGCATCTGGCCAATATTCCCATATTGCAAAAAATGCAAGTAGACGAAACATTCTGACATAATGTAGCGGTACATTGTGTGTTGTGTAGTAGCTACACCTTTTTCGTGAATTTTATAACAAATCTTCTAAAATTACGGTAAAAAATAATTTTGTAGGTCTGTTATGAATGCTGTAACAAAGCATTTTTAGTCTTGTAAAATCTCTTGTTGTAGGCTATCTTCGACAAAGAGATATATTTTCCCCATGCACGTATCATGGGACTACACTTTAGTTTTAGGAGTTCCTGTGATAAAAGTTCTCATCGTTGACGACTCACTTTTCATGTGCAAAGCTTTAAAACATATTCTTGCCAGCGATGAAAACATTGAAGTTATCGGCATAGCGAACAATGGACAAGAAGCTGTTCAAAAAGTACAAATGCTTGAGCCAGACGTCGTAACCATGGACGTTGAAATGCCTAAAATGAATGGGCTTGAAGCTTTACAGGAAATCATGAAGGTAAAGCCTACTCCCACAATAATGATCAGCTCTTTAACTGAGGCTGGAGCCGAAACAACGTTGAAAGCGTTAGAAGCTGGGGCATTGGACTTTTTACCAAAGTCACAAAGTGCCCAAGAGCAGTTTGGCAAAGATCTTTTAGCAAAAGTTCGCGTACTTGCAAGAAAAAAAGCTCTTATGCAATTACGCTTTGGTATGAAAAAGCCGGAAGAACGCCGCAGTGCCCTCACAACAAGTACTACCAAGGATGCAGGCTTTAAGCCATGTCGCGGTGCTCGGGATATTTTAGCCATTGGCGTTTCTACAGGCGGGCCACCTGCTGTGCAAAAGCTTCTTTCAGCTTTTCCGGCAAACTTTCCTGCCACGATTTTAATAGCACAACACATGCCCGCAGCATTCACAGGGCCATTTGCTAAAAGGCTTGATAGCACATGCCAGATTTCAGTCTCAGAGGCAGTTCATGGTGAACGCCCTAAACCTGGACACGCATACATTGCCCCTGGCGGCAAACACATGCGTTACCAAATGAAAGGCCCCTTACCGCAACTTGTTATTTCAGAAGAGCCTACTACAGAGCTTTATAAACCGTCTGCCACAGAACTCATGCATTCTGTAGCGCAAGCCATGCCTCGCAGAACCATTGGTCTCATCCTTACCGGTATGGGTAGTGATGGCCTAGAGGGCATTCGCGCTTTACGTGAAAAAGGCGGATATATTATGGCCCAAAATGAAGCTTCTTGCGTAGTTTATGGTATGCCTAAAGCCATTGTTGATGCTCAACTTGCAGATCAAATAACTGACATCGACCATATGGCTCAAGCTATAATGACAGCCGTTAAGGGTTAATTTCCAAGAAGGAATAGTCTATGAGTGCAATACAACATGCAAACTCTGATGCAATTTTAGCGGCTCTTCAAAGCCGTGATAATGATGAAATTCGACAAGCAGCTTTTGAAGCTGGTGATATGGGCTTTGTTGAGGCTATTCCCTTGCTCAGCGACCATATCAAGAGCCGTAATGTTGGTGTGCAAGAAGCCGCAGAATATGCTTTGCGCAAAATTCGTGGCAGCAAGACCATTGAAAAAATGCTTCCATACTTGCATAGTGAAGACTCTTCATTACGCAATGTAGCCATGGATATTTTGCGCGAAATTGGTCATGACGATGTTCCTTCTCTATGCCCATTATTGCGTAATCAAGACCCTGATATACGCATTTTCATGGCAGATATTTTGGGGCATACCAAGAGTCAAATGGCTGTAGCACCCTTATGTGAAGCTTTGCTCAAAGACCCTGAAGTTAATGTACGCTATCAAGCAGCCATGAGCCTTGGCACTCTTGCCTATCCCGACGCTGCCGACGCTTTACATCAAGCCATGCAGGATGAAGAGTGGGTTCAATTTTCTGTTGTGGAAGCACTTACAAAAATTCGAGCAGACAGCACCATTAACACATTGGTTCAATCGCTTAATGTTTGCTCTCCCTTGGTCTCTTCCATCATCATTGACGCTCTTGGTGAATTAAAAAACATCAAAGCAGTTCCCATGCTTTTAAAATTCATTGAGCAAGCGCCGGAAATTTTACGCCATAAAGCCGTAAAGACCATTGTCCAAATTTTAGGGCCTGAATCTTTATGTCTTATTTCAGAGCATGAACAAGGTAAGTTTAAGAAATATTTGGAAGAAGCTCTTCAGGACGAAGATACCGATGTGCAGCAAATTGCCCTTATGGGTCTTTCAGTCATGGGCGATACCTCCGCTTCCAACGCCATCATGGCTTTGTTAGAGTCTGTAGCTCGCAAACCCGAAAGCGATATCTACCAAGCAGCCATTAAAGCTTTGGCTGAAGTGGGCTTTAATGAAGCATTTGCCTCATTCCTTACGCCAGACACCCCTACTCGCATGCGGCTTGCGGCTGAGGCTTGCTTACAAATGGAAAGTCGTGATTGTGTTCCCATTTTGAAGGAAATTTTCTCACAGCTTGACCGCGATAGCCAGCGCATGTCAGCACAGTATATATCAAAGCACGCCACCTTAGAAGATGCTGACTTCATGCTCAAAACATTAGAACAATGCTCTGATGAAGATGTTATCAAAAGTGCTATAGCTTGCTTAGGCTCTCAACTTGCTTACGAGCCTGCGCAAGAGTTAATTTTTACGTACCTTGATCATCCTTATACAGATGTAAAAGAAATTGCTTTAGAAGCATGTATTCATCTGCATACACCTGCTTTGGCAGAGCATTTCATTCAATGGCTCAACGAGGGCAATGAAGAGCAACGCATGATGGCTGTGTATGCATTGGGTGCTTTTGGCTTGCAAGAAAATTACTCTGCCATTATTCGTGCCCTTGATGATGAATATGACGTGGTTCGTCAATTGGCTGTGGAAGCTTTTGCACAGCCAAATATCAACTTAAGTGACCATCTTGATATTTTACTCGCTAAACTCCAAGACTCCTCGCCTGAAGTACGCACTTCTGTTATTGATGTATTAGGAGCTTCTAACGACCCCAATGTGGTTCCTCACCTCATTAAAATGTTAGATGATGCCAATGATTGGGTGTGCATACGCGCCATTGAAGCTTTATGCTCTTTGCCCACTGAAAACATGGCCTATATTCTTATACCCAAACTTAACAGTGAACGCCCCATGGTTATTCTAAAAATCATTGATGTTTTGGCAGATATAGGTGGAGACATGGCATTTAAAGCTCTCCTTGCCATGGTGCAGCACCATGTTGTTGAAATTCAGCAGGCAGCTACAGAAGCTATCTCAAAAGTAAAGGCAGGCTAAACATGTCTTCTTTGTTTAAAAGACCTACATCCCCCATCAGGCAAGAGCTTAAAATCTCAGATGAGGAATTTCTTCAGCTTAGGGATTTTATCTATCAACAATGTGGCATTTTTATTGCTGAAAACCGCAAATACCTTGTGGAAAACCGTCTTAGTAATCGCATTAAAGAGCTAAAACTCAAATCTTACTCTGAATATTACAATTTTTTGCGTTTTGATATTAGCAAAAAAACAGAACTCAATCGTCTTTTTGAAGTTGTAACTACCAACGAAACAAGCTTTTACAGAAACCCACCGCAGCTTAAAGTTTTTCAAGAGACCGTCATGAAAAACACTTTAGATGAGTGTCGCAAAAGTGGGAAAAAACGCTTGCGTATTTGGTCAGCAGGCTGCTCCACAGGGGAAGAGCCTTATACCATTGCTATGATTTTACACGAAATATTAAAAACAGAAATATCACAATGGGATATAAAAATAACAGCCAACGATCTCTCAGAGGCCGTTTTGGCTACAGCACGCCAAGGTATTTACAGCGAATACGCTTTGCGCACCACACCCAAGGATATTATTTCTAAATATTTCACAGCTAAAGATGGACAATTTGCCGTAAATCCCAATGTAAAGCGTTTAGTACAATTTGGGCAAATTAACCTCAACGATAAAATACAGCTTTCTCGTGTAGAGAAGTCTCATGCTGTTTTTTGCAGAAATGTTATCATTTACTTTGACAATGACATGAAAAAACGCGTTATTAACGCTTTTTACGATAACTTGCTCCCTGGAGGATCTTTGCACATTGGGCACTCGGAGTCTTTGCATAATATAAGCCGAGCATTCACACCTGAACACTATACGGGTATTATTGTTTATCGTAAACAAAGCTAGTTACAACCATGAGTGCCAAGGTTATTGCCATTGCAAATCAAAAAGGAGGCGTGGGGAAAACGACCACCACCCTTACTTTAGGGACAGCACTTTCAAGAAAAGGGAAAAAAATCCTTATTCTTGACTTAGATCCGCATGCTTGCGCATCTTTACATATGAAGCTGTACCCAGAAGAGCAAGAAGTTACCTTGCACGACTTATTGCTTGGCGAGGAAAAGGCATGGCCAAGCATTTGGAAAAAGCTTTCAAAACCTGTTGCCAATGGAACTTTACACTTTGCAGCAGGGAGCATTCGCCTTTCTGAGCTGGAATTAGATTTTCAAGAACGCAAAGGGAAAGGTATGGTGCTTTCAAAAGCACTTTTACCAGTAAAACACGAATATGATTACATACTATTAGATTGCCCTCCTCACGTGGGCATATTGCTTGTAAATGCATTGGTGGCATCTAACTTATTAATAATACCCATTCAAACGGATTTTTTAGCTTTGCATGGGCTTAAATTACTTTTTGATACATTACGTACTTTAAATAAAGTGCTCCCTCAGCCCATACGTTATAAAGCCTTACCCACCATGTATGATAAAAGAGCAAGAGCGTGTACTAAAGTATTACAATTAATGCGCAATAAAATGGGTTCTGCCATGTTTGAAACAGTCATTGGAGTTGATACACGATTTCGAGAAGCCAGCGCCTTAGGCACTACAGTATATAATATTGCAGCTGACTCACGCGGCGCCTTGGCCTATGATGCCTTAAGTGAAGAAGTGGTGACATTATGGTAAGAACACCCGAACAATATTTTGAAGACCAAGACTTTGAGGCTCCAGAATTAAGTCCTAATAATGGTTTAACTTCTGCTGAACATGCCTTTTTACAGAAATATGTGGGCGTAGAAAATGCTGAAGCTTTGGGTATTTCCATGGAGGAACTACAAGCAGCAGCAGCGCTACAAGAATCGTATCAAATCCCTCTTGAGGACGAGTTACGAAAAATGCAGCGTTTACAAATGATTTTCTTTGAAGTTTGTGGGCATGTATACACTATTCCCATAGAAGCTGTACAAGAAGTCATCCGTTATACTACTCCTATGCATTTACCCATGACTCCAAGTTTTATTGCTGGTGTCATAAATTTAAGAGGAAGAATTACACCTCTTTTACATTTGGAAAAGCTCATGGGGCTTTCCAATAAAGAAAAATTTATCAAGATTCAAGATAAATTCATCATTGTATGCCAACGTAAAGGAATGCAATTTGGTGTGATTATAGATAATGTAAATAACATGACCGTGGTGAAGCAAGAGGAAATTTCATGGAATGTGGAATTTGAACTTGGCACCAGTGTCGAGTGTATTTGCGGCATTTTAGATTATGAAAAAAAAATATATGGAATTCTTTCCGTTGATAAAATTGTTAATTACGTCCTTCAATCTCGAGGTTAATTATGAGCAAACATATTATGGTCGTTGACGACTCTAAAACCATTCGGAATCTATTAGCCTTCGTCATGAAGGCAGAAGGCTTCAAAGTAACTACTGCTGAAGACGGTCTTGATGGCCTTGAACAGCTTTATAATGGCGCTGAAGTAGACCTTATTATTTCTGATATCAACATGCCACGCATGGATGGCTTTACCTTTATCAAGACACTTCGTGAGCAAGACGCTTATAAGGATACGCCTATTATTGTTCTTTCCACCGAAGGACAAGAAAAAGATATTCAACAAGGTATGAGTTTTGGCGCAAACCTCTACATGGTAAAACCAGCACAACCAGAAAAAATGGTTCGAAACATAAAGATGTTACTCGGATAGCCGATAAGAATTATATGTACGAAATTTGGCGGTTCAATTACTATAATTTTTGCACTAAGGGTTTGCTATGAGTCAAGATTTTATGGATGCTGAGATTTTTGCGGACTTTATCGTAGAAGCACGTGAACATCTTGAGACAATCGAGCCTAACTTGCTAGAGCTAGAAAAAAGCCCTGACAATCTTGATTTGCTCAACGAGATTTTCCGTCCTATGCACTCGCTCAAAGGTGCATCAGGTTTTCTTGGGCTTAATCGTATTAATCAACTAGCACACAGATGCGAAAATATCCTTGATGATGTTCGTCATGCTAAAATGACTATGACCTCAGGTATCATGGATATTATCCTCGCCTCTACCGACGCCTTGCGCCAAATGTTGGACGTGTTGGAAAGCTCCAATACTGACGAAGGCGTGCCCATTGAAGATCTTATTACTGAAATTGATACTCTTATGGAAAATGGAGGCATAGCCACAGATACATCTGCTGCTAGCGCCCCCTCTTCTGAAGTAGCCACTGAAGAAAACGCAGGTAGCACAGGTGACGCAAATGACGCATCTGCTGCACAAGCACAGACAGAGCAAAACAGTGCTGGCGCTGAGACTTCCGAAGGGGCACTGAAGAAAAGTGATAAAAGCCCTAAAGAGTGGATTTCAGATTTTTCTTGCCGTGATGCGTATAAACTTACAGCTTTTGGCGAAGGCCACCTCAAAGACTTTGTGGATGAATCCCAAGAAATTGTGGAAAATCTTAATACAGGTCTTTTGTCATTGGAAGCTGAAGGCGAAGGGCAAGATGAGCTTATTAATGACTTATTCCGCTTTTTCCACAATTTAAAAGGAAACAGTGGCATTATTGGCTATGAAGAAATTAATGCCCTTACTCACGAAGCCGAAACAGTGCTCAATAATATGCGCAAAGGTGAAGTACAACCTAGTCATGAGCTTATTGATTTACTGCTTTTTGTTGTTGATATACTTGAAATTTTAGTACAAGCCATCGATTGTGCTGCGGGTACTGCGGCACCACGTGATACCAGTCAAGTTCTGCATCAATTACAAGTTGCCTTGGCGGGCGGCCCTGTCATGCTACCGCCTGGCATGTATGAAGAAGCTCAACAAAGCGCTGCACCTGCTGCTGAAAGTGCAAATGCCAATGGCGTAACACCGCCTGCGGTCTTTGCCATGGGCACCGATGATGACGATATGGAAATGTTCCGTCGTACCGTGGCGCAACAGCTTGAAATTATACGCTCTTGCATGGAAACATTGGACAATGACAGCAACCACAAGCCTTCCATTGATGCTATATACCGTTGCCTTATTGCCATTAAAAATGCCAGTGCTTTTGTGGAACTTGAAGATATCCGTTTGTACGCAGAACGTACCGCTGGAATTGTAGACTCTGCACGTAACTCTGACATGGACTTTGCGCTTCTTCTTGATATGTTAGGTCAAGAAGTAGGTATTATCAAAGAAATGATTGTTAAAGAGCTTGATGGTGCTAGCCTTGAAACAGCTGAGGCACAAGACGCCCCCTCCACTGAAGAGGCCGCTTCTGCCACGGATTCACCTGAGGCTCAAAAAACTCCTGAAGCTGCTCCTGCAGAAGCTCCTGTAGCTGAAACCAAAACAGAAGCCAAAGCAGAGGAAAAAGCAGAAGAAAAAGCTGCTGCCACCCCTGCTGCCCCCCCTGCTGCCAAAGCCGATGACGCAGCCAAGCCTGCTCCAGCCGCTGCCAAAGCCGCTGCACCCGCTGCAAAGCCAGCTGCTAAACCCGCTGCTAACGCGCAAGCGGAACCGGCTAAGTCAGCTGCCACTTCTACCATTCGTGTTGACCATGAAAAGCTCGACCACCTCATGAACCTTATCGGAGAGCTTATCATCAACAGAAACCGCTATACCCTCATAGCGCGACATTTGGAAGAAGCTAATAACAGTGTAGACTTACAGCATGTAGCACAAAGTCTTTCTGAAACAACATACGCCATGGCACGCATATCTGATGACTTGCAAGACACCATCATGAAGGTGCGCATGGTTCCCGTTGCTTCCGTGTTCTCCCGCTTCCCACGACTTGTACGTGACCTTTCTCGTAAAAGTGGTAAGGAAGTGGATCTCATCCTTGAAGGTGAAGAAACAGAACTGGATAAAAGCGTTGTGGAAGTTATTGGCGATCCACTGGTTCACCTTATCCGTAACTCCGTTGACCACGGCATCGAGCCTCAAGAAGATCGCGTTGCTGCCGGTAAACCCATTAAAGGACGCGTCGTGCTACGTGCCTTCCACAAAGGTAACTCTGTAGCCATTGAAATTGAAGATGATGGTAAAGGCATTGATCCTGATAAAATGCGTGAAGTGGCCATTCGCAAAGGAATTATTTCTCCTGAAGATGCCAAGCAATTGGATGATCGCGAAGCCATGGAACTTATATTTGCTCCGGGATTCTCTTCTGCTGAAACCATTACCGATATATCCGGCCGCGGTGTGGGTATGGACGTGGTGCGCACTAATATTAAAAACCTCAAAGGTAGTGTAAACATCACGTCTGAAATTGGTAAGGGAACACGCTTCACCCTGCTCTTACCTCTCACGCTTGCCATCATTGATGCACTCATGGTGAATGTGGCTGAAGAAATGTTTGCCATACCTTTGGATGCTGTATCTGAAACAACGAAGATTGATGCAGAACTTTTAACAGATATTAATGGTCGCAAGGCTGTCACCCTACGCGGTGAAGTTCTTGGTATTATTGAACTATCTGAAATACTTAACCTGCCACAACCGGAGACAGAGCCAGATGTGCTTTCCGTTGTTGTTATCCATGATAATGGACGCAGACTAGGTATTGTTGTTGATCGCTTACTTGAGCGTCAGGAAGTGGTTATTAAACCTCTCGGCTCATACCTTGGTGACTTGAAGGGTATCTCTGGTGCCACCATCATGGGCGACGGTTCTGTTATCCTTATTCTTGATCCACACGAGATATATACAGTATCCACGTCTAAATCACCTATTATGTAGTTTACCTTCCTAAGGAGAAAAAGAATGCTTTTGTAATACCATAAAGCTTCTTTTTCTCCTTTGTTTATATAAACTTCCTCATAAATCCCCTTTCCGCCTCATAATTTTTCCTTAAACATCCTTTAATGCAAGACATATGCTGATTACAGTAGTCCCCTCTAAGAATACCTATAAAAACATCTATTACGCTCTATAAGATATGCCAGAATTTAGAAAAGCATTATTGTATATACCTACCTGAAAAATACTTCTACAGAACTCTTGAATAGACCTCTTATATAATGTAAGTAATAATATATTATTAGAATTTAATATTTATAATTATACATGCGCAATAGCAACATAGAATATATACACTACACTGTTACTACATAAGGAGCGTATTATGAAAAAAAAATTTTGTGTACTAGGATTTATTTTATGCTTTATGTTTATGACATTTGTGGCAGAAGCTAAGGACTATGACCAGAAGCATGTTTTTTTTACTCCAAATTTTTGGAAAAGCGCTTCCATAGATACTGTTAAAAAGAATCTTATTGAGGGAGCTGATATTAATATCCTTGCGCCGTGGTCTCCTAAAGTTGAGAATAATCATTTACAAGCATTACCTATTCTTGCCTATGCAGTATATGATGGCGCCAGTCATGAAGTAGTAAAATTTCTTATAGAAAATGGTGCAACAATTACTTCTGATGCCTTACGATATTCTCGTGATATGGTAATGTTAAAAATGCTTGTACAACTAGGGGGCGATGTGAACGCTCTGGCTTTTGATAATGCAACCCCCATACTTAATGCCTATGCCATGAGTACTCCCATGGTAGAATTTCTTTTACAACAAGGGGCAGTGCCAAATGTAAAAAGAAAAAATGGCGATACGGCACTTTCGCTTTTATACGATCGTAGGGACGCACAAGATCAGGATTGGCAAACAAAAGTTACATTACTGGAAAAAGCTGGGGCCAAGCTTGGAGAAAGTGTCAGTCCCAAAGAAGCCGGTATAGTAAAATATACAATGCCACAAAAAAAGGAAGAGCAATACACCTTAAACCATTGCTTTTATGATCCAAATTTCTGGCGTATAGCAACATTGCAAGATGTAAAAGACAACGTCATTGCTAAAACAAAGCAAGACCCGCCTAATGATGCTTTGGGCAAAAGTATTATAGAGATTGCCTTAACCTATACCACGGACTCAGACATAGTAGATTTTTTGCTCGATAATGGCGCCATCATGAACCCTTTTGACTACCCCATGTTACGTGCTATAGCGCAAAATGAAAATAATGACATTTTTTTAAAACTCAGTGAATGGATTGGACCCTACTTTAAAGAAGAAAACCTTAATACTTTCACACCTGCTGTATTAGCTGCTGAAGCAGGATTAAAAGATAATGTGGCTGCGCTTTTAAAAATAGACCCATCAATACGTTACACAGACACTGAATATGGTAAGTTTTTAGAGATGAGTGAAGTGAATCCCACCGCGGGAAGGCCTGATAGAGCTGCAGTTGTACAACAAATTGCGCGTATGCCCGTTGAATATGGCTCTGAAAGCCTTCTTTTCAGTATATGGAGAAACACTACGGTAAGCGATGTACAAAAAGCATTGATACAAGGAGCTGATATGAATAGCACCTATCGCTGGCCAGAAGGTGTTGAAATGCTACAATACAGTGATAAAACCATACTTGAAATGGCAACTATGCGCTCAGCGAAGCCTGAAGTTATAGAGTTTTTAGTTAAAAATGGGGCAACTATTACTCCCACCAGCATGGCAAACACTGATGATTTAGCTACATTAAAAACCTTAATTAAACTTGGCGGCGATATACATGCCGTAACCCCTCTTGATGAAACCGTACTCCTCTATGCATCAAGAAATGATGCTGATTTTGTAAAGTTTCTTCTACAACAAGGAGTCTCGCCTCATATTAAAAGCAAAAACGGAGACACCGTTATTTCGCGCTTACACCAATATTTCGACCTAAACAATGAAGTACGTTGGGAAATCTTAAACGTACTCGAGAAGCATGGTGCAAAGCTTGGTAAAGCTATTAGCGTTGAAGATGCAGGTATTGTAAAATACAAAGTCACAAAAAATACAGAACAAAGTTATAGCTTTACACATAATTACAGAAACGCAAACTTTTGGCGCGTAGCTACCCTTGAGGATGTAAAAGATAGCTTCATTGAAGGAGAAAACTTAAACGATTTTTCTAGAAAAAGTACTATTCTTGCTTTGGCTGCAGGACACACAGCAGACCCTGCCATCATAGAATTTCTGCTAGAAAAGGGAGCAAGAATCAGTGATAATGTCATGATTTACGCCGCGTGCAATCGGCACCTTGCTATACTGAAAACACTTCTTAAGCACGGCGGTGATATACATGCCAATTATGATTTTCATGTACCTCTTTCAGCAGCAGCAGAAGCTGATCTTAAAGAACACGTAGTTTTTCTTATCGAAAGCGGCGTTGATGTAAATCATGGTGATTTTGAAATGGGTAATGCCCTCGCTATCCTTCAATATAGTAAAGGACGCCCCCATAAAGCTGAAATCACTAAAATTCTTGAAGCAGCCGGAGGCACCACAGACTCTTACTAATAAGATTATAAGTCAAACACGTTAGACTGATGACAAAATTTACTGGGGGAAGGACCTTTTGTGGGTGCTTCCCCCAGACACATTTTACCCTCAATTTGCATAAAGCTCACAGGCTCGCTAACACCCACGCCACCTTTTGGGTCGGCCTTTCCAAAAAAGATTTTCCCCAATGGCCTTTGTCAGCAATCTGAGGTGCGTATGACTCTCTTAGTTTTTTATTGTAATAAGCGCAGGAAAACAAAAAAACACTGCAAAGTAATTTTTCCCCACTTACATAAAAATACAAAATTGTAGAAAAGATATTTTTTTCCACACCTGAATGTATAAAAAAATTTTTCACTTTATATCGAACACTTACGTCGCCATTTTTTCTAAAACTGTTTATACGCTCAAACAATATCTGCGTGCCACCGCATTTTGAAAATATTGTCTCTGCTTTTTCTTTTCATGGTGTACATTTTCTACAAAAATGTATTTAATAGAAAAATATGTATATGCAGAACATAAAAGCTCATTTTTACGAGTGAAAAGCATATTTTTTTCGAAAAAAACCTTATTTATTCCATATAAGCTCTTTTTTATATTTTGAGGCTAAAAAAATAAACCGCTAAATTATACAATAATGTAGAAAAAAACCTTTGTTTTTTTCACATTTTTGTACATAAAAAAAATATCTCCTTGAAATTATACCATAAAGAAATAATGGCACCCTTTATGCTTTAGAGAGGTTGTTACTTGATTTTTTAACCTTTAAGGAGATTATTTATGACTTCGCCCAATACTTCTTGCTGCAGCACATCCGGTGCACAAAGCCCAAAAGTTCCTTGCTTCAAAAATATATATGCCCAAGAAACATTCAATTTGCAGGTAATGCGTCAACGCCTCCCATCTGACATATATAAGAGCATGGAAGGCATTATTCAACGCGGCGAAAAATTGCCCTTGGATATTGCCAATGTGGTAGCAAATTCCATGAAGGACTGGGCCATTGAAAACGGCGCCACCCACTTTACCCATTGGTTCCAACCCATGACCGGCACCACAGCAGAAAAGCACGATACATTTTTTAGCCCCAATGAAGAAGGTGTGGTAGTATCTAAGTTTTCCGGCAAAACGCTTATTTGCGGCGAGCCCGATGCTTCTTCCTTCCCTTCCGGCGGCATTCGTTCTACCTTTGAAGCGCGTGGCTACACCGCATGGGACCCCACCGTTCCTGCATTTTTAGTAGACGGCAGAGAAGGAAAGACTTTACATATTCCTTCCGTATTTTACTCATATACAGGGGAAGCTTTAGACAGAAAAATTCCATTGTTGCGCTCCATTGAAGCTCTTTCTAAAAGTACTGTGCGTGTATTGCATCTTTTTGGTAAAACCCATGTGAAATACGCACGCCCCATGGTAGGAGCTGAGCAAGAATACTTCCTTGTGGATGCAAAACTTGCAGAACAACGCCCTGACTTACTCATGACAGGCCGTACATTGGTAGGCGCTGCCAGCCCCAAAGGGCAAGAAATGGAAGACCAATACTTTGGCGCCACCCCCAAGCGTGTTATGGACTTTATGCAAGACCTTGAAGTTCGCTTATTCCGTCTTGGCATTCCCATTCATACCCGTCATAATGAAGTGGCTCCTGGTCAGTTTGAATTGGCACCATTATACGAAGAAGCCAACATAGCCACTGACCATAACATGCTCACCATGAATATATTACGCGCCACCGCTCAAGAACATGGTTTTGTATGCCTTTTACATGAAAAGCCTTTTGCCGGCGTAAATGGTAGCGGCAAGCATAATAACTGGTCCATTGGCGATTCTGATGGCAATAATTTGTTGGATCCGGGCGACACTCCCTTGGAAAATGCACAATTCCTCGTGTTCTTAGCTGCCTCATTGCGCGCTGTACATAAGCATGCAGACGTATTACGCTTAGGCACCATTGGTGCAGGCAATGACCATCGTCTTGGCGCCAATGAAGCCCCACCGGCCATTATTTCTGCTTTCTTGGGTGAAATGTTAACGGACGTCATTGAAACCATCATCGCTGGTGGTACTGAACTTTCCTCTAAGAAAGAAGGCATTGAAATTGGCGTATCGGCTTTACCTGTATTGGCTCGTGACTACTCTGACAGAAACAGAACCAGCCCCTTTGCCTTTACCGGTAATAAATTTGAGTTCAGAACTGTAGGTTCTTCCCAGTCCATTTCACCTGTAAACATTGCTCTAAACAGTGCCGTTTCTTGTGCCTTAGAAGACATTGCTGATAGCCTTGAAGCCATTATGAACAAGGGCAAAAATATCAATGAGGCTTTGCAAGAGTTCTTACCCCAAATTTTCAAAGAACACATGCCAGCAGTATTTAACGGCAATGGCTACTCTGAAGAATGGAAAGAAGAAGCTGCCGCTCGTGGTTTGCTCAACCTTAACAACACTGTAGAAGCATTAAAACTTTACCATACTGATGCAGTGAAAGACGTGTTTATCAAAACCAAGGTATTAAGTGAAAGAGAAATATTGGCACGTCAAGAAATTCTCTTTGATATGTATGCTAAAACCATTTGCCTTGAAGCTAAAGTTATGGTGTCTATGATGCAAGAGCGCGTATTACCTGTGGTACAAGCTACACAAATTAAGCTTGCACAATTGGTAGCCACGACCAAGCAAACCATAGGTGATGCTCATATGGAAGAGGAAGTATTTAAAACTTTCCGCGGCAAACACATCAAATTGTATAGCGTTACTAAGCAACTTGCCACACGCGTATTAGATATGGAAACCATTGAAGATGTGGAAGAACAAGCCGAATTTGCTCTCGAGTACTTAACAGAACTTATGCAAACATGCCGTAAGTATTGCGATGAATTGGAGCATATGGTGGATGATAAAGATTGGCAAATGCCCAAGTATGCAGCGCTTATGTGGACACATTAAAATATATCGTTGACGAAGTACTCGCAATGCTCTTAAACAAAACTTTACTGCGCACATTCCTATCTTAAGCACAATGACTACGCAGGAATAGTTTTTGAAAAAGAGAAGGGGGAAAAGGCGCTTAGCTTTCCCCCCTATAAAAACGAACACATATATAACAGGGAGGCGTAAAGGCATGGCGTCTCCCTCTTCGTGCCCCATACACTTTATAAAAAAATCCATGCCCTAGAATTTTATTGAATATACTTTTGAGGTACATATGCAAAAAAAATCTCTTTATAATCCTGTGGAAGAACACGATGCTTGCGGCGTAGGTTTTGTAGGTAATATAGCAAATACAGCGGAGCACCGTATAGTACAATATGCCCTAACTGCCATGTCTCGTTTAACCCATCGCGGCGGACAAGAAGATGATAAAAAAATGTCCGATGGCTCAGGCTTACTTATGCCCATTCCCAAGGATTTTTTCCGAGAGATTTTTCCTGAAATAGCGCATACTGATACCCCTTGGGGTCTTGGGAATTTCTTCTTACCCTATGATTCTTTTTTGCATGATAGCCTTATGGATTGTGTAAAATCTGTGGCAAAAAAATACGGCTTTGCCATGGCAGCAGAGCGCGAAGTTCCCACAGATATTAATATTGTTTCCAGAAAAGTTTTGGCTACCTTACCGGAGTTTAAGCAAATACTTTTTGTGGCAGAAAGTGCAGCCATTACAAGTGAAAATATTGAACAGCATTTATACATCTTACGTAAGCAAATGGAATTTGAAGCCATTAAGTTGCTCAGCAAGCAAAACGTAGAGCTCAGTGCTTTTCATATTTCCAGCTTATCTTCACACAGCATTGTCTATAAAGGCATCATGCCCGGCAAAAATTTAGGGAAGTTTTACCCTGACTTACAGCAAGAAAGCTTTAGGGTTGCCTTTGCTATTTTTCATGAGCGCTTTAGTACCAATACCAAACCCTCTTGGCATATGACGCAACCCTTTAGGCATATAGCCCATAATGGTGAAATTAATACCATTCGCGGCAATAAAACTCATATGGCCTTACGGGAAGCTGCCTTGGTAAGCCCTGTACTGGGTGAACGTCTTAGCCATGTATTGCCCTGCATTCATCCCAGCACCAGTGACTCCGGTGCTTTTGACAATGTTTTTGAGCTCTTAGTTCAAGGCGGCTATGATGTAAGCCATGCCATGACCACCCTTATTCCTGAGCCCACCTTTGCCACGCCTCAAGGGGATATGACTGAAGAGCAGCGTAGAAAAAAAGCGTATTATGCCTATCATGAACCCATAATGGAACCGTGGGACGGCCCCACAACCATGGTATATACCGACGGGCATAGCAAGGTAGGCGCCACCCTAGATAGAAATGGCTTGCGCCCTTGCCGGTATTCCATAACCAAGGATAATATTATTGTGCTTTCTTCTGAGGCAGGCGTCTTAGACTTACCCCAAAGTGACTATGCCGAACACGGACAATTGGCACCACGCACTTTACTCTTGGTGGATTTTGCTCAGAACAAGGTCTTGCATGACGCAGAAATCAAAGAAGAACTCTTCTCAAAGGCCGACTTTACCACCATTTTACAAGGTAAGCGTTTAGAACTCTCTGTGCAACATTGTGAAAAATCAGAAGCACAGTTAGATAATGCCAAATATTTTGAGCTCTTTGGTTATGGAGAAAAATCGCCAGAAGCCATGATTTCTGCCATGGTTAGTACCAAGGAAGAACCCGTGGGCGCCATGGGGCTTGATGAACCCTTGGCTGTGCTGAGCTCAAAGCCTCAATCGCTTTTTAATTACTTTAAACAACTCTTTGCGCAGGTAACAAATCCTTCCATTGATCCCATTCGCGAAAAGTTTTCCATGTCTTTGCGCTCAAATTTGGGCGGTAAGGCTAATGTATTTCAGGCACCGCATGATCAAGCACCTTACTTTTCCTTGGAAAACCCCTTTCTTTTTGGGGAAAATGTGGAATATATGCGCACAAGCGCCGCAGTAAAAACACAAAGCATTAATATTAACATGCCCTTGCACGCAGGTTTTACAGGCTTTACCACCACATTGGAAAGCATAGCTTTAGCAGCGCAAAAAGCCGTTTATGAAGGGGCTAAGGTGCTGATCATCTCCGATAAAGGCCTTACCAAGGACACCATGCCCATTCCTGTGCTCTTGGCTGTGGCGGCAGTGCATCAAGAACTTATCCGCAAAAATTTGCGCCATGCTTGTGACATAGTGGTGGAAAGCGGACAAGCCTTTGAGGTAATGCACATGGCTCTGCTTCTTTCTTTTGGCGCCAATGCCATTTACCCTTATGCGGCATACGCCTCCATGGCAGCGTATATCCAAAAGAAAAAGATTAAAGACAATTGTGATGCTCCCAGCGCCATGATGCATTATCATGCTGCTTTAGAAAAAGGGCTGTTAAAAGTATTTGCCCGCCTTGGTGTGTCCACTTTGGCATCTTTCATTGGTTCTAAGTCTTTTGAATGCTTAGGCCTCGATGCTTCCGTTATGCAAAAATACTTCACAGGAACCTTATCACGCATTGGCGGTATTTCTTTGGAGGATATTTATACGGAAAATCACGATCGTTTTCTTTCCTATGTTATTAATACTCGGGAAGCTTCCAAAAGTGAAAAGCATATTTGGTCCAAAGAGATTTGTTCCATATTGCGGGCATCGGTGGTGGAAAATAATTATAATTTCTTTGAAATGTATACCAAGCAATTGGCCAAGCAAGAAGAAGATATAACCTTGCGCTCCGTATGGAAATTCAAAGAAACAACTCCTGTGGATATAGCACAGGTGGAGTCTGTGGAAGCCATACGCCGACGTTTTTTGGCGGCGCCCATGTCTTTGGGGGCTTTAAGTCAAGAGTCCCATGAGTGTATTGCTGAAGCTTTTAACAATTTGGGCTTACTATCCAACTGCGGTGAAGGCGGCGAAGAAATAACGCGTTCACGTTCGCGCGGTGCCAAGCGGGATTTATGCTCACGTATACGGCAAATTGCCTCTGGGCGCTTTGGGGTAACGGCAGAATATTTAGCCGCCGGTGATGAAGTGCAAATTAAAATTGCTCAAGGGGCAAAACCAGGCGAAGGCGGACAATTACCAGCCCATAAGGTAACACCCTACATTGCCAAGGTGCGTCATACCAAGGCCGGTGTTTCTCTTATTTCACCGCCGCCGCACCATGATATTTATTCCATTGAAGACTTAGCACAGCTTATTTTTGATATTAAAAAATTGAAAAAAGGCCTTAAAGTTTCGGTAAAATTGGTGGCACAAGCAGGCATAGGCACTGTGGCTGTAGGTGTAGTGAAAGCCGGCGCGGACAGCATTTGTATTTCCGGTCACGATGGTGGCACCGGCGCTGCGCCTTTATCTTCCATTTACCATGTAGGTATGCCATGGGAATTGGGACTGGCGGAAGTGCATCAAGCGCTTATAGTCAATGCCATGCGCCATAAGGTTACCTTACAATGCGATGGGCAAATTCAATCCGGTAAGGATATTATCACTGCTTTTATGCTGGGTGCCGACGACGTAGCCTTTGGCACCTCTTTACTGGTCAGCATGGGTTGTGTGCTCTGCCGTCAATGCTTCAAAGGCGCTTGCCCCGTGGGCGTGTGTACGCAAGATGATAAATTGCGCGGTAAGTTTGCCGGAAAACCTGAGCATATTGAAAGTTACTTAACTTTTCTTGCCACAGAAACCCGTACCTACATGGCTGCCCTTGGAGTGAAAACCGTAGATGAGCTCATAGGTCAAGGGGATTTATTTGAGGTGGATGTTAATCTCTTGCCACAAAAAGCAAAGAATATTGACATGACTGCATTATTTCAGCATTTACCCTATGCCAATCGTGGAGACACACATGCACGTCCTGCCCGTGCCATTGATATGGCCACATGGGAAGAAGATTTATTCCAGCAAGCCAAGGCCGCCATGGAAAATAATACAGCATTAATTTTTACGCAAAATGTAGGGAATACCGACCGCGCCATAGGTACGGAAGTGGCTGGACTCATTGCCCTAAGCTACACAGATACGCCTGAAGACTTTATTACTGTGCAATGCCATGGTACAGCTGGGCAAAGCTTTGGTGCTTTTGCTCCCAAGGGTTTACGCCTTACACTTATAGGAAGTGGCAATGATTACGTGGGTAAAGGGCTTTGTGGCGGCACCATTGCAGTGATGCCACAAGAAAGTAGCGCAGCATCAGATGCACATCACGGGCTCTATGAACAATCCATCATTGGTAATGTCAATCTTTACGGCGCCACCAGCGGTAAGGCTTTCATTGCCGGTCGTGCCGGCGAGCGTTTTGCCGTGCGTAATAGTGGTGCCAGCGCCGTAGTAGAAGGCGTAGGAGAACACGCTTGCGAATATATGACAGGTGGTACTGTGGTTATTTTGGGAGATATTGGCTATAATTTTGCTGCGGGTATGACGGGCGGCACGGTGTATATACAAGCAAGTACTGCGGCCATCACTGCCAAATTAAGCCCCAACACTTTAGCTCTTACCGCTTTGGATGCGCAAGATTGCCTCACGCTTAAGGAACTCTTGCAAGAACACGCCCATGCTACAAAGAGCCCTAAGGCCGAGGATATTTTGCAAGATTTTGACGCCCAATGCAGCACTTTCATCAAGGTGCAGTACTGCGGTGAATAATACATTCAGGTTATAACTGTATGAGGTGAAAGCTTTTCTTATAAAGCATGAAAAAAATAATCTTATTACATAGATTCTAGTATGGGGGGGAGGAGAATGACTTTTTAGCTATAAAAAAGTCTTCCCCTCCCCTCACCTTTAACTCCCCGTGTACGCGCTACCCCCCTTATAAAGTTTTACTCTTACAAAGGGCTTTGCTTACTATACAAAAGTCATTTTTATTTTTTTCTCTTGTACAAGGCAAAAGAATTCTTGACTTTGTATTTTGAGGAAGTATCTTTGTGCGCAACAAACTTGTCTTTTATGTTCTTGCTTGAGGAGAAAATCATGCCTAAAATCACTATTATCGGTGGTGGCCCCGGTGGTTACTCTGCAGCTTTTGCTGCGGCTAAGGCCGGTTGTGAAGTTATACTTATTGAAAAAAGCCGTTTAGGCGGCACATGCTTAAACACGGGTTGCGTGCCCACAAAAACCATTAAAGCCTCTGCCGATGCTTTGGAAACAGCACAAAACTTACAATCCTTCGGTATTTCGCTTTCTGCAGGGGCTGAACTTGCTGTGGATATGCCCGCAGTTATTGCCCGCAAAAATAAAGTCCTTTCCATTTTAGAAGGTGGCCTTATCAAAGCTTGCGCCAAACATAAGGTAACATATTATAATGGCCTTGGTCGTATTCTCAATGGAAACCAAGTGCAGGTGCAAACAGCAGATGAAAGCTTTGTGGTAGAAAGTGATGCCATCATCATTGCCACCGGCTCCAAGGTGCGCGCATTACCTTCGCTCTGCTTTGACGGCACACATATCATTCACAGCGATCATGCCCTTGAGCGTGAAAACCTCCCCAAGCGCATGGTTGTCGTGGGCGGCGGCGTTGTGGGTTGCGAAATGGCTATGATTTACCAATCCTTTGGTGTGGCGGTGACGCTTGTGGAAGGGCAAAAGCGTTTGCTCCCCATTCCCGGTGTGGACAATGACATCAGCACCTTACTTCAACGCGAAATGAAAAAACGTCGTATCAGCGTACATTTAGGCAGCACACTTACTGATGTTTGTGTGGAAAATGGTGTTGTTACAGCAAAAATTGAGCCTCTTATCCTTGATGGGCAACCTTGTGACCCTAAAGCCAAAATCACCTCTGTGGAAACCGATGTGGTATTGGTAACAGTGGGACGTAGCCCCGTAAGCGAGGAATTAGGACTTGCAGAAGCCGGTATTACTACCAATGCACAAGGCTGGATTGAAGTAGATGCACACTTACGCACTTCTATCCCCACCATTTATGCCATTGGAGATATTTTAGGCCCTCAAGCCATCATGCTGGCACATATGGCTGCTGCTGAAGGTGTACATGCAGTGCGCCATATCTTAACAGAAGATAAGAAAAGCATGGCCGGCATGGACTATACAGTGGTGCCTTCTGCCATATTTACCACACCTGAAGTGGGTTGTGTGGGCATAAGCGAAGAACAAGCCAAGGAACAAGGCATAGCCACACAATGCGTCACTTTCCAAATGCGTGAACTGGGTAAGGCGCAAGCCTCTGGGCATTTGGCCGGCATTATTAAATTAGTGGCTGAAGCGCATACAGGCAAATTACTTGGGGCACACTTTGCCGGAGAGCACACTTCAGATATTATTGCTGAAGCCGCATTATGCATGCGCATGGGCGGCACTGTGCAAGATATAGCCAATACCATTCATGCCCACCCCACCTTGGCTGAGGGTGTGTTTGAAGCTGCTTGTGAACTCTACCCTGCTGCATTTTAAATGACTCTAGGCAGGTAAAAGATTCAAACAAAAATCTTTTACCTGCTTTTTTCTTTAGCCATGAGGAGGGGACTTCTTTGAAAGCAGAAATGCAAAAATTTATTGATATGTCCATAGCATGCGGCATTGATATGACCTATGTAATCTCCTACATTCCGGGGCATTATTATAGCCCTTTACTTTCTCAAGCAGAAGTACAAAATGTTGCTGATCGCGTATTTGCGGAGCATGATGGCCATTTTCCCGATATAGATTTGCGTTATGAAGCGCAAGTGGAATTATATAAAGCCTTAACTCGATATTATGTTTTTTGGCCGTATCAAGATGCTAAAAGAGATAATTTACGCTATTATTCCGATAATGACTATTTTGCCCATGCCGATGGCTATTGGTTATATGCTTTTATGCGGCATTTTAAACCCAAGCGCATTGTGGAAGTGGGTTCCGGCTTTAGTTCCTGCCTCATGCTAGATGTGAAAGAGCACCATTTTAAAGACAGCCTTAAACTTACCTTTATTGAACCTTTTCCAGAAAGATTACTCAGCGTCATAAAGCCGCAAGAAAAGCATGACATACGCCTTATACAAGAAAGGGTTCAGGATGTAGATACAGCTTGCTTTACGGAGCTGGAGGCAGGAGACATCCTTTTTATTGATAACTCACATGTGGGAAAGTTGGGTAGTGATGTCTTATATATTTTTCACACCATTTTCCCCCTTTTACAAAAAGGGGTTATCATACATTTACATGACATCTTTTTCCCCTTTGAATATCCGCGTCAATGGATTGAAAATGGACATTTGGCATGGAATGAATGCTATTTTTTACGCTCTTTTTTACAATATAATACCAGTTTCGAAGTTTTACTCTTTGGGCATTGGCTCGGCCTTAAACACCAAGATTTGCTTGAAAAGCATACAGCCATCTGCGCTAAAAACATAGGCGGAAGCTTTTGGATGCGTAAGAAATAGCCCTGTAATTACTGCTAAAAACACCTTTGCACGTATTTTTCAGCAGCAAGTGTATAGAATAAATGAAGACTCCCGTACAATATATATCGTACGGGAGTCTTCATTTATAAACAAGCAGCGTGGTGCTTTTCTCTCCTGTCAGCGAGATACTATAAACGATACTGCTTGTAACTTATACCATATTTGCGCATACGTTGCCCCATAATGCGCTCTGTAATACCAAGCGCCTCTGCGGCTTGTCCCATATGCCCTTTGGATTCTGCCAAAGCCTCCATGATAGATACACGTTCCAACTCTTCGATACGCTCCGGCAAAGTGCCCGCATGTTCGCGCACAGATTCTGAGCTTTGTGAAAATTGGCAACACTTATTACTGTGTAATTCTAAGGGTAAATGCTGCGGCAAAATATATTTCCCCTGCCCTAGCAAGAGCATGGCTCTTTCAATAACATTTTCCAATTCACGAATATTCCCCGGCCAAGAATACCTTTCCAGCATATCACTAACGGCCAAGGCTATTTTAGGCTTTTCTTTCTGATGTATGGCGGCAAAAATACCTAAAAAATGTTCTGCAAGCAAGGCAATATCACTCTTTCTTTGCTGCAAAGAAGGCAAGGTGATGGAAAAAACATTGAGGCGATAATATAAATCTTTTCTAAAAGTCCCCTCTTCCACCATCATTTCAAGATCTCTATTGGTGGCGGCAATGATGCGTACATCCACACTGCGGCTTTCAGTGGAGCCGATACGATCAAAGCATTTTTCTTGAAGCACACGTAATAGTTTCGCTTGCGTAGGCAAAGGAAGCTCACCCACTTCATCCAAAAAAAGCGTACCGCCATCGGCTAATTCAAAACGTCCTTTACGTGCTTGCGTAGCACCGGTAAAAGCCCCTTTTTCATGCCCAAAAAGTTCACTTTCAACAAGGCTTTCCGGTAGTGCAGCGCAGTTGAGTGAAATAAAACTTTGCTCTTTGCGTGTACTGTTTTCATGAATAGAACGCGCCACAAGCTCTTTGCCGGTGCCGCTTTCCCCGCGAATCATGACCGTGGTAGAACTTGGCGCCACTTGCTCTATGCGCTCATAAATAACTTGTATACCTTCAGAATTACCAATTAAACCGCGATACGCTGCTTTATAGCGCGTGGGTAAGCGCATGGTATCCACCTCAGCCTCAACGCCCTGCATACTGTCTTGATGCAAACGAATATAGGGGATGAAAGCATTGGCTATGACGCTGAGCATTCGTTCTTCATGCTCAGCATTGGTCACTTCCGCTGTGGGTCTATCAATACCAAGGGCACCTATAACTTTATCGTGCAATTTAATGGGTACACATAAAAAGCTAACACTTTCCACCGAGCTTCTGGCATGAGTTCTATTTAAAAACAATGGATTATGCACTGCATCTTCAATAAAAAGCGCATTACCACTTTGAATAACCTTACCTACAACGCCTTCACCCACCACATAATGGCCTTGTTTTTTTTGCTCACTTGAAAGCCCCGAAGCTGCTTCAATGTACAAATCTCCATCCACAGGAGACAAAAGCACCAATAATGCACGCTTGGCATAGGTCACTTCTTGGATAAAGCCCAAGGCATCATCAAGAGTAATGGTTTTCTTTTGTAAAGAGTCTAAAATATCCACCAGACGTTCTAAGTCTGAAGAAGTTTTAGGAAAATGCGAATTTTTTGTCATATATACTTCTTTTTTCTGTAGTGTATAATTCATATGCACACCTTTCTTTATAAAGGTCAAGCTCGCTTTGTGTAAAATAAAATACTTCTTCTATAACAGCCTGTTGAGAAATAAATTGGGGGCTATATAGACTCCATATATCGCGAACATATTTATAAAAAGATACGCGTATAAGGAACAGCCAAGATACCTTTGACTGTTCCTTATACTTGTATTTTTTATAATTTAAACGGCTACTTCGCCACGTTCACCCGTACGTATTCGAACAACTTCGCACACATCGGTTACAAAAATCTTACCATCACCCACATGTCCTGTGTTGGCAGCCTTTTCCACAGCTGTGAGTACCGTTTCCATCATGGCATTGGCAACCACCACCTCTAAGCGCACCTTATGTACATATTCCACAAAAATAGTTTGTCCGCGATATGTTTCAGCATGTCCCCTTTGCTGTCCATACCCTTTTACTTCGCTGTAATTCATACCCTTAATGCCCACTTCTTCTAAGGCAGCGCGAACCACATCCAATGTTTGCGGGCGAATGATAATTTCAATTTTTTTCATGATATAATCCTTTTATACTAAAGCTTATAAGGAATAGCCGCGTTCATTATGTTCAGCAAGGTCAAGACCGGTGACTTCAGCATCATCACTCACGCGAAGCCCCACGGTGGACTTTACAAAAGCAAGGATAAGTCTGCTTACTATGTATACAAAGCCCCATGTGCCGATGATGGAAATGATTTGTGAAACCAAAAGCGAACCATTACCGTAAAGCAGACCATCTATACCGTTGACAGAAGCACTAGCAAAGATACCGGTGGCAAAAGCACCCCATGTACCGCCAAGACCATGAATACCAACCACATCAAGTGCGTCATCATAGTTAAATTTTTCTTTTAAAAGTACGCCACCGTAGCAGAACATGCCGCCAAGGAAACCAATGATTAAAGAAGCACCTAAGGGAACAAAACCAGCACCGGGGGTAATGGCCACAAGCCCTGCAATGGCACCGGATATGGCGCCCAAAGTGGTGGGCTTACCGGTACGCTTCCACTCTACCACAAGCCAACCAAGCACGCCTGCGGCTGTGGCTAAATGTGTTGTTAAAAGAGCATGGCCGGCAAGAGCGCCTGCTGCTAAAGCACTACCTGCATTAAAACCGAACCAACCAAACCATAACAAACCGCCGCCAAGTAAGGTCAAAGTTAAGTTATGCGGACGCATGGGCACAGAACCAAGCCCCTTTCTAGCACCAAGAGCATGAGCGCAAGCCAAAGCACCTGCTGCAGAAGCCATATGCACCACTGCACCGCCGGCAAAATCTATGGCGCCCATTTCTGCCATCCAGCCACCGCCCCATACCCAATGCGCCATGGGCACATAGGCTATAAAGAACCATAAGCCAGAGAAGAGTAAGTACGCGGAAAAACGAATGCGTTCTGCATAGGCACCGGAAACCAGAGCCACAGTGAGTACAGCAAACATACATTGAAATGCCATAAAGACAGTATGCGGTAATTGCGGTGCCAAAGGAGCAGGTTCATTGTTTACACCATTCATGAAGACATAGGAAAAATCTCCTATGAGGCCGCCTTGGTCTGGGCCAAAAGCTAAAGAATATCCTGCCAAAGCCCAAAGCACTGTGATGAGCCCTAAAGCTGCATAGCTGTGCATGTGTGTGGATAACACATTTTTAGAGCGCACAAGCCCGCCGTAAAATAAAGCCAGAGCTGGTGTCATGAGCATTACCATTGTAGAACAAATGATGATGAATCCTGTATCACTTGCATTCATGTTATATACCTTCTTTCTCTCGTTATACTGTTAGAAAAAATATTCCGCGCGAATGACAGTATGTATAAAGCATGAAGCGTGCCACAGGAGAAAAACTACATATAAGTATATAATTTAAAAAATAATATACAAAATATAACTTTCTACAAAGGCAAACAAAAGTTCTTTTTTTCTACTTTATTGTAGATTGCCTTTTAGGGCACAAAGCATATGAACTGTTATTGATTGAACACTCAACCTTTTTTACGCCATATTCAGAAATTATATCTATACTTTCAATATATTACAGATTTTAGACATATTTGTATAAAATATGGGTAGAATAACTTTTTCTACAGTAATGTATTTTTAGCACAAAAAACGGCCTCGCACCTAAAAGCGCGAGACCGTAATGAGCTGCTACACAGCGAAAGAAATGTTATCTAGTTGATGCTGAAAAACGTGTTTCCATTGGTTTTTAAGAAAGGTACGCGCACTCCAAATACCCCCTTCGGGGACGCCGTAAGCACGTGACGGCTTATTTTACATGGCGTGTATAACCCACAGCGTCCACTCTCTCTTAGGCTAATCTTCTAGAAGATTGCCATCCACATCATATTTTTTCACTTCAATAATTTCCCCTAAATTATCATAGACAAAAGTAGCACTGGCGCACTTTAAAAAGCTCATAATGGGCTTACCATCTACACCAAAAAAAGCAACTTTCGTTCTATTACCACGAGAATCATAACTTTGAACTATTTTGGCGCATTGGTGCGCACTCAAAACAGGCTGCCCTGCAGTATCAAAAAAGGCCGCTTCTGTAAGGTAACCTTTTTCATTATAGGCAAAAGTCATTTTTGCAATATTATCAATCAGTATGGGCTTACCATCAACATCTCCATAAGATTGCTCAATAATACGGCCTTGCTCATTGTACTTTGTCTTATATATTGCAAAACCATCTCTATTTAAAACAGGTTTACCATCTACACCGTAATATCTTTCTTCCAATATTCTCCCGTGAGCATCATAAAGCATTTTAATAATGGCATAACCTTTACCGCTTAAAACAAGATTATCATCAATATCAAAATAAGCTTCTTCAGTTTTATTACCCTGCGCATCGTATTTAAGTTTTTCTTTCACATAACCACTAGCCGTTTGCAAAGGCTTTCGATTCGCATCTAAGTAATGGCTTTCTATCACATTTCCACGAGGATCAAGAACAGCCTTAATGATAGCAAAGGGTATTCCATCACTACCTATAAATTGCATCTCTTCCAAAGTATCTTTAGCAGAATAGACAAGCAATAATTTTGCATATCCGCGTTCTTGTTCAACTAAATTCCCTTCCATGTCTACAAAGCGTATACTTTCAAATAAACCATTTTTTGTATAATCAAAAATAATACTGCTGGTACCGTTTTGAATTTGCATGGGTTTTCCATCAGCACCCATGAAGGTTTTTTTAACAATGGCATTATGCTCGTTTCTTTCATAAAGATACCCATACACACCA
The DNA here is from genome assembly GCA_964371225.1 of uncultured Desulfovibrionaceae bacterium. Taxonomy (GTDB): domain Bacteria; phylum Desulfobacterota; class Desulfovibrionia; order Desulfovibrionales; family Desulfovibrionaceae; genus CAYJAD01. The sequence continues at coordinate 41,172 of CAYJNA010000005.1, forward strand.
TTGACATCGCTTATAAAATCACCTTCCCAAATGGAGGACATAAAAGACATTTTTTTAGCAAAGCCGGATGCATCATACTCATATAAAAAACGTATAATGGTGCTTTTCTTTTGAGCTGCCCCGCTTTTATCTCTGTGAACACTCAGATTGGTCATATTTGCCGACAAAGCCAAGGGCGAACTACTGTCCATGCTCTTGGATTGCTTAAAATCAACGGCTTTTCTATCTTGCGTCCACGTGAAAAAGCGTGTTTCATTACCTTCATCATCAAAATATTGCACACTTTTTGGGCGACCATTGGAATCATAATCACCAAAAAGAGCTCTACTTGGTCTGTCTTCCCAAAAGGCATCATGTGTAGACACACGGCCATTATTATCTAAGGCAGTCAATTCTTTTAACTTACCACCAACATAGTTAAAGCGGTAAAATCTATCTTTTCCATATGCCTCAGATTTTTCTAAGGGGTAAATACCCTCAGGAACGCCATATCTTTCTACATAATCCGCATAATAATAGATTTTTTCACGATAATTAGCATCATAGTACCAAAAGCCTAAAGCCATGCAGGAGCAAGCAATAGCGGTATTCAGCATGGCGCGTTGGCGCGCCCGTATGAGGTGGCGTCGTTTAAGATCATCAAAACGCACCCCAAGCAGCACGGCTAAAAGTTTTAGCACAGCATCATTGGCCGCACCATCAAGACCAATGCGGCGTAAGAAAGGGCGTACTTTTGAATGCGCATTGGCATTTTCATGTACAGAAATACCTAAAGGCTTATCTTCAAGATTTGCCAAAGCAGGCGGGTAGCATTGCAGGGAAGCATCAAGGCTTTCAGGGTCTCCTTCCACAATGAAAGGGACAATACGATGCCCCCTACCTAGCCTTTGAAACTCTTCAATTTCAGCATTAACCCAGTGTTTTCCTTGTGCATTAGGCTTTGCACTGGAAGGGGAGCAAATAACAATAAGATACTTTGACTGTAGCAATTCTTGCTTAAGAGTAACACTAAGCCCGCCTTGTGGAATCATGTCGGTGGTGTCTCTAAAAATAGGACGCACAAACTTAGGAATTTCCCCCTCTGCTTTTGAATCTTCGTGACGCAAAGCTGTGGGCAAGCGATAATTTTCTATCTTTTTTTGAACCCATTCTCCCCAAACTTTATCTTTACGCGAATAGCTAATAAACGCATAATAACGATAATTTGAGTCTTCGGTGGTGGGATTTGATGTTACTGTATCTTGCATAAAAATGCTCCTCGAAAATAAGTTCTACAAAATTTACGCATCCTATGAAAAAAGACATTACACTGTCAAGAAAAGTGCAGCTTATAAATTTCTTTCACTACAATACGACTAGGATTTTCGCCTTAGCATTCTTGCTTTATGTTCCTTTATGTAAATTTATAAATGTATACAAAGCACAAAAAACAGCTTCTCACCGATATTTCATTCATCTTATAACATTGTTCTAAAGGTATTTTAGTACACACAAAGCCAGCATCTATCCGTATGGCAAATTTTTATTGCGCATGTATTCTTTTTTCTAAAGCAGACTACCTTACTTATAACAAAACGCTTGCCAGTATAATACTTATAACACTATAAAATTATACTTCCTTATACATCAAATTTTCTTTACAATGTTTACGTCAGCAGCACATTTACAATTACAAAAACATTGCATCATAGCCTTGAGAGGTACTTATGTCCTATCCCCATTGCATGCAAGACTCCCTAGCAAAGCTCCATGCCACACGCGAACAGCGTTTGCATTGCCTTTACCCTGAACTTACTTTTGACGACAAAGCGGCACTCTTACAAAAATTTCACCCTGATTTTAATGCAGATATAAAGCGTCCCCTACGTGTGGGCTGTAATTGCGGTGCCACAGTGGCACAAGAAGTGGCAGATTTGCTTGAATCCCCTGCGCATATTTTGCATTGTGCACAAGGAAAACACGTGGATGTGCGCAAAGCCCATGACAACACCGACGTGCTCATCATTGGCAGTGGCGGTGCAGGCCTTGCGGCGGCATTGTGGCTTAAAAAAAATACGTCCCTGAACATCATGGTAAGCACAAAATTACGCACTTTAGATTCTAATACCGTCATGGCTGAAGGCGGTATTTCTGCCGCCACCGCTGCGCAAGATTCCCCCGCCATACATTTTGTAGACACCATGGTGGGAGGGCGCTTTCACAATGACCCTGACCTTGTACAAACCATGGTAAGCCAAGGTCCCATAATTATTGATTGGTTAGCTTCCCTTGGGGTCTATTTTGATAAACGCCAAGACGGTGAATACTTTACCCATCGCCCCGGCGGACATTCACGCACTCGCTCCCACTCCATCCAAGATATTACCGGCCTTGAAATGATGCGCTGTTTGTATGATGAAGCGCGCCACAATAATCTGCATATTAAGGAATTTTGCCCCGCCGTAGAGCTCATTTTAGATGACAAAGGCGCATGCGTGGGAGCCATTTTACAAAATTTAGACACGCAACATTATCATGTTGTCCATGCCAAAGCTGTCATCCTAGCCAGCGGCGGCATGGGGCGTTTACATCCCTTGCGCTTTCCCACATCCAATTTTTACGGTGCCACTGCCGATGGCTTGGTATTGGGTTACAGAGCCGGCGCCCAACTTGTACATATGGATTCGGTGCAATATCACCCCACTGGCACAGCTTGGCCCCATCACCTTCTGGGCTTGCTCATCTCAGAGGCTGTACGCGCCCAAGGGGCACAGCTTATAAACTCACAAGGGGAAATGTTCATAGGTAATCTTGAAACGCGCGATGCTTTAGCCGCCGCCATTATCCAAGAAAGCTTTGGCCATGGAAAGCATGTTTGCACCCCCACAGGCAATAAAGGACTCTGGCTAGACACGGCACTCATTGACAAATTACATGGTGAGGGCACCTTTAAACGCCGATTTGCGAGTATTTATCATCGATTTATGGCCTGTGGTATAAACCCTGCCCTTGACCCCATCTTGGTTTACCCTACCCAACACTATCAAAACGGCGGCCTGAGCATTGATAGTAAAGCCCGTACCACTGTGCCCTATCTGTATGCCGCAGGGGAAGTGGCTGGCGGCGTGCATGGGAAAAATCGCCTCGGCGGCAATGCCCTTCTGGACATTTTTGTGTACGGGCATGTGGCCGCGCAGCAAGCGGTGGAAGATATAGCACAAGGCAAAACAAGTGCGTGTGAAACATATAACATACATCATGTACATATGCATGAGCAAGAGTTTCAAGCACATGATATATATAAAAATACCTGTGCGCCTTTGCTCTTACCTGAATACCGTTTTGATAAAGCCTTTACACTGTAAATTTCACCGTCACCTGTGCCAAAAGGAAAAAATATGCCTACAAATACACAAAAAACACATACATTATATATTTTAGGCAATGCCTATACCGTACCGGCAGGTTTTACTATCATGACTTGCATGGAATACGCAGGGTTTAAACTCACCCGTGGTTGTGGCTGTAGAGGCGCCATTTGCGGTGCTTGCGCTGTGCTCTTTCGTGTGGCTGATGCCCCTTGGCACGTGGGTCTTGCCTGTCAAACCCTAACCCAAGACCATATGACTCTTATGTTTTTGCCCTATGTACAAGGGCAAGAAGGTGTATATGACGCAAGCAGCACCCCTTGCACTTTGGACGCCATTGAAAAGATATATCCCAACCTGAAAAAATGTATAAATTGCAATACATGCAGTAAATCATGCCCCTTACAATTACATGTACTGGGCTATGTACACGCCTTGCGTAAAGGTGATTTTGAAAAAGTACGTAGCCTTTCCTTAGAATGTATACAATGCGGCATGTGCGCTGTGCGCTGTCCGCAAGAACTTAACCCCTTTGGTATGGCACTTATGGTGCGACGTTTGTTAACTATACATCAATATGCCCCCACCGCTGATTTTTTACAGGGCTTAGAGAAGGCTCGTCATCAACATTGGCACACAGAAATAGAAAGCTATAAAGCACTTTCTCAAGCAGAGCTTATAAAGGTCTACAAAACATTTCAAGCGCGCAAAGGCCATAGCGGCGTTAATAGCTAAAACACGTCTAAGTCCCTTTACCTTTAGAGCTTAATAGTATATGCCCTTGCTTGGAATACATGAGGAGAACATGCATGCTTGGTCGTATACAAAACATAAAAAAGAATAATAATATTTTTACATTACAAAATGCCAATGCCCCATGGCGCAATATACTTCCCTTGGGGCAGCTACAAGAAATTCCTACAGGGCATGTATGGCATAATAGCGGTGAACAAACCACATTTTCTCTATTGGAAAGTGGCACTGTGCGTCTGTACTGCCACACTTTTAGTTCCAAAGAACGCCTTATTTTACAAATTGGGCCGGGCTGCCTTTTTCGCGAAGTAGGTTTATTGTACGAAGGGCAAAGGTATAGCATTCGTCAAGAAGCTGTGGAACCTTGCGTGGTATACAACTTTCCTGCCACCTTATTACAAGACACAGCTTTCATCAGCCAACACCCTGACCTTATTACCAATGCCATAAGCTCCATGGGTGCCAAGCTAGGAGCCGCCTTAAGCATTATTGCTGAGTCTTTAAAGCCTAGTCCTGAAGTTATGGTGGCACAATATCTTTTAAACTTTGCCCAAACACCCTTACATCAAAGGGCACAAAAAGGTATTTCTCAAGGTGAATTGGCGCTTTCTTTAGGCTTACACCGTAGCACAGTATGTAAGGTTTTACATGATTTTCGTGAGGGCGGCATCATAGGCAAGGTAAGCCGTAACTACATTGAAATATTCAACAGCAAATACTTACAAGAGCTTATTGATAAATAAAAAATAGTACTGGCATAAAAGCTTGCATTACCATAGCCGTAATGAGTATTTCTCTTTTAAGATACACTCTTTCAAATATTTTACTGTTTACATTTTTTTTGTGCTGCTATACTAAAAAGGTACTCGTATTACTCGCTACATATTATCATTTGTTTAGGGGGTAGTCGTGCGCCAAATTCTTTCCATTCTTTTCATTTTTCCCCGTATTTTTCTGTGCAAGTACGCTTGCACCCCTTCTGCTCGTATGTCCTATGAGCCATTCCCCTATGCCAGTCTTTTTTCACGCCCTACAGACGCTTACTCCCTTACGCCCAAAGAAGAAAATGCCTTCCATATCATTGGTGTAGCATTAGGGGAACTTAAAAAACGCTATGATTACAACCATGTCATTTTACAATGCAAAACATTTTAACAACAGGGGTATTATATGAAAAAATTTGCCATACTATGTCTTATGCTCAGCCTTGGTACCGCCTCATCTGCCCTAGCCGCAGGGGTGAATTGTAACGAAATTTCCAAACTTGCCGGTAGCATTATGCGCGCCCGTCAGGATGGTAAATCACTAAAATACATGTTAGACCGCTCTCAAGGCAATGAAGGGGTGGAAAAGCTCATTCATCGCGCGTATAAAACCAATCAAGTTTTTATTGAAGACTGGGCCAAGGATCAAGCTGTGAAAGATTTTACACGCAATATCTACGGCGAATGCTGGCGTCAAAATAAAAAATAATATCTGCGCCCCATGACATTGTGCCCACTAAAGAATTATGTGGACACAGTATTATACAATTTTACACCAAAGGAGAAAACGTATGGGTATGTTTCATTTTACCGGAAACAAAGCACGCATTGCTCTTATTATTGTGGCTCTTATGCTAAGCGCACCTCTCACAGGCTGCGGAGGATGTTCCCAAGTGATGGAATATGATGACGACGATGACGACGATGATGATGACGACGACGACGATTAGTACATTCTAAGGCTCCTGCACACTTCCGTATGCGGGAGCCGTATGGCTGGAAACATCAGACCAAATATTAATTATTTCAAGTTTTTTTTGCTGTGCATACGTAACAGTATACCGCGTTCCTCCCGCGCTACCACTATAATAGCAAATAAGTACGGCGGCATTATCAACCATATAACGATTACGTTTGTGATACGACTTGACACCCCCACGCTGCGCCACAGCAATGACTTCATCCGCCTTATCCAGCACGTTTTTTTCATGTTGGGAAAATTCACGCCAATTATGACAAGGAATGACAGCCACAAAACGAATGTGCGCATAAAGCTCTTTGCATTTTACCACTTCTTCAGCGGCCATCATATCAAAGCCATCGGCCATACCCACATAAAAAACAGAAAACCCCTTATCTATACAAGACTTTACAGCTTGCCCTAAACGCTCTTGTATACAAGGTAGAGAATCTGTATCTGCAAATTTATGTAATCTATACCCGCTAAAACACACAGCATGTTCTTTTTGAAACATAAGGCCTCCCATTCAGTGCGACTACATATAAACGTTACACGATTTCATGAAATTTACAAAATTTTTGCCAGTGCAAAATTTTATGCCGCATACAATACCCCCAGATGTATTCCCTATATCTCTAAAAGAGCTTTGAAGCTCGCGTTCTATGTGAAGAAAATATCTATCAAAAAATACCGTTTGGGGCTGGACATATTTTTGTACACAATGTACCAATATAGAAAATGAACCATTAGTTTCACATGGTGAAACTTTTTGTAATGGGCATTCACTCATGAAATTTTTTAAAAAAAAGAATGGTATGAGTAAAAAAGAGTACAATGCGTAAAAGCACTTACTATCCATGGTCGCGTATTTGCTACACTACAATCAGCTTTATGGGCATTTGATAGACAAACTTATGGCATGTACTCAGGAGGAAGTTCGTTTCATTCACGTTTAACAAGAAAAGGTGCAGCTATGAGTCATTCATCCACACCCGTTGCCAATGCACGGGCGTCCCTACAGGGTAAAAATGTTTTTAAGTTTTTACTCCTTAGCTTCATAGGGGTTTTAATTTTCTTTATCCCAGTCCATGAAGGCAAGATTCCTCTTGTTATTTTCATTGGCTATGCACGAAGCATCATAGGGGCTGGCATTGAAAGCTTTTCCGGCACTCTCATAGTCGCACTTACAGTGATTTTAGCTTTAAGTTACTTTACCAAGAATAAGCTCCTCCAAAAATACTTTGAAGGGGTTGGTGTGGTGCGCCGTACACTTTTCACCATAAGCTCCATCATAGCTTTACTCGTACTCACCGGCGCTGATATAGGTTTTATTCAACACCCTAAAATTGGTGGTAATGTATTAAAAATGGCTGGCATAGTCTTTTTAACCATTTTCATTGCCGGTAGCCTTGTTTCTTTTATCATTCGTTCAGGCATTGTAGAATTTTTATCAACACTTACAGAGCCCATCATGCGCCCTGTATTTAAACTTCCCGGACGCGCCGCCGTGGATATGCTCTCTTCTTTTGTAGCCTCTGCTGCCGTAGGCGTATACTTTACCAGCCTCTATTACGAGAAAAAAGCCTATACACAAAGACAAGCCTGCGCCGTGGTTACCAACTTTAGCGTTATCAGCTTAGGTTATATTGGTGTATTAGCCAGCCTTGCCGGCCTTACCTCCATGTATGATACCTTTATCATAGCCTCCTTTATCATAGTTTTTATTATGGGCGCCATTATGGTACGCATTCCGCCCATTTCTCTCATCAATGATCGCTGTATTGACGGAAGCGAAGCGGACTACCTTCCCGAAAAAATGTCCTTCAAAGAACGCTTTGACCATGCTATCAGCGAAGGCGTCCATCGCGGTAAAGACTTTACCATCAAAGATTTTTATGAAAACTTACTCACCAGTTTTAAATTTGCCCATCAAACCATTTGTGTACTTGTGGCCATAGCCACCACCGTACTTACACTTGTTTATTATACCAGCGTTTTTAAATATTTAGGCATACCCTTTGCGCCTATTTTGCAAGCTTTGGGTATTCCCAATGCCGAAATCATCGCTCCTTCTGTGCTCATAGGCATAGTGGAAGTAACCTTGCCCACCCTCTTACTTGTAGGTTCAGGTGTGGCACAAGAAGCATCTTTCTTCATAGTGCTTTTATCCATTTGCCAGATTATCTTCTTTACCGAATGCGGCACAGCCATTTTGGGAAGTAAGATACCATTGTCCCCTTGGAAACTTATACTAATTTTTCTTGTACGTACGGCTCTTGCCATTCCCTTGGTGGCTGCCGCAACGCACATTATTTTTTAACAGGCAAAGCTTAAAGGTTCTATCCCTTTAAGACGTACATTACATATATCCCCGTGCATAAGGCATTTGCTTTAGCAAGCTCTATGTACGGGGAAGACAAGCCTTATCTGCCCTAGTTTAATGATATAAAGGCTTAAACATATAAAGGAGGAAGTGTGCGCCACATCGGACACTCTTATCCCATTCACGATGCCCCATCCAAGGCCGCAGGTACAGCCTGCTACGCAGCAGATATGGAACTGCCCCGTATGCTACATATGGCTCTACTTTTTAGCCCCATAGCCCATGGCAAAGTGGTACATCTGGACTGTTCTAAAGCTCTAGCTTTGGAAGGGGTTGTGGAGATTTTACACTGCTTTAATGCTGAACATAACACATACAATCGCTATCAAACGCAATTGGGTCAGCCCTTGGTGCAAAATGAACGTGTTTTTAATGAGCATGTACGCTTTGTGGGCGATCGTGTGGCCGGGGTCATAGCCACCACGGTGGACATTGCGCGCCGCGCTGTGGAACTCATAGAAGTGCAGTATGAGCAATACCCCCACGCCCTCACCATACAAGAAAGCCTCACCGGCATCATCAACCATGTCCATGAACAAGGGGCTGTCTACCCTGCTCTGCCCTTTGAAGCCGGCACGAAAAATACCGATACTGACCTCATTAACGTGCAAAGCACTAGCAAGCTTGGACGCATTAACCATATATGCATGGAGCCACATGCCTGCGTTGCCCATTATGACCCGCATTGCAAAAGCCTTACGGTATACTCTCCAAGCCAAGCTGTTTTTGGCATTCGTACCCTATTGGCGCAAATGTTTGATATGGATTTTGCTTCCATTCGCGTGGTAAAAACCACCATGGGCGGTTCCTTTGGCGGTAAACAAGAATGGATATTAGAGCCCGCCACTGCCCTTGCTTCACGTGCGGTGGGACGCCCTGTAAAATTGGTTTATACACGCGAACAATGTATTATTTCCACAATTTGCCGCTCACCTGTAGAAGCTGCCATGCATATTGACTATACTCCCGACGGACGTATGGTCAATATTTTTTGTGATGTGTCCTTGGACGCCGGCGCCTATGTGGGAAACTCCGTTAATTACACCAACACCTTAGGCACTAAATTCACCAAAATTTATCAATGTGAACATATTCATTATGTGGGCAAAGCTGTTATTACCAATACCAGTGTCAGCGGTGCCTTCCGTGGTTGGACAAGCCCAGAAGCCACTGTTATCATTGAACACAACCTTGACCTTGCCGCCAAGCGTTTAGGCATGGACCGCGTAGATATTCGCCTGAAAAACACACACACTGCCTATAATACTGACATTAAAGGCATAAGTGTAGGTAATATTCAAGCCAAAGAAAGCCTTTTACGTGGTAAAGAGCTTTTCCATTGGCATACACGTCAGCAAGAAGTAACCGCATTCAATGCGCAAAATACCCGATATAAGCGCGGTATTGGTGTTGCCTTGGGAGGGCATGTTTCCGGTTTCTACCCTGCAAAAACAGATTTTGGTCGCGTGGATATTACCCTTACCGAAAGTGGTTCTGTACGTTGTAACATTACTTTGCACGATCATGGTTGTGGCACTGTCACAGCTTTTAGCATGATTGTTGCCGAGGCCATGGGGCTGGAACTCACCGATGTGTACATGGGTGAAGGGGACACCAACGTCACCCCCTTTGATATTGGCTGTTTCTCCAGCCGCACCATTTACGTCTTGGGAAAGGCCGCTTATGAAGCTGCCATGGGTTTACGCCAACGCATGAAAGAGCATTTTTCCACCCTGACTAAAGTGCCCGTGGAAGATGTGGACATGCAAGGAAAAGTTATCTTTGCCACATCACAGCCTGAAACACGCTTCACCTTTACTCAATTGGTGGAACAATGCCAGCAAGTGCTCAAATGTAACCCTTTTTATAGTTATGAGCATATACCCCAGACCAATGACTTGGTAGCCGCTGCGCACTTTGCCTATGTGGAGGTAGACACCTATACCTGCTTTACCAAAGTGCTTGATTATGTGGCTGTGCATGATGTGGGGCAGGCCATTAATCGTGAAATGTGCGTGGCGCAAGTTCAAGGCGCAGTAACCATGGCCATGGGTGCGGTGCTCTATGAACATGTAGGTATCAATGGGCAAGGCGTCCCCAAGGGAAGCTTAAAAGATTATCATGTGGTGAATGCTTTTGAAGCCCCCAAGGTACGCGTTGAACTCATTGAAGCCGGCGAAACACAAGGGCCTTATAATGCCAAGTCCATTGGTGAAGCCGCCATAGTGCCGGCCGCCTCGGCCTTTTTGAGCGCCATCAATGATGCTCTTGATACAGATCTTGGCGCCATACCCCTCATTCCCGACACCCTTGCACAGCATTTAATTTCGTTAGGGAGAGCGTAATGCAATTACAATTTACTTTAAACCATCGCGCTGTCAGTGTGCATGTGCCCGATGACAAACGCCTTATAGATATTTTACGGGATGATTTCCACCTCACCGGCACCAAGGAAGGTTGCGGCGAGGGCGAATGCGGCGCTTGTACTGTCATACTCAATGACGAAGCCGTACATTCTTGCCTTGTGTTAGCCTGCCAAATGGAAGGTGCAAAAGTGCTTACCATTGAAGGGCTTTCTTCTGAAGCGCATCTGGGCAAGCTTTCCACCATACAGCAAAATTTTGTGGATGAAATAGCCATACAATGTGGCTTTTGTACTTCAGGTATGATTATGACTTCTGAAGCCTTATTACGTGAAAACCCTAACCCTACCGAAGAAGAAATTCGCACAGCACTTTCCGGTAATATTTGTCGCTGTTCGGGCTATACACAAATACTTGCTGCTGTGGATAAGACCGCCAAAGAATATCAAATGCTGAATAAGGGAGGGAAGTAATATGCAATCCCATCGCCCCACTTCTTTGCAAGAGGCACAAAGCGTTCTTGCAGGCATGACAGAACAGAGCAAAATTCTTGCCGGTGGTACAGACCTTATCATACAACTCAATAAAGGCGTACGCCCTGATCAGCTTTGTTATTTCGGGCATATACCAGAGCTACAAGGCGTGAGCGAACACGAGAATTATTTACGCTTAGGTGCTTACACCACCATGCGCAATCTTGAAAAAAACTCCCTCGTACAACAGTATCTTCCGGCTGTGGCCGATGCCGCCGCCACTGTGGGCTCATGGCAAATAGCCAATAAGGCCACCCTTGGGGGCAATATTGCCAATGCTTCCCCCGCGGCAGACTTATTACCGGTATTATGCTTATTTCAAGCCACTGCCAGCATTTTAGGGGCGCAAGGTACACGCCAACTGCCCGTGGCAGATATTATGCTTTCTTCCGGTAAAAATACTTTGGCGTATAATGAATTGATTACAGAGTTTCATACTCCAAAGCCCAGTTTTATTTCTGCTTTTTATAAAATGGGCTCACGAAAAAAAGTAACTATTTCCCGTTTTGGCATAGCTCTTGGTTGCACCATGCAAGGAAAAACAGTGGAAAAAGCCCATATTTATGTGGGAGCCATAGCCCCAAAAGCAGTACATTTAGAAAAAGCCGAGACCTTTTTACAAGGCAAAGAGCTTAATCAAGAAAATATCTTGCAAGCTGGCATATACCTTTCTGAACATATTAAAAATACCACAGGACGTATTTACAAAGGATTTGCCGCCAAGGGCGTCATGTGTGATGCTTTTGGCGTGCTTTTACCACGACTTACTTAGCCGTCATCTGCTTCCGGCGCCCCCGAGAGGGGTATTTGGA